>JANNEY010000403.1:0-15874 GCA_031379235.1 Opitutaceae bacterium | reverse complement strand
AACTAATCACTAAATGGTAGAAATTGTATTGGGGGGGTGCTCTACGCGCTGGAGCCGCGACGCCCTGGTCGCGGTCTATTTGCAACGCGACGTGGGCGTCGCGTCCCCACCAGCAAAAAAAAGGGCCGCTGACGCGGCCCTTGAGAAACAGGGTCTGGTGAAAGTGCCGTCGTTCGCAGCGTCGGCAGGTTTACTTCCAGCTCAGCACGAGACGGGTGAAGTAGGTCGTGTCGAGCCGCTCGACACCCTTGCCCGGCTTGCTGTTGTAGTCGTTGGCCACGCCCAGACGAATTTTCCACTGGGTGCTGAGGAGCGGGAGCTCGAGCGAGCTCTCGTGGGTCAGCACGAAATTGCTGAAGTCCTCAAAAGTCGGGACATAGGAGATGCGGTTCACGAGCACCGCGTTGTCCATCTGGAGGCGATGGGCGAGACCGAAGTCCAAACCGGCGCTCTTCACGTCCTCGGTGCGGGGGTTCTTGTAGCCCGCATAGCGGAACGACACACCGGCGCGACCCGTGAGCAGTTGCTTCGCTTCCTTGATGAAATCGTAGCCGAGACCGACCGCGGCAACGTTATAGAGCTCGATGTCTTTCACGCGGTCGAAGCCGGCTTCGTTGCGCATATACCAAGACTTCCGGCCCGAGAAATTGTTCGCGTAGTCGACGCCGGCCTTGAACTGGTCGGCGGACTTCACGCCGTCCGACACCTGACGGTCGTAGGCCGAGTAGAACTGCAGCGTGTCCTGCGAACCGGCGAGCGTCGCGCGGAACGAGAAACCCGTGCCGAGCTGTTCCTTGTTGCCGGTCTTGCCGGCGATATCGACGGCCGCCTCGTAGGCCCAGCCGCGTTCAAGCGCCGCCACCGCCGGATCCTTGCCGCCCGCAGCCCAAGAGGCCGCGACCTTGTCCACCGTGGTGGAAATCGAGCCTTCAGCGCCGGCAATCTGCACGGCTCCGCTGGACGTGGTGACTTTGCCATCCACGCGCGTGCCGCTCGCGAGGCGCACGGCAATCGGGGCGTCCGTCGTGATGGAGGTGACTTCCGACTGCTTGATGGTGACCGCACCGGCGTAGTCGGTCGCGACCGTGACGGCGCCGCCGTCGATCTTGGTGACTTTGCCAACGATGCGGGCACCGCTCTTCGTCTCGACGACATCAGCGGACAGATGCGCTGCGCCAAAAGCGACAGCGACGAGGGCCAGGGAAGCCCGGAGGAGGTTTGTTTTGTTCATGGATTTAGACGTGAAAGGTAAACACCCTACATTTCGCCGACCGCGGCTGTCAACGACCGGGACCGCGCTCCACCAAAATGCCGCTGAATGGCGACCGCTAAGTCGGTTCCGCAGTGGCCGCGGAATCGCCTGCTCGACACGCACCGCGTCGCCGAGTTGCCTCCCCTTTCGAAAAATGCCCGCCGTCGTCGCACGTCCCGCCCTTCTCGTCGCCAATCATTGGCGCGAATACCAACTGCTCGACTGCGGCGACGGCATGAAGCACGAGCGGTGGGGTCTTTATACCCTTGTTCGTCCCGACCCGCAAATCATCTGGCCCCGCCATGCAAAACCCGCCGGAGCCCGTTGGGAAAACTACGATGGCTTCTATCACCGCAGTGAAACGGGCGGCGGCAAATGGGATTTTAGCCGTCCCCTCCCCGACCACTGGAAAATCTCCTACGATTCACTCCGGCTGACCTTCAAGATTCATCCCACCTCGTTCAAGCACACCGGCCTTTTCCCCGAGCAAGCCGTCAATTGGGAATGGTTCTCCGCCAAGATCGCGGCCGCGCGCAAAGCCGGCCGGGAAGTCAACGTGCTCAACCTCTTCGGCTACACTGGGGCCGCGACTGTCGCCGCGGCGAGAGCCGGGGCCAGCGTCACGCACATCGATGCGGCCGAGGGCATGGTGAAGTGGTGCAAAGAGAATCTCATTCTCAGTGGTCTCGCCGACGCGCCCGTGCGCACCATCACCGACGATTGCCTGAAATTCGTCCGCCGCGAGCAGAAGCGCGGGAAACGCTACGACGCGATCATCATGGACCCTCCCACCTTCGGCCGCGGTGCCACGGGCGAAATGTGGAAACTCGAGGAGCATCTCTGGCCGCTTCTCACCGAATGCCGCGCCCTGCTCACCGAGCAGCCACTCTTCTTCCTGATCAACGCCTACACCGCCCGCCTCTCGCCCACGGTCGTCGCCAATCTCCTGGCCGAACTCCTCCACACCCGCGGCGGCACGATCACCGCGGGCGAAGTCGGCCTCCCGATCCAGCGTGATGGCAAAGTTCTTCCCTGCGGCATCTACGGCCGGTGGGAGCAGTAGGGCGGGCTTCAGCCCGCCTCCGCCTATCGCACGCGCCCTGCTCCGAGGTGGAGCGCATTGCCCTCAACGCGCCGGTTTGATTCGCGCGCCGCGCGCCCCGGCAACCGGGATCCACGCACCATGAAATTCCCGCATTGACTGCGGGATTTTCATGGTGCCTATTTCCGCCATGCTCGCCCGCGCCACCGACCGCTCGCTCATCCGCGCCGCGCTCCGTCGCAGCCGGGTCGTCGCCCTGCTCGGCCCGCGCCAGTGCGGCAAGACCACCCTCGCCCGCGAATTCGTCGCGCCCGGTTCGCTCAACTACTTCGACCTCGAGGACCCCGCCAGCCTCGCCCGCCTCTCCGAACCCGACACCGCCCTCCGCCCGCTCAGAGGCCTCGTCGTCATCGACGAAGTTCAGCGCCGCCCCGAACTCTTCCCGCTCCTCCGCGTGCTCGCCGACCGCCGGCCGCTGCCCGCGCGTTTTCTCCTCCTCGGCAGCGCCGCGCCTGACCTGATCCGGCATTCCTCCGAGACCCTCGCCGGCCGGCTCGAAACCGTCCCGCTCGAAGGCTTTCGCCTCGCCGACCTCGGCACCGCCGCCCAGCCGCGCCACTGGCTGCGCGGCGGCTTCCCGCTCGCGTTCACCGCGCGCGGCGACGCCGATTCGCTCACGTGGCGCCGCCAGTTTCTCCAGACGTTTCTCGAGCGCGACCTCCCGCAGCTCGGCATCACCATCCCCGCCGTCACCATGCGCCGCTTCTGGAATATGCTCGCGCACTACCACGGCCAGATTTGGAACGCCGCCGAACTCGCCCGCGCCCTCGCCATCAACGAGGCCACCGTGCGCCGCTACCTCGACCTCATGACCGGCGTGTTCATGGTGCGCCAGCTCCCGCCGTGGTTCGAAAACCTCGGCAAGCGTCAGGTCAAGGCGCCGAAAATCTACGTGCGCGACAGCGGCCTGCTCCACGCGCTCCTCGGCCTCGGCACGCCGCGCGACCTCGAGCACCACCCGAAAGTCGGTGCCTCGTGGGAAGGCTACGCCGTCGAGGAAGTCCTCAAGGCTCTCCGCCCCGACGACGCCTATTACTGGGCCACGCACAACGGCGCCGAGATCGACCTCGTGCTCTTCAAAGGCGGCAAACGCATCGGCGTCGAGTGCAAGCGCGCCGACGCCCCCACGCTTACCCCCTCGATGCGCATCGCTCTCGCCGACCTGAAGCTCGACGAACTCCTCGTCGTCTACCCCGGCGAGCGCCGCTACCGCCTGGAAAAACGCGTCGAAGTCGTGCCGCTCGCCGAGCTGGTCGGGGCAAAATAGATCACCGCAGCACGGCCCGCTCACCGCACCCAAGCCTCGGCGAACGCGGCGGGCCTTTGCCTCGTCGGAGCCTTGGCGAAGGCGCTTCACCGATACTCCGCCAGCTCCAATATCACTCCATCCGGATCGAGAAAGTAGACCAGCGTTTTGTCGCCCGCGGCGAACTTCACCACACCGCGCGGCACTTTCACCGGATCGGAAAACAGCGTCACGCCCGCCGTGCGCAACCTCGCCGCCATCCCCGTGATGTCGTCCACGCGAAACGCGATGTGCCGCAGCCCGTGCGTGTTCGCGCGCGAGTTCTCCGGCAGCACCACGCCCGCCGGCGCCACGTATTGCAGCAGCTCGATCCGCGGCCCGCCGCCACCCGGTAGCTCGACGAACGCCACGAGCCCCTTCACTCCCTTCAACCCGATGATCTCTTCAATCCACGCGCCCTCCATGTGAACATCGTGGGTTTTAACGAAACCCAGCACCTCCGTGTAGAACGCCACCGACCGCGCCAGATCGGCGACGACGAGGTTGATGTGATCAATGGCGCGGATCATGGCGGGATTATTGTCCTTATCTTGCCGGGCTGAGATTCTGGGCCAAAAATTGCTCGATCCGCTTGAGCAACGTCACGCGGCCCGCTGTAAACGCAAAACCGTCCACGTCATCCTGCTGCGACATCACTTCGTGAGTTTTTTTCAACCGGCCCAACGCCGCGCGAAACGTCCGGCTATCGTCCCGCGACACTCTCTCGCCGGGACTGTAGACCAACAGCACGGGTGCGTTGATCTTTTCCACCTGATGCGCCGGCGAGGCCGCGCGCAACTCAGCCCCATCACGCGCCGGATCGCCGACTCGGTCCGCCCAAAACGCGAAGCCTGCCGGATTGCCCTGCCGCACGTGGGCGAGTTGCAACGTCCAGTCCGTGATCGGATCGATGCCGATCGCACAACGATACAGTTCCGGATCGCGCGTGAGGGCGAGCAAGACGCAGGTGCCTCCGAAGCCGCGGCCGGAAATCCCGATCCGCCCCGGGGTGGCAATACCCTGGGCGATCGCCCAGCGCGCGCCGTCGGCGAGATCGTCGGCCGGCACCGACGAGGTGTGCCGCGTCGCCTTCTCCTCGTAGTCGCGGCCATATCCGGTCGAGCCGCGGTAGTTGATTGCGAGCACGGCGTAGCCTCGGTTCGCGAGGAACTGCGCCTCGGCGTCAAACTCCCACACCACCCGTGAGACCGGCCCGTCGTGCGCCACGATCACAAGCGGCAGGTTTTTCGCTGCACGTCCGGGCGGGACCGTGAGATAACCCCGGATCACCTGGCCGTCGCGCGCCTTGTAACTTGCAGGAAATACCTCGGCCATCTGCGCCGGTTTGATCCACGGCCGCCGCGGAAAGATCGGTTTCAGCGATTTCATTTCCAAGTCGAACTGGTAATTTGTCGCCGGTTCACGCGCCGTTGAGGACTCGACGATCATTCGCTTCAGGTCGTCGCTGAGGCTCGTGATTCGGTTGACGCGGCCCGGCAGCGCCTGGTCGATCGCCTTCTGCACTTCGGCCATCTGTGGATCGAGCCACATCACGCGGGGCGTTTCGGTGTGAAAATACAACCCCAGGAGCTCACGCGTCCGCGGTGCCAGCACGGGAAACGCTGGCATCAAATCGCAGGTGTCGTGGCCCAAAATAATCTCACCCGTGCGGCCTTCCTTGAGATTGTAGCTGAACAGCCCCCACGTCCCACCCTCCGTGCGCTGCGCGAGAAACAGGGTGTGTCCGTCCGCGCTCAGCCACAGTGGAAAAAACTGATTGCGCGCATAGTCCAAACCCGGCGGCACGCGCCACTCTCCACCGTCGCGGTCGCGCCAAATTACGCGGTTGAAAACACCCTTGGTATCGCTTCCGACCCGCACCAACCCGTTTTCATCTGCCAGCCACGAAACGACCCCACCGGGATTCTTCACCTGCTCGGCATGGGCGCTCGTGCGCAAGTTCACCCGATCGACGTGTGGATAGGAGGGCACATAATACAACTGCCTGAACCCGACGACCTGTGGATCGTAACGCAGGACGAGGACATCCCCTGCGTTAGGGCCCTCGATGCGGCTCGCCATCACCGACTGGGGAGCGACGAGGGCCGCCGCCAGCGACGACACCGACGTGCCGCCCGCCAGCTCCTTGCCGTCACGATTCATGCTCAAACCACCGCCCGTGAGAAGCCGCTCGGCACTCGTCCAGATGGGCTTCAAGGCCCCGGCCCCGTTGCCGATGTCGCGCGTCTTTCCTGTCTCCCAGTCGCGCAAAATCGTAATCCAATCCCGATCCAGCCCCGATGAGTAGGCGATGGTGCGACCATCGCGCGAAAGCGCAAGCCCGCTCGAAATATCCGCGCGCGCGAAATCTTCGACCGGCAGCAGCGGCGGAACCGCCGGCGGCTCCCCGGCAAAAATCACCGCACCCAACAACCAGCTGGCACACGCCACGACGGACGAAAACTTCATCCTTCCACCCAATCGCCCCGCCCCCGCGCGCCAAGCCCATTTCTATTTTCCCGCTTTCCCTCCCTCGCTCCGTCCCTCATTCCCTCGGGCGATGTCCCTCTCGCCCCTGGCCTCCACCTACTACGACCGCTCGCTCGCGTTGCTCGCCACGGCGCGCGAGAAAAACGCCGCCACCATCGCCGCCCTCGCGCCCATCCTCGGCGCCTCGGTCGCCCGCGGCGAGGTCATCCACACCTTTGGCTCGGGCCACAGCGAAATCATCGCCCGCGAAATCGTCGGCCGCGCCGGCGGCCTCGTCTGCATCACGAGCATCAACGATCCCACCGCCGGCTTCATCGAGAATCTCGTCGGCTACGGCACCGCCCTCGTCGAGCGCTACGACCGCCAATACGAGCTACGCGCCGGCGAAGTCGTCATCGTCATTTCCAACTCGGGCAAAAACTCCTCGCCCATCGAGGTCGCGCTGCACGCGAAGAAAAAAGGCTGCCTCGTCGTGGGCCTCTGCTCGCTCACCATGTCGACCACGGCGAAGACCGTGCATCCCGGCGGCAAGAATCTCCACGCGCTCTCCGACTTCGTCCTCGATAACGGCGGCGTGCCCGGCGACACCATCATGCAGCTCACGCCCGACATCGCGACCGGCCCCACGAGCACCTTCATCGGCGGCTCGCTGCTCAACTGGCTTATGCTCTCGACCATGGAGTGGCTGAAACAAAACGGCCACGAGATCCCTGTGCTGCGCTCGCAAAACATCCCCGGCGCCATCGATCACAACCGCAAGGTCGGCGCCAAATACAAACACCGCCTGAGCAAGCAGCTCGCTTGAGTTGATGGCCCAAGGAGCACACGGAATACACGGAAAATAAAATTCCGCCTGTCCGGCTTCCGTGTATTCCGTGTGTTCCGTGGGCAATTCCTCTTACAAAATCGGCGTCGACGGCGGCGGCACCAAGACCGAGTGCATCCTCGTCGATGCCCGCGGCGAAATCGTCGCGCGTCACCTCGCGCCCGGCTGCAACCCCAACGTCACCGGCCCCGACCAGGCGCGCACGACCGTCACCGCCGCGCTCGCCGCGCTCACTTCGTCTCCGGCTCTCAGCTCTCAACCCTCAGCTCTCAGCTCGTCGCCGATTGTGGCAACGCACCTTTTCATGTCCGGCGCGCCGGCGTTCTGGCAGGAGTTCGCCGCCGCGCTCACCGGTTTCGGCCGCGTCACCGCCGCGATCGATTCGCTGCCGACGCTCGAACTCGCCACCGGCGGCGCGCCCGGGCTCGTGCTGCACGCCGGCACGGGTTCCTTCGTCGCCGCGCGTTCGCCCGACGGCGCGATCCACTACGCCGGCGGCACCGGCTGGCGCTTCGGTGATCCGGGCAGCGGCTACGAGCTCGGCCGCCGCGCCATCGCCCGCGCGTTGCTCGAGTTGCAAGGCTGGCTGCCACCCTCAGGCCTCGGCCCCGCCGTGTGCGCGCACACGCAGCTCGGCGACGCCGCCGAGGTGCGCGCCGTCACGCGCTACTATTACCAACACGCCGAGCCCAACCGCGTGATCGCCGCGCTCGCCCCCGTCGTGCTCCGCCTCGCGACCGAGGGCGATCCGGCCGCGCACCAAGTGCTGATCGAATCCGCCTCCGAGCTCCTCGAGCTCGCGACCCGCGTTGCGGCAAAACTTTTCCCCGCCACTCCACCCGACACGATCCCCGCCGGCCTCAGCGGCGCCTTGCTGACGCATCCGTTGGTCGCCACCGCGCTCGCCACCCGCACCCGCCTCCGTCTCACCGCCATCACTGTGCCACCCATCGAGGGCGTGCGTCGCCTGCTCGCCCGCGAAACTTAAGCCCACCCCCATGCTTACCCGCCTGCGTTCGCTGCCCGTGCTCTCGATCCTTGTCGCGTCTGCCGCCCTGGCGGCGTCACCGCCCCGCGCCGACGCCCCCGAGGAAAAAATCCCCGGCCAGTCCTACTTCGGCACCGACCGCTTCATCGAATATCTCGCGGGCGATCTGCCCATCGTGCTGACCTCGCCGCATGGCGGCCGGCTGAAGCCCGACGCGATGCCCAACCGCACCGCGGGCGTCACCGACATGGACGCCAACACGCAGGAACTCGCCCGCGCGCTCGCCGCTGAATTTTTTGCGCGCACCGGCCACCGCGTCCACCTCGTCGCGAGTCACCTCCATCGCGTGAAACTCGATCCCAACCGCGAGATCAAGGAAGCCGCCCAGGGCAGCGCCGGCGCCGAGCGCGCGTGGAGCGAATATCACGCCGCGATCTAGGGTGCGCTCGCCGCCGCGGTCGCGCGCCACGGCTTCGCCTTCCTCGTCGATCTGCACGGGCATGGCCACACGATCGCGCGCCTCGAACTCGGCTACGCGCTCGGCGCGAAGCAACTCAACGTCTCCGATCAGTCCTTTGATGCCTCCGGCGTCATCGCCGTCAGCACCATCAGCGATCTCCATCAGCGCCTCGGCGGCAGCGCGGCCACCTTGCTCCGCGGGCCGCGCAGCCTCGGCGATCTTTTTGTCGCCCGCGGACTGCCCGCCGTGCCGAGCCCGCAGGCTCCGGGGCCCGGCAACAACACCTTCTTCGACGGCGGCTACACCGTCCGGCAACACGCCGGCGGCGCCACGCCGAAGGTCGACGGCCTCCAGATCGAGTGCCATCGCGTCGGGGTGCGCGACACCCCGGAAAACCGCGCCCGCTTCGCGAAAATCACGGCCGAGGTGCTCACGCTTTTCCTCCAGGAGCGCTACGGCTTCGATCCCGCCGTCAGGAAATAGTGCCCCGATGATCGCGACCGCCGATCGCACGATTCTAGCCGAGCCGGTGTGGCGCGAACGCGCGGCGGCCCATGAGGCCCGCGTGCGGGCGTGGACCGATCCGCACCAAGCCCGCACCGCCTACGGCGAAAAACATCCGGTCTACGATTTTCTTTTCAGCTACTACTCGTTCCGACCGGCGTGGCTCCGCCGCTGGCATCCGGGACCGGACGTCGTCCTCGCCGGTGACTCTGCCCGCGAATTTCTACGCTGGCCCGAGTATCGCGAATTTCCTGAAGGTGGGGCCGGTTCTCCGAGCCGGCCTGAGTTCCCGCTCACGAGTCAGACTCTCGTCGCCCTCGATCCCGCCGCATTGCCGGCGCACCGCCGCGAATCCGTCGCGTGGCTCCGCACCATGCTCACGGCGATGCAGGCGCGGCCCGCGTTTTACGGCTGCTTTGGCCTGCACGAGTGGGCGATGGTTTACCGGCAGACGCCGGAAGAAGTGCGGCACAACGCCTACCCGCTCCGTTTCGCGCCGGAGGACCTCGCCCGTATCGTCGAGGCCGCGCCGATCACATGCACGCACTTCGACGCGTTTCGCTTCTTCACGGCGCCCGCGCGCCCGCTCAACAAACTCCAGCCCACGCGGACCGACACCGCGCAGCTTGAGCAACGCGGCTGCCTGCACGCCAACATGGATCTCTACAAATGGGCCTTCAAACTCGCGCCCTTCACGCCGAGCGAACTGATCGCCGAGTGCTTCGAGCTCGCCCGCGACATCCGTGAAATCGATATGCGCGCGAGCCCCTACGATCTGCAAAAACTTGGTTTTGCGCCCATTGCCATCGAGACGCCAGCGGGCCGCGCCGCCTATGAGCACCACCAGCGCGCCTTCGCCACCCGCGGCGAACCGCTGCGCGCGCGGTTGATCGCACTGTGCGAGCGGCTGCTGGCCCAATACCAACGTCCCTTGATTTCTGGACTGTAGGGCCGGCGCTTGTCGCCGGGCCGTCGCGCGGTGAACGTCAGTCTTCACCCTCACGCCAAAATCACGACGGCCTGCCGACAAGCGGCAGCCCTACAAAGCATAGATATCTCGGGCGTTTGGTATATTGCAGTCGGAAAGGTGGGCCGCGCGCTCCGCGCGCGGCAAACGCGGGCGGCCCGGCCCCTGCCGCGCGCGGAGCGCACGGCCCACCTCAAACCGCCAAACTTGCGAATCAACTGACGCCCTACTCCAATCTTGGTCCTTCGGACCGCGTTCCGTCAGCCTGTCACGCGAGTCACAACAGCTCGTGCGTGAACCGGGAAGACATACGCGGGTCCGCGTATTCCCGCCCCGGGTCATAGCTGCTAATCTTAACGACCGAAAAACATATGAACACGAATTTGAAAAACTGGATGAGCTGGGAAGGTGGCGTCGATCTCGTGGCCTGCACGAAGCCGGGTCTGCCGATGCCCAACGTGATCGTGCACCTCGCGCGCATGGTGCACACGCCCGTCGGCAGCGCCGCCGCGGGCATGATTTTCTACCAGCCGGATCCGGCGGGCGCGCCGCTGATCATGGGCTTCGTCTCGACCAACGCCGAAGTCGGCCGTTATTTCGGCCCGAAGATTTTTGCCGGCACACCCTTCGAGCAGGCCCCCGTGCTCGACGCCCGCATCGAGATCACCGTCACCGCCACGCACGTGGGCGCAACCATCACCGCCGGCGGCCACGAGCTGCGCACGCAATTGGAGGGGCTCTCAGCCCTCGGCTTGATCGCGCGCGAACCGGGCGGCATGACGCCCTTCTGGCAGCAAGGCCTCGAAGCGGTTGCTGCGCGTGCGCGCCTCTGGGTCGATGGTCAGGAAGTCTCCATCATCGTGCCGCCGGTCGGCATCTCGGGCGGCCCTGCGGCCGTTTTTGCCCCGACCGGACTCTACGCGCGGTAACAAACACCGCTCTTATGTCAGAACCACTCTGGCAGCCGCGCACCGACCAGGCGGCGCGCCTGCTGGGCGCGGGATTTTTCCTCGGCGGCGGCGCAATACTCGGGTTTCAACTCAAGGTCATTCTCGACGCGGCGGCGGCGCACGCGGAGCGCGTGACCTATTTCATGTCAGCAATCGGCCTCGGGGAAATGGGGGTCATCCTCGGCGGCTACTGGCTCGTGCGGGGGCTGGCGGGTTACACGGCCGTCCGCACCCTGCAATCCGATCCCCGCCGGCTGCGCACGCTAGCGATCGTGGCGGCAGTCGTGATCGGGGCTACGCTGGTCGGGTTTAGATTTTGGCTCGCCTCGCTGGGCTACGACAACTGATCGAACGGAGTCCGCGCGCGCCCCGTTGCCTCGCGCTTCGCCTTGCGCTGCTTGGAGCCCTGCGAACACTGGCCGCCTCCGCGTGAGCCTGCCTTCCACCGTTCCCCGCCCCCGCCGTCGCTGGCTGTGGATTTTCGCGGGCGGATTTCTTCTCGGGGGCACGGTCATTCTCGGATTGTTGCTCATGCCGCCGGTGCAGGGCTGGCTGCTGCGGCGCTTCGTCGCGGCGCAGTCCGGCTGGCGGCTTGAGTTCGAGCGTATCGGCGTCGGCCCCACTGGCGTCGACGCCCGCAGCCTCGCCTTCACCATGCCGGGCCTCGAAGCCAGCACGACGCCTCTCGCCATCCGGGTCGCCCCCACGCGGCTTTTCAGCAGGCGCGAGCTGCGCATCGAGCAAATCGACGCGCGCAAAATTCGCCTCACCGTCACCCCGGCGCAATTTGCGCCCGCCGGGAACACGCCGTCGGCGCCGTTCGACGGCGTGCTCCGTCTGCTGCAGGCTCCCCTCCCGTGGGCCCTCGATACCGCCCATCTCGATGGCGAGATTGTCGTGCGTGACGCCGGCCAGCCGCGACTCACCGGCGGGTTCAGCCTGCGTGGCGGCGGGCTTTCCGCGGCCACGCCCGGCGAATTCACCTACGAACTCAGCGCCGAATCGACGTTCATCCCGGCCGGGTCGGACCGCACGCTCACCAGCACGGGCCGGGTCCACCTCGAGCAAACCGCGGCGCACGGCATCGCGCGCCTCACCGTTGACGGCGACCTGCACTTGCCGGGCTACGGGGCACTCAAGTTACCCGCCGGCCGGCTGAACTTCGACGTCACCGGCCATCCCAGCGGTGAAACCTACCAGGCCCGGCTCACCCTCGGCCCGGCCGCGCACCTCGCTTTCGACGCCGCTCTCGATGCCCCGCGTTCGACCCTCACCGGCCACGCCACGCTGCATGCCGATCAGTCCCTGGCCGCGAGCCTCTTCGGCGAGCGTCTGCCGCGCGCGACGGTCGATGCCACCGTCTCGTTCACCCTCAACCTCCGCACCGGCGATCTCGACGCCGCGCTCACCGGTGATCTCGAGGCGCGTGATTGGCAGAAAATTCTCCCACAACTCTCCGTGCTCGACGCTTTCAAGGGGCGTCTCGCCGCCGCCCTCATCCGCCGCGGCGAACAAGTCACGGTGCAAAGCCTCGCGGCCACGCTCCGCGGCGAGAGCACTCCGACCGAAGCCAGCCTCACGCTCACGCAGCCGTTTGATCCGCGCCAACCGCCGGCAACTCCCGTCGCCACCCTCACGCTCCAACACTGGCCCGTCGCGTGGGCCAATCCCTGGCTGGTCGCGCGCGGCCTGCAGCTCGCACCGGCGGAATTTGCCGGGGCGTGGACGCTGGCCGTTGGGTCTGCACCGACCGTCCAACTCGCACCCGTGCGGCCCGCCACGCTCGGTCCGATCCTCCTGCGCGGCGAAAAGATCCCCGCCCTGCCAGCCGTTGATTTTTCCTTCAGCCCAGCGATCGAGATTTCCGCGGCGCGCCTCGCGCTCACGGTCGCGGATTTTTCCGCGACTTCGGCCCAAGGCGATCGCGTCACGGCTCAGCTCGAAGCTGCCCGTGAAACCGCCACGGGCGCGCTGCGCACGCGCGGTGCGCTCCAAGGCGCGGTGCCGAGTCTGCTCGGCGACGCCGGTGCGCCCCCGCCGTTTTTCCTGCACACCCGCTGGGCCGCCGAGGTGACGGGTTCGAAGCTGCAAGTCACCGAGTTTGATTTCACCGCCCGTCCGGGCAACGACGCTCCGCCCGATCTGGTCCTCGCGCTCGAACGCCCGTTCGAGTTCGATCTCGAAAAACATGCCCCCGTCGCAAATCCCAGCGATCTCGCCCGCGACTGGCTGAGGCTGCGCCTGGCCGGATTTCCGCTCGCGTGGCTTTCGCACTGGCTGCCCGGTCGCACGGTGACCGGCACGATTGCCGCGGGCGAAAGCGTGGTGCGGCCCGCGCCGGACGATGGCTACGCCGTGCACACGACCACCCCGTGGCGCTTGCAAAGCCTTTCGCTCACCGCCGCCGATTCGCCGCCCTATCTGATCGATGCCGAGCTGGCGCCGACGTTCGTCGCCCGGTCCGATCGGCTCGTCGGCGCCATCGAAGGCCTCGTCGTGAGCGATGCGGCCGCCAACCGCGTCACGGGCCGCCTTACGCTCGACGCCGCCTTCGCCACGAAAAACTTTTCCACCGTGGTTGCGCTCGACGCCACGCTGCCCGCGCTGCCCCACAGCGCCGAAACCTTCGGCGCCCTCCAAGGCAGCCTGCGCGCGAAATTTCACAACATGTCGATGCGCCTCGTCGGGGCCGACGAGTTTGCCTTGCACGTGCGCAACGCCACCGGCGAGTTGCTCGCGCTCGAAGCGCCGCTGCCGTTTATCTTCGGGCTCTCCAATGCCGACATGGTCGTCGTCAGCACCCTCACCCCCTTGCGGCTGAAGCTCGGCGGTTTTCCGCTCGCCTGGCTGCGGCCTTGGAGCGGCGCGCTCGCCCTCGGCGGCACGGTTGCGCCCATGGAATTGCAGCTCGCCTCGACCATCGACCGTTATGCGGTGCGCCCGGTGACGCCCGTCAAACTGGAAAATTTCTCCGCGCAGCAAGGCGATCGCGAACTGCTCCGCGCCGCCGCGGTCGTGTTCCATCCCGGCCTCGATCTCACGTTCATCTGCGTGACGAAGCCGAAATTTCAGCTGGCCTACACCGGCACGGCGCACGTGACCGACGCCCAGATCGACTTGGCCGGCCGCCGCGCCCTCGACCTCGATTTCGCGCTCGGGTTCAAGGGCAACGAAAGCCTCACACTGCTCGACGCGCTGGAGCTCACGAGCCGCGTGGATTTCTCCGCCCTGCCCAACGCCGCGGCCTTCGGTCTCCCGCCGCGCGGCACCCTCGTCACGCGCATCAACGGCGAGTTGCTGGGCCACAAACCGGTCGAACTTTGGACGCGGCTCACCGGCGTGCCCGCGCGCGAGGCCCAGGCTGCGCTCCCCCCGCTCGAGCTGACGCTGCGCGGAAAACTTTCCCGCGAAAATGTTTTCGCGGGCAGCGTCGAACTTCTGCTCGCCGCGACGCCCCAACCCAGCGACGCCACGTTCGACGTGAGCCTGAATCTGCTCGAGGGCGGCTTGAAAATTACCTCCGGTTTTCACAGCCAGTTTCTCGACGGTGCCGCCCTGCTCGCCCTCGCCCGCGCGTTTCCCCCGGCCAAAACCAACCCGCCCAAAATTCCCCCGCGCCAAAGCGGACCAGCCACCGCCAGGGAACATTCTGCGGCCTACGCCAGCCTGCCGTTCTGGGGCGAGCTGAGCGGCTCCTTCGATCTCGATCTCGGCGCGGTGCAGTTTGCCCCCTATCGCATCGATCACGTGCGCGGCCGGCTCGACGCGACCGACACGACGCTCGCGCTGCGCGATCTCAGCGGCGAGATGTTTGCCGGCCGCTGGGGCGGCGGGCTGCAGATCGCGCACGGCCGCGGTGTCACCACCGGCGAACACCAGCTGTCGGGCGAGTTCCGGATCGAGCAGTTCGAGTCGGCGCGGGTGGTTCAAACCGTGTTTCCCAATCAGCTCGCCTCGGTCGATGGCCGGATTGATGTCCGCGCCCAGATCGCCAGCACCGGCACGTCTTTCGTCGGCTTGCTGGACAACAGTGTGGCGGATTTTTCCATCGATGGGACGAAGGGCGTCGTCCGCCTGACCGTGCCGAAAGCCGATCTCGTTTCCACGGCGGCGGTCTTCGGCGGCACCGTGTTGCTTTCGCCCGAGCTGCGTGCCCTTGGCCGCCTACTGAAAAAATTCGCCGAGATGCCCATCGAACAACTGAGCATCACCGGTCGACGCGCCGTGGGTGGCGAAGTGCGCGTGGATGAATTTCGCTTCGAGTCGCCCCAGGCCCGGCTGCGCGGGCGCGGGCGCATCGCCACCGTCCCGAGCCAGCCCTGGATGAACTCCCCGCTGGAGCTCTCGCTCGAACTCGCGGCGAAAGACGAACTCGCCGTCATTCTCGGCGGCATGAGCTTGCTGGAGAAGAAACCGCGCGCCGACGGGTTCCGGCCGATGCGCCAGACCTTCACGCTCGGCGGCCGGGCCGGCGCACCCGACACCGCGCCGCTCTACGATTTGCTCGCGCAGGCCGTGGGCGGTTCATCCGGCACCTGGGGATTTTTGATGCGCAAGGTGCAAGCCGAGGTGGAAAATAAAAAAACGCCCGCCACGAAAGCCACTCCGTGAAATTCTTCCTCGGCTATCTCGCCGCCGCCGCCATCGCGGCCGCCGCCCCCCGCACGCTCCTCCTGACCGGCACCCTCGCGAATACCACGGCCGAAGCTTCCGCTCCCGCGCGCCTCGAACTCACGCTCGACGGTGACACCGTTTCCGCGCGGCTCGTGACTTCGCCCCCGCTGACCGGCACCGGCGCCCTGACCGGCCGCTGCGCGGACGGTTGGTGCGAGCTGAGCGGAAGCCTCGACGGCGGGTTCACCGTGAAATTCCGCGGCGTGCTCAACGCCCGGGATTTTCGCGGCACCTACGTCGCCATTCCGGCCCAGGGTGCGGTGCAATACGGCCGCTTCGACCTCGCCATAGTCACGGCTCCGGCTCCGGTGAAGTAATACCAACGTCGCATGATTTCTGGACTTTAGTTGGATCGAGGTGGGGTCGGGACCTCCGG
>JANNEY010000386.1:0-3251 GCA_031379235.1 Opitutaceae bacterium | reverse complement strand
CCGATGCTGATTCGGATTTTCGCCTTGCTCCTCGCCGTGCTCGGGCCGCTCGGTTCCGTCCCGGTCAAGGCCTTTGTCGATGCAGCCTTCGCCGCCGAACTGCAGCTGATCGAGGCCAACCTCCTCGCGCAGGGCACCACGCCGGCGACCGCCACCTCCGCGCAATGGAAGCGGGCCTTCGAGGTCGTCGAGGTGCTCCTCGGCCAACGCCAGGCGCTCCGACTGAAAATCTTTTTGACCTTTGTCCTCGTCTCGCCGGATCAGATCAGGGCCTACATGTCCGCGCTTTCGGCGCTCCGGGATGGCGAAATCAGGGTCCTCGGCAAAACCGATTTCCGCGGCCCGCGTTCCCTCTACGCCAGCCCCTACACTTGGACCGGCCGGTATGAGCCCGCCGGTCTGGACAAGGAGCTGAAAGGCTCGGCCACCGCGATCGGGCTCAGTTTCCCCGGCATCTCGACCAACCAGTTTCTCACGGGCCTCTCGCTCGATGCCACCGTCGGCTACGGCTACTACGAGCAACCGAGCGCACCCGTCATCTCGCAGCCGTTCACGTTCAATCCACGGGAGCCTGCGCCGTTCGTCATCGTGCTGCCCCTCTTGACGGGCGATGTCGGCGCCACTGTCGCCGGCGGGTCGCGGAACGCCGAGTGGCTGATCGGCGACGCCATTCGCGGGACGGGCAACAACCGGACGACCACGACAAACCTGTGGACCAAAGGAATGGGCGGCGCCTACACCGTTCGGAACATCGGCGGCTATCCCAACTCGACCCGCACGAATGCCGCCGGCATGTCCGGCGATGGCGCCACCGTCGTCGGGAGCTACCTCGACAACTCGTTCCGCACGCGCGGCTATCGCTGGACCGAGACCGGAGGCTATCTCGACCTCGGCGTGCTGCTAGGCCAGACCTCGGCGCAGGCCACGGCCACAAGCCACGATGGCGCGCGGATCGTCGGTATGAGTGGCAGCGGCGCGTTCACTTGGAAGCAGGCCGGCGGCATGACGATGCTGCCCAACCTCACCGGCCTCACGCGCGCGCAAGCGCTCTGCATTTCGCCGGACGAGTCGTTCATCGGCGGCGTGGGCCTCGACGCCTCGTTCCGCGAGACCGCGCAGCTTTGGTCCAAGACCGGCGATACCTACGCCACCTACGATCTCGGAAAAGTGCTCGACGGCTACGGCGCCAACCTCAGCGGCTGGACGCTCAACCAGATCACGGCGATCGTGAAAAACGCCGATGCCAGCTACAACATCGCCGGCAACGCCACGCTCAACGGCGTGCCGCAGGGCTTCGTGTTCCAGCTCACCGCCGAAGGCGGCGGCCCCCCGCCCACCATCAACACCCAGCCCCGCGCGCAGGCCGTGGGCATCGGCGGCCGGGTGGTATTTTCCGTCACCGCCACCAACGCCACCAGCTATACGTGGCAGCGCAACGGTGTCACGATCGCCGGCGCCACGACTGACACTTTCACCATTCCCAATGCGCAGTCCGCCGACACCGGCACCTACACCTGCGTCGTCGGCAATGCCGGGGGCGTCGTCAGCTCCTCCCCGGCGCCCCTGACGGTCGCTAACACCGTATCGCGGCTCAACAACCTCTCCGTGCGCGCCACCGCCGGCACCGGCGCCAACACCCTCATCGTCGGCCTCACCACCGCAGGTGGCACCAAGGACATCTTGCTCCGCGGCGTCGGCCCCACGCTCGCGCAATTCGGCGTCGTCGGCACGCTCGCCGATCCGCAGCTCGCGCTCTTCAACTCTTCCAGCGTGCGGACGGCGCAGAACGACGACTGGGGCGGCGGCGCGGCACTCACGGCGTCCTTCAGCAGCGTCGGTGCGTTTCCTCTCGGCGCCACCAGCAAGGATGCTGCGATCCTCGCGACGCTCACGCCCGGCAGCTACAGCGCGCAGGTCACGGGCACCGCCGGCACCACCGGAGTCGTCATTCTAGAAAGCTACGACAGCGACGCCGGCTCACCGCTCGCCCGCTACACCAACCTCTCCGCGCGCAACCAAGTCGGCACCGGCGGCAACATCCTCATCGTCGGTTTCAACATCACAGGCAACGGCACCAAGCGCCTCCTCATCCGCGCCGTCGGGCCGGGGCTCACTCAATTCGGCGTCACCGGCGTGCTCGCCGATCCACAGCTAGTCGTCTTCAACGCCAGCGGCCGCGAGGTCGCGCGAAACGACGACTGGGACACCCGCCCCCCGGGCAGCCTGGTGATTGGACCCACGTTCAACGCGGTCGGCGCGTTTCCACTCGCCACCGATTCCCGCGACGCCGCCGAAGTCGTGACGCTCGAGCCCGGTAGCTACACCGTCCAGGTCAGCGGCGTGAACAACACCACCGGCGTCGCCCTCGTTGAGATCTACGAGCTGCCCTAACCCGCCGGTCTTCGGATTACGCGAATCACCTGGCCTTCGTTCCCGTTCGCGCCGCGGGACGCAGGGCAAGCCTTTCGCGCAAAACGCTCAGAATACTTTCGCCGCACGCAAAATCTCCTCAAAACGCGGATCGGGTTTCAGCGGCGCAAAGAGCGGATCGTGGCGGATTTCCTGGGCGATCATGCGCGAAGGGCCGGCCATGATTTCGCGCAGGAGCGCGTGCGCTTCCTCCCGCAAACCGAGGACGGCATAGGCCTGCGCGATCAGCGGGAGCTCATCCATCTCGAGGAATGCGTCGCGGCCCGCCATCAACGCACGTGCCTCTGTCGCGCACCGTCGTGCCTCGTCCGCGCGGCCGGCGAAGGCGTGACACTGCGCCATCGTCGTAAGCACCGGCGCGCGTTGGTGCGCCGTCCACTTGGTTTTCTCGTAGTAAGCGATCGCCTCGTCGGCGTGACGGATCGCCTCGTCGCGGCGGCCGAGGATGTGCGCCATCATCGCGCGACCCAGCGCCGGCGGATCGCGGACGACGGAGCCGGGGCTGAGCAGATACTCCAGCCGCGGATCGGCGAACAACTCCGCCGCGCGCGCATAGTCGCCGCGGAGCAGCGCGAGATCGGAGGCAGCGTCGAGGCCGAACTTATCCTGCGACTGCAGCGGCATGAGCGTGAAGCGGTGTAAGTAGGCGGCGCGATCACCGTCGAGCTCGTAGCGCGCGCGCGAGGCGTGGCGGATGATGCTGCGGTTGTCGGGAAACTGCGCGACGTAGCGATCGGCAAACTCACGAGCGGCGCGTAGCGGCGGAGCAGCAGCAGCGTGAGCACATACTCGGAGGCTCCCGCGCGATCCTGCGGGTTGAG
>JANNEY010000580.1:0-4820 GCA_031379235.1 Opitutaceae bacterium | reverse complement strand
GCGGTAGCGCTGCGAGTCCTCCCGGAAAAATCCCGCTTCCACGGCGAACATCTGCCGCGGGGTGTTTAGTACGATTTGCTCAAACTCGAGGTGGGCCGTGCGGGTCAGGTCGCGGAGCCGGTTGACGGCGGCGAGATTGATCGACGACCAGTCGTAGATGCTCTTCTCGCTTACGGTCGCATCGCTGGCGAAGAGCGGCTGCGTGGCGCGAATGGAGGTCGGCGCGGTCGTCATGAGCCGCGCCTGATCGAGCGACTGTGGGGTGGTGGTGCTGGTGGCCCGCAAGGGCGTCCAGTAGGCGACGGTGCCTTTGTCCACGGAGACGAGCGAGGTGCCGACGCCCGAGGAGATCGAGCCGGCGAAGGCGAAATACGCGGGCGGGTTACCCGTGAACGTTCCCAGCACCGTGCCGTCGGGGCGAAAGGCGCGGTTCGTGATTGGGTCCCACGTCGGCGAGCCGGCGGCGCGCCACTGCGTGATCGCATCGCGCGGCATGATCGAGTTGGGGCGATTGCCGTGGAGACGGTAGAGCGAATGGGAGCCGGTGATCGTCGTGGTCTTGAACGGCTGATACTTCACCATGGCGTTGAAGCGCACGGTGTCGGTGCCGGAGGGTTTGCGCTCGTAGCCGTCGTGCTGGAAAACTGCGCTGCCGCGCACGGCGAGCACCCCGCGCTTGATCACGCGGTTGAGATCGAGGCTGCCGCGATGGCCGCCGAAACTGTCGGCGCGGAACTGCACCTGCGAGCGATCGCGCGTGAGGCCGGCGGTGGCGGGCACGAGGTTCACGGTGCCGGCGGCGTTGCCGAGGCCGAAGATATTCGAGTTGGGCCCGCGGCTGATCTCGACGGCATCGATGTTGCTCGGGTCGATTGGGACGCGGCCGCTGGTCTCAAAATTGCCGAACGAAATGTTGGCACTGCCGATACCGCGGATCCGGTTGGCGTTGTTGGGGTCCATCATCGTGCTGTCCGTGGGGCGGCCGCTCTGGTCGATTTGGAAATCGGTGTAGTTGCCCGTGCCTTCGGTGCCGGCCTCGTGAGCGAAGATGTCGTTGATATCGAGCATCGCGAAATCGGCCATCTGCTCCTTCGTGATCACGCTGATGGAGGAGGCGAGGTCTTCGAGGCGGGAGGCGAGGCGCGTGCCCGACATGGTGTTGGCGGAGTAATAACCGCGGGTGTCGGCCACGACCTCGAAGGGCGAGAGCACAACGGGCTTTTCGACGACCTGGGCGGCGGGCGCGGGTGCCGCGCTTTGCGCCCCAAGCGGGCCGTAGGACAACCCTACGATAGCGAGGAGGGGGCGGAACGTTTTCATAGCGGGGCAGGGGTTTCTGACACAGGCAGCTGTGGCGGGCCGCTAGACGCACCAAAACAGTGGAGGCAGCGCGCGGCGAAGTTAAATTTCCGCAACCGAATCGGCGGTGGCTCGACTCCCGGTGTGGTTTGGCGTCGCATCGGGTGAGTCTCAGCCGTCCCGGAATTTCCCATGAAGACCCCGCCCCACGCTTTCACCCGCCGCGTTGCCCTGAAAACGTTCGCCGTAGCCGGCGCCGCGGCGGCATGGCCGCGGTTCGTGCGCGCGGCGGCTGCACCGGCGGCCGCGCCCACGCTTGCGGCTGCGGTTGTGGGCTATCTTGCGACCCTCGCGCGGCCCGACGGCGGCTATGCGTGGGGCGATCAGGAAATCTCGCACCTCACACCGACCTTCGGCGCGATCGGCAGCTACCACGTGCTCGGGCAAAAGCCGCCGCAACGCGACGCGCTGGTCGCCTACGTGCGCACGCACCATCCGCGCGAAGTTAAGAAACTCGAGCAGGAACGGCGCATCTTCGACTGGCAGCAAGTGCAGGCGCTGGCGTGGCTCGGCGCCGACACCGCCGAGTTCCGGCCGAAGATCGCGGCGCTCACGCAGCCGCTCGGCTATCTGAAGCAATACGAGCGGCACGGCTACCCGGTGATGCAGTCGGAACTGGGCGCAGTGTTGTCGCATGCGTCGCTCGGGCTGCCGACCGCGGGGATCGCCGATGCGTTCGACGGCTACATCGTCGAACGGCGCCGCGCCAACGGCAGCTTCAACAACACGCCCGCGGCCGACGGCGGCGACGGCCACGTGATGAACACCCTCTGGGCCTTGCAGGCGCAGTTGGTGCTCGGTCGCGCGATCACGCAGCGCGACGAATTGATCGCGTGGCTGCGCGGATGCCAGCTCGCCAACGGCGGCTTTACCTTTCAGCCGCAGCCGATGTTCGGCGGCGTGGACGACGTCGTCTACGTGCGTGCCGCCGTGCGGGCGCTGAAACTGCTCGGCGCGCAGCCGGCGCAGCGCGAGGCGTGCATCGCCTACCTGCACTCGCTGGCAAATTCCGATGGCGGTTTCAGCGATCGACCGGGCTGGCTCAGCAATGCGACGGCGACCTATTACGCGCTCGATGCGCTGGACGTGCTGGGTGCGCTCGACACGATTGCGATGGTGAAACGCCGGCCGCTGCGCGCGCGCGCCACGCTGCCGGGCGGTTTAAAAATCTTCACCGCCCAAATCGAGGCGCACGGCACCGGCAGCCCGGCCGAGGCGGTGGACTTGGCGCGCAGCCTGAAGATCGATCTCTGGGGCGCGAAGAACGGCAAGCCGGGCTGGGCGGCGCGCGTGCGCGAAATCGCCGCGCGGGAAAAAGTGCCGCTGCTGGTATTTTCCGCCGATGAGGAATATGGCACGTGGGTCGATATTCCCGGCCTCGGCACTTACAGCCACACCAGCGATCTCGTGGCCCCGGCCGACGCCGACATCGGTGCGCCACTCGGCACGCGCGGCGCACCGCCGGCGCCCGTGTCGTGGCCCGAATTCCGCACCCGTCGGCTCGTGCCACTGGAGCGCGGCGGCGGCCGGCTCATCTGGCAATTTGGCGAGAATGAAGAACTCGTGCGCATGTTTCTTGACGACTCGGTGGAGCGCGGCGGCTTCGCGGCGATTAGCACCTACCACTTTGGCAACCCCGACTTCATGAACACGGAGCCGTTTCTCAACCGCTGGCGGGGGCGGATTCCGTTTATCGGCCTGCAAGACGCGCACGGGCCGGAGCCGTGGTGGTTCGCGGATCAAACGACGGGCTTTCGCACCCTTTTCCTCGCGACGGAACCGACGTGGGCCGGCTGGCTGAACGCGCTGAAACAAAACTGGACGGTTGCGGTGCGTCGCGACGTCTGGACCAAGGGTCGCACCTGGATGCACAGCGGTTCGGATGAAGTCCGCGATTTCGTGCAATCCCGTGAGGCCGAGTGGCGTTGGTGGGACAACCCCACGATCGCGAGACCGATGGTCTCTATCGTGCCGGTGCGCGCGACTGACGAATGGGAAGCCGGCCGGCCCGAGAGCGGGGTGAACCTCCGCGTCCGCTGCGCTTGGGAAAACACTCCGCAGGGTTTGCTCAAGGCCCCACTCGCCGAACTCGTGAAACTCCTCGTGGACGGCTACGAGGTCACGCCGACGTTGGTGTGGCGCCAACGGCCCAACGGATTATCCGACGAACACGCCCATCATTTCGCCCTGCCGGCAGCCACCGCGCCGGGCCGGCACACGGCGACCGCGACGGTGCGCGTGCTCGCCACTAATAAGGAAAGCACGCGCACTGTGGAATTCACCACGTGACGTTTCTGCCACATGACTAGGCGTGTTTAAAAAATGATTGTCATCGCGAGGTGCGCGAAGCGCGCCGTGGCGATCCAGCTGGATTGCTTCGTCGCCGCGCAGGGCGCGGCTTCTCGCAATGACAGAATTTGAAAAGCGCACCCATTTCTCCGTCGCGTGCTGACTGCGCGCCAGCGTTAAGAACCCCTTCGTCCCATGACCTGCCTGAGCAAATCCCTCATTTTTTCTCCCCTCCGTGCGCCGGCCATGCCGGTAATTTTGTTGGCCACCTTGCTGCATGCTTCCGCGCTGGCGCAGTCGGTCGTGCCGGTTCCACCGGCCACCAAGCCAACCGACGACAAGACCGTCACGCTCTCGGTCTTCGAAGTCCGCGCCGAGGATGACACCGGCTATCAGGCGATGAACACGACATCGGGCAGCCGCCTCGCGACGAGTCTCAAGGACACAGCCGCGTCGGTCTCGCCGTTCACGCCGGAATTTTTGTCCGACATCGCGGCGACGAGCGTGACCGACATGCTGGCCTACGCGGCCAACGCCGAACTCAACGCCGGCGACAGCGAGGGCTCCGGCTTCAACAACCCGCGCGACTTCAGTTCCGCTGGCGGCGAGCCCTTCCGCATCCGCGGCATCCCCGGCGGCGTGTCCACCGACTACGTCGAGAACGCCGCGCCGCAAGACCTCTACAACATCGAGCGCGCCGAGGTCGCGAGCGGCGCCAACTCCATTCTCTTCGGCTCGGGCGATGCCGGTGGTCTCGTCTCTCTCACTTCAAAAAAGGCGAACGTCGCGCGCACCAAATCCTCGGGGAAGGCGATTTTCGGTTCCGGCTCCTACCAGCGTTACGAGACCGATCTCAATCGCGTGCTGATCCCGAAGACCCTCGCGCTGCGTTTCAACGGCCTCTACCAAAATTCCAAGAGCTGGCGCACCTACGAGTTCAGCGACGTCAAGCGCGCCGCCGGCTCGGTGACCTACCGGCCGTTCAAGAACACCGCGATCTCGGTCAACTATGAGGACGGGCTGACGCAGAACAGCGTGGGCTTGAAATGGAACACCACCAATCAAGTCACGAGCTGGATCGCCGCCGGGCGCCAAGTCACCGACGCCACCGTGGCCAACATTGCGGCGGGTATTTCCAACCTCGGGGCCAATCAGCGTTTCACCTACTACAC
>JANNEY010000299.1:0-7847 GCA_031379235.1 Opitutaceae bacterium | reverse complement strand
CGAACTCCAGGTCGACGTCGAACTCGGCGCCGATCGCAATGCCGTCGTGCGCGTCGTGGTCGCGGACAGCGAGCTCGTGCCGGCGCGCGGCGCGCGAGCGCGGGCGTTCATCGGCGATCCGGCGAGCGCCGGCTACAAAACGTTTCGCGCGGGCCTCGCCGAATATGTCGCGCTGCTGCCGCCGAACTCGCACGGCGAGGCGAATCCCGCGGACAAGGATCCGGTGCCGCTGCCGTTTGACAGCACCTTCAACACGCCCGAGCACGACGCCTTTGTGCTGAAGGTGAAATATCAACGCGCGGATGAGTTCTTCACCAACTTCATCGTCGATGGCGCCGAACGCACGCGGCTGAACGAGGCGTGGCACGATCTCCTCGGCTCTTGGCCCTATCACGATGCCTATCTCGGGATGTTGGCGGAACACTATGGATTCACGCTGAAGAATAGCCGAATTCAGGAATTGGACGCCGCGCAAATCGCCGCACTTCCCAGCGAGGCGCGGCCGCACGTGACCGCGTTGCGGGCGCACTACGACGAAGTGACCAAGGCGCTGCGCCAAGCCGAGCCCGGTCACATGGCGGACGTGCTGGCATTTGCGAGTCGCGCGTGGCGCCGGCCACTGACGAGTGAGGAGCAGACAAGGCTGAAAACGTTTTATCGCCGTTGCCGCGAGACGAACGCGCTCGCGCACGACGATGCGATCCGCGCCGTGCTCGCCCGCGTGCTTGTCTCGCCCGCTTTTCTTTATCGGGTGGAGCCGGTGGCCCAGCGGGCCGAGCGGCCGCTTAGCGACTGGGAAATGGCGAGCCGCTTGAGCTTCTTCCTATGGTCGTCGATTCCCGACGATGAATTGCGCCGCGCGGCGGCGGCGGGCGAGCTGAGCAAACCCGCGCTGCTGGCGAAGCAGGTGCAGCGCATGACCGCCGACCCCAAGGCGCGCCGGCTCGCGACGGAATTTTTCGGTCAATGGCTCGGCTTTTATCGGTTCGATCAGTTTCGCGGGGTTGATACCGGCCGCTTCCCGGAGTTCACCGAGGAAGTGCAGGCGGCGATGTATGACGAGGCGGTGTCGACCTTCGAATACCTCGTCCGGCACGAACGTCCACTGCGTGAGCTGTTGCATGCCGACTACACGTTTCTCAATCAGCCGCTCGCCAAGTTCTACGGGATCGAAGCCGACGTGAAATCAAAGGACGCCGTCATAAAAATCGACGGCGCGAATGCCTTCAACCGCGGTGGTGCCCTGCGGCTGGGCTCGGTGCTGACGACGACTTCAGCGCCGCTGCGCACGAGTCCGGTGAAGCGCGGCGACTGGCTCCTGCGCCGGATCCTCGGCACACCCACGCCGCCGCCGCCGGCCGACGCGGGCTCGCTGCCCGGCGATCCCGCGGCATTTGGCGGGCTGACGCTGCGCGCGCGGCTGGACGAGCACAAGCGCAACGCGACCTGCGCCAACTGCCATCTGCGCATCGATCCGCTGGGTTTCCCGCTCGAGGCCTTCGACGCCATCGGGCGCACGCGGACGACGTATCAGGACGGCTTGGCCGTCGATGTGACCGGCGAATTTGCGGACAAGTCCACCATCGTCGGGGCCGACGGCCTCCTCCGCTACCTGCAAGGCAAGGAGCCACAGGTGATGAAGACCCTCGCGAAAAAAATGATCGGCTACGCGCTGGGCCGCACGGTCCTCGCCTCCGATCGGCCACTGCTCGACGAGTTGACCGCGGCCGGGGGCAGCGCGACGTTCTCCGATCTCGCGACCAAGATCGTCGGCAGCCGGCAATTTCGCCACCGGCAGGGTCAGGACGAAGACGCGAACCGCGCGTCGCAGTAATTTTCCATCGCCCCATGAACGCCCCATCCGATCGCCCCGGCTCCCCGAATTTTTCGCGACGTCACTTCCTGCGCGGCGCGGGCGTCGCGCTGGCGCTGCCCTGGTTGGAATCGTTGCCCTTGCTCGGGCAGACCGCGGCCGCGGCGAAGAGCAGCAAGCCGCCGCTGCGCCTGGGCATCGTATTTTTCTCCAATGGTGTGGAGCCGATTCACTGGTGGGCGAAGGGCAGTGGAGCGGCGATGGAACTCGGGCCGGCCGTGCTGCCGATGCAGCCGCACTGTGAGGACATGGTGTTCGTCGACGGCCTCTACAGCCAGTCGGCGCTCGCCTCGACCAGTCCGCATCTGGGCCGGATGAACCTGCTGGCGGGCGCGCCGGTGAGCCTCGATCCCGGCGACATCCGCCTCGGGACGACGATGGATCAGATTTTGTCGGCGCGCATCGGTGGGCGCACGGCGGTCCCGAGTCTCGTGCTCGGCATCGAGCCAAACGAGCTGCGGCTCGAGGACGGCCTCTCGATGATCTACGGTTCCAGTTTGTCGTGGGTCTCGCCGACCAAACCCGCGACGAAGGAAATTTATCCCTCGCGCACCTTCGACCGGCTCGTGGGCGACGGCACGGGCCGCAAGCTCGATCGCAGCATCCTCGATGAAGTGCGGCAGGATTCGCAGAGCCTCCGCCCGAAGATCAGCCGCGGCGACAGCGTGAAACTGGAGGAGTATCTCGAATCCATTCGCGACATCGAGAAGCGCATCGAGCGCGCCGCGAAGGATGAGCGCATCGAGGGCTGGCGACCGACGCTGGCGCAGCCGAACATGCCGCGGCCGAAAAACGAGCTGCCGCAGAACGTGCCGGATCACATGAAGCTCATGCTCGATCTCACGGTGCTCGCGTTCCAGATGGACAAGACCCGCCTCGCGACGCTTATGCTCAACAACGATCTTTCGCAGATGAATTTTAAGTTCCTCGCAGGCGTGCAGGGCGCGCTGCACCTCGATCTCACGCACAACGGCAAGGCATTGGAAAAGGAGGCGATGTATCTCAAGACGAACCAATATCACATCGCGCAGTTCGCCTACCTCACGCAGCGCATGAAGGAAATCAAGGAGGGCGACGGCACGCTGCTGGACAATTCGATCCTCATGCTCGCTTCGAGCCTGTTTGATGGCGTCGCCCACAGCGCGGAGCGGCTGCCGATTCTGCTCACCGGCATGGGCGGCGGTTCGCTCAAGACCGGCCGCGTCCTCGACTACCTCAAGGCCGGCGACGAAAACCGCAAGGTATGCAGCCTGCACCTCTCGCTCATGGATCGCATGGGCGTGAGCCTCGATCACTTCGGCGACGCGCACACGCGGCTGGCGAACCTTTAGAGCGGTTTCAATCGAGGTGGAGCCGAATGGGAGCCGACGAAAACACCACTGATGGATTTCACCAACGGTGAAATCTTGGAAAAGAGGCTATGGCTAATCGCCTTCGCGCTTGGTTCGGGGCCCGCTCATCGCGGGCAACTCATACCACCGGCTGTTGTTTATTAGACTTTTGTCATCGCGAGGTGCGCGAAGCGCGCCGTGGCGATCCAGCTGGATGGCTTCGTCGCTTCGCTCCTCGCCATGACAATCCAAATATTAACAGACGTTGGTATCAGGCTGCGATTAGCAGACTCTCAGCGAGGAGCGAAGGTGATTAGCCGGAGCGACCGTCTCAAGATTTCGCCTTTGGCGAAATCCATGAGCGGTCGCCTAGGTTTGGCACTCCTCCCCAAGACCGCGGCTACACCTTGGTTTGAAGTGCTCTAAATTGGTTTCATAAAAACTGTAGCCGACATTCCCCGATCGGAATGATAAACAGGGACGAGGAACAGGAAGATCGGGAAGGCCGGAAAGAGCGAAGCTTCGCTTCCCGAACTCCCCGATCTTCCTGTTCAACTCGATTCGGGGCGTTGGGTTTCGGCTACAGGTTTATTGAAAATGCTCTAAAGCCGTCAACCCGCCTACGGGCGGGACGGCACGAATGGCGCGCGGAAGGAGCGTTCGACCGCATCGTTCGGATCGGTGGAGACGGGCTGGTCGCGCCAGAGCCAGCGCATCATCTCGGGGAAGATCGCGCCGCCCTGTTTCTGGCCGTGGTTGTTGATGCCCCATGCATAATTCACCTCGTAGCCTTTGGCCGTGAGGGCGCGCATCAGTCGCACGTTTTGATAAAACCAATCGCGCTTCGGATCCGTGGTGCTGCGGTTGTCGTTGCGGCCGTCCTGCATGAAAATCCGTAGCGGCTTCTTCTCCGCCGCGGCGACGAGTTCCGGGAAAATGTGGCCGCCGCGGATGTCGGTGAAGCTGCCGGTGATCGAGATGACTTTGCGGAAATCGTTCGGTCGAAACCACGCCGTGCTGAACGCGGCGATGGCGCCCGAGCTCGCGCCCATGATGCCGTGCAGCTCGGGATCGGGCGAGAGGTTGTAGTCCTTCTTCAGCGCGGGCATCAGCTCCTCGACAATCACGCGCGCGTAGGCGTCGGTGGGCGGATTGTATTCCGGGCCGCGGTTGGTCGTCTGATCGCCCCAGTCGCGCGGCGTGGGCTCGGGCTGGTCGGGGCGCCGGCCCGGATTGATGAACACGCCGAGCATGACGGGGATTTCGCGCCGGTAGATCAACGTGTCGAGGACGCGGTGGCCTTGCACACTACCAGGCTCGGCCATCATGGCCTGACCGTCGTTGAAAACCATCAGCGCCGTCGGCTGCGTCGGATCATACTGGGCGGGGACGTAAACGATGTAGGTGTGCTGCGTGCCGGGAAAAACCTGCGACGGGATGATACGGGGTTCGGCGAATTTCCCCTGCGGCACGCCCTCCATCGGCATCGAGTCGGGCCCGAGTTTGTAGAGCGCGTCCATCTGCGGGTTGACGGGCGGACGGCCGCCTTTGCCGCGCGCGGCGGGTGGGGTCGCGGATGCAGGAGCGGACGTCGGAGCGGTCGCCGGCGGAGTCGCGGCGGGCTGGGCGAACGTGCTCGTGGCGAGGAGAGCCAATCCGAAATAAAAAGTGTGGGTGTGCATTGTGAGGTTCCTCGCTGTTTTCGGTGAGTTGGCGGATTTTGGGGTCGGAAGCCCCGAGGGGGCGCGATGTGAAAGCCCAGGGCAACGCCCTGGGAATCAGATCGCGGAAATTGATTCGCCCTGAAAGGGCGACACGGCCGCAGGGTTGCGCCCCTTCAGGGCTCGGATTTTCCTGTAATCATTCCCAGGGCGTTGCCCTGGGCTTTCACCTTTTCGCCCCTTCGGGGCTCCCGGTCTTCGGCATCCACCCAATGGAAACAGCGAGGAACTCATTTTGATTGTTTCCGAAGGCGGGCTCCCGCCGTCGCTCGGGGAGCTATGGCGCGCAGAAAAGCCGCGCCCTACTTCAGAAGAGCGGTTGAATGCTTTTCGGATCCTTGAGCAGCGTCTCGAAACGTGGGTCGCCGCGCAGCGGGGCGAACATGGGATCGACGCGCAGATCGTGGACGCTGTAATCGTAGCCAAAGGGGACGCGGAGCAGGCGCGTCAGCTCGGCGAAGGCGCTGTCCTTGTCACCCGCCCACGCATGGACCACTGCCAACGTGCGCCGGTTGCGGGGCCCGTCGACGGCATCGAGCGCCTCCGGCACCAACTCCACGGCCATTCTGGCCGCGCGCAGCGCTTCGGTCTGATTGCCGAGCAGGACTTCCATGAGCGCCAGTTGAATCCACACCCGATCGTTGGTGGGATCGAGTTCGAGCGTGGATCTGGTCTCCTCCGGACGGCCTCCCAGACGGAGGCGCGCGCCGGCCAGATCGCCATGGGCGGCGATCATCATCGCTGCCTCGATCAGATTTGCGATCGATTCTCGCGGTCGCTGGACCCCGTTTTCGTCGGTGGGGGCGGAACTGATCGCGTCGAGGCGTTTCCACTCGGCATAGTCGCCCCGAATGTTCGCGCGCCACTTTCGCCTGCCCATCACGGGCCGCGATTCAAGCTGCACGGGGGGCAACCCGGCGAGCCAGTCGTCGGCCGCCTTGGTCGAGCCCGTGGCGCTAAATGCCCTCCCGACCAGGAAGGCCTGCCCTGTTTCCAGGGTCGACGTTTTCTGTCCTTGCGCCCGCGCGGCATTGAGCCGCTCGCGCACGGCTCGCGCCTCGTCCCACCGGCGGCCGGCCTCGAGCAATTGGGCCGCATCGACTCCCACGTCTTCACCGGCTGGATCGAGTTGGAGTGCGATGCGATAGTTTGCCACGGATTCGAGCCAACGGCCCTGCCGGCTCCGGATTGTGGCCATGCCGTAGATGGCCCCGGCATTGCTCGGCTGGAGTTGGATGACTTTGTCAAACTCCGCCGTCGAGCGCGCGTAGTCGCGGTGCCCCAGGTAAGCGAGCCAGCCCTGAGCGATGACCGTTTCTGGAGCGTCGGGCGCCAGCCGCGCGGCGCGGGTGAGGGCGGCATCGGCTTGGGCCAGGCGCGCGGGAGTGCGTTCCAGATTGCGAAACACATGGCCGTGCGTGATGGCGAGTTCAGCCCACGCCATGGCGAACTTGGGATCGAGCTCGACGACCTCCTCAAGCAACCGGGCCCGCACACGTGGCTGCCCTCTAAACATGATTTGCCGCGCCTTCAGGTAGAGATCGTAGGCGGCGATATTTTCCGTGGGCCGGCGCTCGATCACTTTCTGCTCCTGTGGTGAGAGCACGGTCTGAAGTTCGGCGGCGATGGCCTTGGCGACTTCAGCTTGGATGGCGAAGATGTCGCTGAGATCCTTGTCGAAGGACTTGGCCCACAAATGGACGTCGGTGCGCGCGTCGATGAGCTGGCCGGTCACGCGGACCTTGTTGCCCACGCGCTGCACGCTGCCTTCGAGGATGTAGGCGACGCCCAGCTCCGCGCCGATTTCCTTCATGGTCTTTTTCGTGCCGCGATACTGCTCGACCGACGTGCGTGACACGACGCGCAGCGCGCGGATGTTGAAGAGATTCGTCAGGATGTCCTCGTGCACGCCGTCGGTGAAGAATGCGTTCTCGGGGTCCGGGCTGCGATTGGCGAATGGCAAGACGGCGATGGATTTCTGATCAACGATTGGTTGATCAGAGGGTCTTGGGTCTAGGGTCTGGGATTTGGGGGTGGCAAAATAGGTCGCAACCCCACCGAGGACGACAACCGCTCCGATCCACGCCCACGTCGGCACGCGCCGTTTGGCTGGAGACGCGACGCCCACGTCGCGTGCCGCAGGACGAGGCCGTCCCACTTCCACCGTGGATCGCGCAACGCGCCCGAACCAAACCTGACGAGGAGAAATGCGCCCGTGGCCGGTCGTTGCACGCACCTCAGTTTTCTGGAACCGAGTGGAGCGGCTCACTGTGGGGCGGGGTTTTCTCCCATGCCTTGGCAGGCATAAAGCCTGCCCACACTTGCAGAAAACCGCGACGCACCACCTAACCCGCATATTTCACACTTTTTTTTGTCATCGCGAGCCCGAGGAACGAGGGCGTGGCGATCCAGCTCGGTGGATTGCTTCGTCGCTGCGCTTCTCGCAATGACAAGAGCGGCTCATGCGATCCGCAGCGTGTTTCCAGTTCTCCTCTGAGTGTGAAATATGCAGGCTAGGGCCGCGTCACCCGCCCCACGATCACTTCCTTCGTCCGCTTCAAAACCGAATACAGCACGCCCGGTTCATCCTTGTCCCAGCAAAATGCCTGCCCCTCCGAGGGAAACGGCAGCGTTGCGATCCACTTCATCACCGAGCCCGCCTGCGGAAAATCGACCACATAAAGCTCCGTGTTGTCGTGGCCCGTGAGGTAGAGAAATCCGCCTGGCCCGAACGCTCCCCCCGACGCGCTGTAGCCGCGCCCGCCAAAGCGCGCGATCAGCTCCACCGGCAAAGCCCACCCCGCCGTGCGCCGCCACTCGTCGTCCATGGCGATGATCTGCGTCCACGCCGCGTCCCGATTCGGCTCCGCCGCGCGATTCCCATAGTGCACAAAACACGCGATCCAGCGCCCCGCCGCCGCC
>JANNEY010000265.1:0-5338 GCA_031379235.1 Opitutaceae bacterium | reverse complement strand
CCTCAACCTGACGCTTCCGCCGCAACCACCTCCACGTATCAGGGTCCCGCAGGCGTTGTAGTGGCGACCTTTGGTGGGCCCACGCGAGCAATCAACAACTTGCCCAGCTCAAACCCTCCAATTGCGGAAGTCGGGCTAGTTCGGCGCAGATCGCGCACGACCTACCCCATGATTCTGGTCGAGTGAACCTTTGGTCGCTGCGGCTACTTTTTGGCCGGCGGGGCGGGCAGGGCAAACGTCAGGGCGCGGGCGATCGTCGCGAGAGAGACGCTGCTGTGGCCCTCGTCTTGGATCATCGCGTAACGCACGGCGATCGTTTCGGGGTTCAGCTTGCCGAGGCGGTCGGCCAGGGCGAGGGCGTTGGTGATCATCTGGTCCTTCTCGGCGGCGAGTTTTGCGGGATCGCTGCCGAGGTATTCCTCCTTGCTGGCGGACGTGGTGAGGATTCTCAGGTTGAGCGCGCCGGCACGGGCGCGGTCGGCGAACGCAGGCTCGTCAGCAAGCACGGCCTTGTCGCCCTGCCAGATCGAGGGGCTCGCCGCGATGTAGGTGCGGTAACTTGTCGGGTTGCGGAGCAGGGCACGCAGCACGGCGAGGCCGCCGAGAGATTTGCCGTAAAGCATCTGCCGCGCGGGATCGACGGGATAGCGAGACGCCACAAAGGGTTTCACCTCGTCTTCGATCGCCCGGAGAAATTCGTCGCACCGGCCGGAACCATTGGGATACATCACCGGGTCAGCTTTCACGGTCATGTCGATGCTCCGCCGGCGCCGAACCTCGGCGTAGTCTTCAGTCGGGTAGCCGATGCCGACGACGATGGCCGGTTCAAAGGGGCCGCTGCCCCAAGTCGCTGTGTCTGACGCCGCCCGAAAATACCAATTGCCATCGAGCACGTAGAGCACCGGATAAACGCGGCCAGGCACTGCATTCACGGGAGCAGATATCATCAGCCGGTAGACCAGACCGTTGATGCGCGAGGTGAGGTCAAACTGCCGCTCTCTGGGCACCACGACCGGTCCAGTCTCGCGGACGATGGGGGCTGCGGCCGAACTATTCTGTGCTTGGGCTTGCAGAGCCGGGACCGCGAAGTGCGCGCAGACAGCAAAGACAGAAAGACAGATGAAGAAACGCGGACGGATGCGGGACATCGGGTGGAGGATTCGGACTGGGGCAGAATGCCAATCGGGCGGAGACGGGTGGACCGACGGCACACTGGCAAATCGCACTCACCCGTTGCGAGTTTCTTATCCTCCCGGCTGGCGCCCCGCAGCCGGATCCCAATTTTCTGCGGTTTCCCAACCCAAGGATTTCGAACCGTGAACAGGCTGTGGCCCTGAGTGAATCGGCGATGCTTCCGATTTAGCCTGCACGGCAAATCGGAAAGCCGCTACGTCCGCCACGCCACGCGCGTCTCGTTTCCATCGAGGGCAAGGCGTTCAAGGAGATCGTGAAGCGCGCAATGGCACTACTGCAAAGGCAGGAAGATCACTCGCCCATCCCATTCACTGTTTTCGCTGCATTCCATGATCAAAAAAATATCGTCGATCACGGTGGCGAGAGCGGCTTGCTGATTGACGACAAACATGCCGGGCATGCGTTGATTCCGTCGGATGCGATCGAAGGCGAAAGCCGGCATCGTGTTGACGTCGTGCGTGACTACTATCCGACCTTCGAGCGCGGCCCACTCCAGCACGCTCGGGTCATCGACCGCCCGCAACCCAACGTCCTGAACTCGCAACAAGTCCAGCGCTGACATCCTGCGCAGGAGACCCCGAATCAGATCATGATTCAGATTTTCGTCCGCCAGCAGCCGCAACATAGCTCAGCTTGCCTTGGCCGGGCGGCGGGCAAGGAGGCGGGCGCGCATGCCCCGTGGATCAAAACGGCTTTCGATCTCGGTGCGCAGCGCGCCAGCCGCTTTCTGTCGCGTGGCCAAATATGACTCCACTTCGGCCACATGATTCAGGAAATAAGCGATTACCTGATAAACGTCGGCGAGCGCCAACGCCGGAAATTGCTGTGCGATCTCTTCCGGGGTCGCGCCGGCCCGAAATGCTCCGGCTACACTATCCAACGTCACGCGCGTGCCACCCACTCGCACCACGCCATGCGCGTCGGTCGCGAGCGGGATTTCGGCGGTGGCGGGCGTAAGCGGCATGGGGCGGAGAGTGTCGGTTCGGGCTGGAAAAACAAGGGCGGAATCCTTCCGACACCAAGCCGCCGACCATGCTTCCTGCCTTCCATCCGTCGGAATTTCGGGCGGGAAAATTTTTTGGCGGGAATCTTCCAGAGGCGAAGGAATCCGACGATCTCTATTTCTGCCACGCCACGCGCGTTTCGTTTTCGTCCGTTTCCTTTTCGAGCGGCGTCACGGGATCGATGAAGAACCAGAAGAGCGCACCGAGGAAATAAATCGCCGACGAGATCGCGAAGACCAGCTCCCAGTTTTTCGTGGTGCCGCTCGCGGTGACGACGGTGGTGGCGGTGAGGATCAGGCCGACGGCAAACGGTCCGGCCATGCCGCCGAAGTTGCCCATCATGTTCATGCTGCCGGAGACGGTGCCGGCGAACCGCCCGCCGATATCCATGCACGCGGACCAGCTCCCGGGCATCGTCATGTCGTTGCAGAAACTCGCGCAGCCCATCGCGAGCATCGCGAGCAGAGGATCCTTCACGTAGAACGACATCATCAGCAGCCCCGAGGCCCCGACAAATCCGAGCACCCCAAACGTGCGCCGCACCTTCACCACGTCGGACCCACCGGCGATCATCTTGCTCGAGATCATGCCGGCGAAGAGCGAGCCGAAGCCGCCGAAGAACAGCGGCACGCCCGCGAGCACCGCCTTGAGGATCGGCTGGATCAGGTCGGCGCGCACGCTGCCCTCCATCTGCGCGGCGAGCCAGCTGAGGAAGGCGTTCGAGAGAATCGGTCGGCCACTGGTGTTGAGGTAGTCGGGCAGCCATGTGACAAAGAAATACCAACCGTAGCTCAGGCAAAAATACTGGCCCCACAGCAGCCAGACGCTCGGGCGCTTGATGAGCGTAAGCCACGGCACGTTGCCGTGACCGTCGGCGTTGGCGGCGTTCTCCTTGAGCAGCTCAAGCTCGGCGGCGTTAACGCCCTTGTGATCGCGGGGGTTGTCCTTGAACCAGAGCCAGAACACGACGGCCCACACGACGCCCAGGCTCGCAAAAATCTGAAACGCGATGCGCCAGTTCACAAACGCCATCACGATGACCACGAGTAGCGGCGTGAACGCTCCGCCCCACCGCGCGCCCATCCACATGAGCGACTGCGCGCGGGTGCGCTCGTTTTTCGGCAGCCACGTGCTGAACGCCTTCGTGAGGTTCGGAAAACACCCGGCCTCACCCGCCCCAAACAGGAAGCGCGTAATCCACATCGAAACGAAGTTCCACGCCCAGCCGGTCGCCGCGGTGAAGAAAGACCACCACAGCACCACGCGCACGAGGACTTTGCGCGCGCCGATTTTGTCACCGAGCCAGCCCGTGGGGATTTCGAAGAGCGCGTAGGAAAACCCGAAGGCCGCAAAGATGGAACCCATCTGCGCATCGGTGAAACTCAGTTCCTTCGCGATGCCATCCTTCGCCTGCGAGATGGCGACGCGGTCGATGTATTGGATCACCGCCAGCACGATGGCGAAGACGACGACCAAGTAACGCGTGCGAGTGGGGCGCTGGCTGGCGCTGGAAGCGGGGATATGCGGCGACATGAAAAGGGGTGAAGTGATCGAGACCGGTTTTTTGGGGCAACCGCTGTTCGGCGGCGGGCTACCTTTGTCGCCGTGGCCCGCGGCGATTGCACGACGAAAAATTTTCTCGGCGCGGGCCGAGGGCGCACGCCACCGCCGCCGTTACCCCGACCCGCTTACCGATCGGCGCGGGCGGCCTCGACGACGGCTGCCATGTCTTTCTCGCCGTGGCCGGCGGCGATGGCGGCGCGGAAGCGCTGCAATGCCGTCGCGGCGGTCGTGAGGGTCTGGCCCGATTTCGCGGCCTCACCGACGGCGTAGCTGAGATCCTTGGCCATGAGGTTCAGGAAAAAATTCGGGGTGAAGTCCGCCGCGTTGATCCGTGCCGCGATGGTCTTGGTGACCGGGCTGCCAACGGCGCTCTCGCTGAGAAACGCCAGGGCTTGCGCCCGGTTGAGACCCGTGCGCTCCATCCACGCGAACGCCTCGGCCATTGCGGCCACATGCACGCCGGCCATGAAATTATTGATGAGCTTGAGCAGCGCGCCGCTGCCGGTCGGCCCGAGGTGGGTCACGCTGCGGCCCATCGCGTTCAGCGCGGGGCGGATTTTTTCCAGCGCCGAAGCGCTGCCACCGACGAGGAAATTCAACTCGCCCGCCGCCGCCTGGTTTTTCGAACCAGTGACCGGCGCATCGGCAAACTCCACGCCACGCGCGGCGGCGGCTGCCGCGAGTTCCTTGACCCAGCCGACGGTGAGCGTGCTGCAATCGACCGCGATGGCCCCGCGGGCTGCGCCCGCCAGCGCGCCATCGGCTCCGAGCCACAGCGTGCGTGACGCCGCGTCGTCCGCGACCATGCAGAACACGATGTCAGCGGCGGCGGCGGCCTCGCGCGCTGTCGTGGCCACCCGGGCACCGGCCGCGGCGAGCGCCTCCGACTTCGTGCGATTGCGGTTATAGACGGTGACGGCAAAGCCCGCGCCGAGGAGCCGGCGCGCCATGCCGCCGCCCATGATGCCGAGACCGAGAAAGGCGATGCGGGGTTGGTTCATGCGGCGGTGAGTTTCTTCACGCCGGGGCTGGGCGCTACTCAAAAACACCACGCAAAAAAACGCCGCCGGAAAAATCCGGCGGCGTCGTGAAGAGACGAAAGAGTGAGGCGGATGCCTTACTTCTTCTTGTTGTCGGGCTTCTTGAACTGCTTGTGACCGGCCTTCTGCGCATCGCCCACCGCACCGAGGAGTTTCTCGGCCTCGGCGTTGTTGTTGGCCTTCAGCGCGGCCTCGACCTTGCCGAGGAGCTCGATGGTTTTCTTCATCTCGGCCTGGTAGTCGGCGACGAACTTCGCCTGTTCAGCGGCGGGCTTGTCGGCCTTCATCGCCGGATCGAGCTTGAGCGCGGCCTGGGCGTTTTCCTTGATCGTGGCGAGCTTGGCCAGCGAGTCGGCGTTCTTGGAGGCGTCGGTGATTTGACGGCGGAGGGCGCGGAAGGCGCCGCTCATCTTGTCCATCTTACCGCCGAGTTCGGTTTCGGCGTCGGCGGCGTTAATGGCCGGCACGGTGGCCAGAGCACAGGCTAGGGTGGCAAGGATTAGACGGATTTTCATGGATGGTATGGGTGAGGTTGAT
>JANNEY010000200.1:0-11660 GCA_031379235.1 Opitutaceae bacterium | reverse complement strand
GGGGAGCGCGTTGCCCACAACGCGCTTGGGCTGCGACGTAGCTCCTGAACGCGCGTTGGGGGCAACGCGCTCCATCTTCCGTGCACTCGTCGTCAGTGCATGCGGTAGTTCGACTGCAACCTTCCGGCTGAGCCGCAACGCTCCCTCGGTGGGAGCGAAAAACGCAAAGGACACTCTGGCCCGCCTTACGCCGGGCCGGCCGCAGCCGCCGGCTTTTTCTTATCCGGGAGCGCGCGAGTCGCGACCTCCTGTTTCAGCTTGGCGAGATAGGCGTCGGTGGTCATCACGCCTTCGTCGCCGCGCGCCCGCGAGCGGACGGAGACGCTGTTGGCCTCGGCTTCCTTTTGTCCGATGACGAGCGTGTAGGGAATCTTGTCGAGTTCGGCGCGACGGATCTTGGCGCCGAGTTTGTCGGAGTGCTCGTCGAGGGTGGCGCGGAAACCTTCGGCGCGGAGGCGCGTGAGCAGGGCCCGCGCGTGATCGATCGTTTTTTCGCTGATCGGAACCAGCCGCACCTGCTCGGGCGCGAGCCAGGCGGGGAAGTCACCGGCGAAGTGCTCGATGAGCACCCCGCAGAACCGTTCCATCGAGCCGAAGGGGGCGCGATGGATCATCACGGGACGGTGCGCGGCGTTGTCCGCGCCGATGTAGCTGAGGTCGAAGCGCACGGGGAGCACGTAGTCCACCTGCACGGTGCCGAGCTGCCATTCGCGGCCGATCACGTCCTTGATCACGAAGTCGATCTTCGGGCCGTAGAAGGCGGCCTCGCCGGGCTCCTCGGTGAAGGGCACGCCGAGCGTGGCGGCGGCGGTGCGGCACGCGGCCTCGGCCACATCCCACTTCGCGGGGTCACCCGTGAACTTGCTGCTGTCCGGATCGCGGAGGCCGACGCGCACGCGATAGTCGCTCATGCCGAGCGTGGTGAGCACGGTTTTCACGAGCGAGAGACAGCCGAGCACTTCCTGCGCGACCTGTTCCTCGGTGCAGAAAAGATGCGCGTCGTCCTGCGTGAAGCCGCGGACGCGCGTCATACCGTTGAGTTCGCCGGACTGTTCCCAGCGATAAACCGTGCCAAACTCCGCGAGCCGCACGGGCAGGTCGCGATACGAGTGCGGCTGCGACGCGAAGATCTTGATGTGATGCGGGCAGTTCATCGGCTTCAGCATGAAGCCGTCGAGGAGCTTGGCGGCGTCCAGCACGCGATTCTGCGCGATGACTTCCTTGCCGGCGCGCCGATTGATTTCGTCGGCGAATCCCTGCGAAACGCCTTCGAGCCGCGCCGTGAGATCGGCGCAGGAGCAGCCTTCGCCCGCCATCTGCGCGAGGGCCTCGGGCTCGGGAAAGGCGGTGAACTGCGACTCCTTGTAGTAGGGGAAGTGGCCGCTCGTCTTGTAGAGCGTGAGCTTGCCGATGTGCGGCGTGAAGACCTGCGAGTAGCCCTGCTTGCGCAGTTCCTCGCCGATGAAGGTCTGCAACTCCTGGCGCACGATGGAGCCGTTGGGCGTCCAGAGGATGAGGCCCTGGCCGACATCTTCGTCGATGTGGAAAAGTTTCAGCTCTTTGCCGAGCTTGCGGTGGTCGCGGGCCTTGGCCTGCTCCATGCGATCGAGGTGCTGCGCGAGTTCCTCTTTCGATGGAAACGCCGTGCCGTAGATGCGCTGGAGCTGCTTGTTCTTCTCGTCGCCGCGATGATACGCGCCGGCGATCGAGAGGAGCTTGAAGGCTTTCAGCTTCGACGAATAGCGCACGTGCGTGCCGGCGCACAGATCCATGAACTCACCGTTCTGGTAGAACGAAATTTTTTCACCCTCGGGAATGTCCGCGAGCCGGCCGAGCTTGTAGCGCTCCTGGCCGCGCGACTTGATGATCTCGACGGCCTCCTCGCGGGAGACTTCCTTGCGGTAAAATGGTTGGTTCTCCTCGGCGATTTTCTTCATCTCCGCCTCCAGTTTCACGAGATCGTCGGTCGTGAATTTGTGCTCGAGATCGACGTCGTAGTAAAATCCGGTGTCCGTCGGCGGCCCGATGTCGAGCTTGGCATCAGGGAAGATGCGGAGAATAGCGGTCGCGAGCACGTGCGAGCACGAGTGGCGAATTTCTTCGAGCGGGGACATGGACATGGTCGGTATGAGTTGTGGTCCTGCCTACGATTGCAGGGCCGTAAACCATGAGCCCGCCGCGAATCCGCGCGCGTGTCAACCCGGCCGCGGCGCGGTTATGGCGGGGGCGAATCGCAGTTGCTTGCATTGGGTAGGGGCGCGCCTTGTGCGCGCCCGACAGGGAAAGGCGCGCCCGAGGCGCGCACGAAATCCAGTTGGCCGGCGGGATTTTCCGGAAAACTGCGATGCGCCCGCAGGAATCTCCTGCGGGCGAACACGACCAGTGCTCAGGCCTTTCTTAGCGGCTCGAGTTTGTAGTCGGTCTTGCTGTCGAGCATCGACCAACCGGCGGCGGCGAGTTCCTTGCGCAACGCGTCGGCGGTGGCGAAATCCTTGGCCTGCTTCGCGGCCCAGCGCTTTTCGGCGAGGGCGGTGATGGCGGAAGGGATTTCCATTTTGGGCGAATTTTGAAATTTCAAGCCCAGCGCGAACATCGCATGACTAAAACCGATCAGCACCTGCTTCATTTCGATGGGCGAATCGGGACTCACACCTGTCATTCCTTGTCGGTAGAGCGGGAGCCTAGTGAATAATTCTCCTAATGCGCCCGGCGTGTTAAGATCATCGCTTAGGATTTTGGAGAACTCGGTTAAATGCCACCAAGACGCTCCTTGGAAGGGTGTGGGAGCTTTTATCCATTGCTCGAAAACCGCGAAGTCGATCTTCGCTTTGTCGCAGAAAAATACCGCTAGTTGGTGAAGCGATTTGAGAGCGCTCTCCGCTGCATTAAGCGAATCCAACATGAAATTCAGCTGCTTCCTCGGATGCCCCATCAGCAGCGCGTAGCGCACGGCCATCGGCGAGTGACCCAGCGCAAGGAGCTGATCGAGCGTGTAGAGGTTGCCGAGGCTCTTGCTCATCTTCTTGCCGTCCACGAGTAGGTGCTCGCTGTGATACCAGTGCTTCGAGAACAGCGTGCCGTTGCAGCACTCACTCTGGGCGATTTCGTTTTCGTGGTGCGGGAAGAGCAGGTCCACGCCGCCGGTGTGGAGGTCGATGGTGTCGCCGAGATGCTTTTTGCTCATCGCGCTGCACTCGATGTGCCAGCCGGGGCGGCCGCGGCCCCACGGGCTGTCCCACGCGTTGGCGCCGTCGTCGGGCTTGTGGGCTTTCCAGAGGGCGAAGTCGCTCACGTCTTCTTTCTCGTCGGCGTCGGCGGCCAGCGATTTGCCGCTGAGGGCACTCCCGATTTGGAGTTCGCGCTCCTTCACGCGCGAGAGGGCGCCGTAGTGATCGAAGGACGAGACTTTGAAATACACCGAGCCATCGGCGGCGCGGTAGGCGTTCCCCTTTTTCATGAGCACTTCGATCATGTCCACCTGCTCGCGGATGTGGTCGGTGGCTTTCGGGCTCTCGTGCGGCGGGAGGCAGTTCAGTGCCTTGCAGTCGTCTTCAAACTTCTTCGTCCACTGCTGCGTCACCTCGGTGAGCGAGCGGCCTTCGTCGCGCGCGCGCTTGATGGTCTTGTCGTCGACGTCGGTGAGGTTGCGGACGTGCTTCACCTTATCCGCGCCGAACTCCAGCTCGAGCAGGCGGCGGAGCACGTCGTTGACGACGAAGGTGCGGAAGTTGCCGATGTGCGCCGGCGCGTAAACGGTCGGGCCGCAGTTGTAGAAACTGAACACGTCCTTCGGATTGGCAGGATCGGGGCGGCGGAGTTCGCGCAGTTCGCGGGACAACGAATCAAAAAGTCGGATAGGCATGAAACAAAATGGGAGCCCGCAGCGCTAACAGGTTTTGCGGAGCGGCGGAAAGGTGTTTTTGCGCGGGACGACGAAGTTGGGCGTGATCCTGCGGTGGACGAGGATGAAACGGGCAGGCTCAGAGGTAGGGCGGGTCCATGACCCGCCCTTTTTCCCGCTGAGTCGTCGCCCCGAGGGCGGGTCACAGCCCTCGCCCTATTTTTTAGGCCAGCGCGTCGCGGCAATACTTCACCGCGCGCGCGATCTCGGCCATGCGGGTCGAACCCTCCGGCACTTTGTATTCGAATTCGATCGTGGCCTGGATGTTCCACTTGTTGTCGCGGATGAGCCGGAGGACTTCCTTGATCGGCGTGTCGCCTTCGCCAAACACCGTGTTCGGCCCGTTCTTCGTCTCTTTGTTCAGTTTCCGATCCTTGATATGGACGTGGGAAATCCGCGCGTGGTGCTTCTTCATGAACTCCACCGGCGAGCCGTTGTCGCCCGCGACGTAGTGGCCGATGTCGAGGTTGGTGCCGACGAATTTCCCGAGGGTGTAGCTGTGCTCGTAGTGCGCGCCCGTCGTCGTCGCGTGGCCGTGGAGGCCGAGCATGATCCCGTGTTTCTCGGCAAACTGGCCGACGCGCGTGACCTCCTCGTCGACCTTGGAAATTTCCGTCGAGATCGCGCGCGCGCCGAGCGTCTTCGCCAGCGTGAAGGCGTAGTCCAGTTCCTCGGGTGTCATCGCGAAGATGCCGTCCACCTTGACGATTTCGATCTTCACGCCGCCGTCGTCATACATGCGGCGAAAGTCCTTCACGCGATCCAGCGAGACCGACTTGCGCCACTCGCGAATCTTCGCCGAGTTATTGTCCCCCTTCTCACCCTTTTTGGCCTTCTTCGCGCCGCCATCCGTGGCCGCGACGATCGTCGGCAGTCCGAGAAAGGCCTCGACTGGCTGGGTGCGCAGCTCGACGCCGCTGACGTTGAGCTCCTGGCAGTTCTTCAGGATCTCGGCGCCGTCCATCGTCCGGCCGCCGAAGCTGTAGGGGACGTTGAGCCCGATCATCACGCCGTTGACCTTGGAGTTGGGCTTGCTCGCCATTTTTTCGGCGGCACGGAGCGGGCTGGCTCCGGAGAAAAGGCCCGCGGCCGGCAGGGCAGCGAGGGCGAATTTGGTGAAATCACGACGCGTGTAGGAAGACGACATGGGAGTGGGGGATGGAGGGAGACAGAGAGGGGAGAGGCGGGGAAAAATCACCGCCGCACAGACAGACGGTTGCAAGGTGTTTCAGTTTCGCGCGCAAGGAGGGGCGCTTTGTAAGCGCCCGGTTTGTGGTGTTATGCGGCGGCGGTTGGAAACCGCCGATCCGTAAGAGCCGCCTGTCATTGCGAGAAGCGCAGCCCGTTCGGCAGGCTCAGGGTCAAGAGCCCGTCGAGGGACGACGCAGCAATCCATCTGAAATTCCAGCTGGATTGCCACGCCCGGCTGCGCCGGACTCGCAATGACAATTCAAACTGAGCCACTACCGCGCGATCCGCGGGCTTGACGCGTGCGCGCTCCGCTCGCGTGCTCACCGCACCCCGTGCCAACCCCCGCGCACCCCAACGTCTCCTCCCGTCCCACGCGCGTGCGCTATGGCGTCATCGCCCTGATGATCACGCTGGCGATGGTCACGTATCTCGACCGCGTGTGCATCGGCAAACTAGCGCCGGACATCATGCGCGATCTGGAACTGAGCAAAGAGCAGATGAGCTGGGTCTTCAGTTCGTTTGCGCTGGCCTACGCGCTCTTCGAGGTGCCGACCGCGTGGTGGGCGGATCGCATCGGGACGCGCAGCGTGCTTACGCGCATCGTGCTCTGGTGGTCGGCGCTCACGATGGTGACGGCGGGAGCGTTTAACTACGCGTCGATGCTGGTGATTCGCTTTCTCTTCGGTGCGGGCGAGGCCGGCGCGTGGCCCTGTGTGGCGCGGACCTTTTCCAAATGGATCCCGCCGCAGCAACGCGGCCGCGTGCAGGGCATTTTTTTTGCCGGGGCCCATCTTGCCGGCGGGTTGACGCCGTTTATCGCGTTTGAGCTGAACAAATGGATCGGCTGGCGCTGGGTGTTTGTGGTGTGCGGCGCGGTGGGCGTCGCGTGGGTGCTGGCGTGGCGGCATTGGTTTCAGAATACGCCGGCCGAGCACCCCGACACCAACGCCGCCGAACGCGAATTGATCACCGCCGGGCGCCCGACCGTCGAATCCCACCACGAGGGCTGGCCTTACTGGAAGCGGCTGCTCGCCCATCGCAACACCTGGCCGCTCTGCGTCTCCTACATTCCGAACGGCACGGTGTTTTATTTCTGCATCACGTGGCTGCCGACTTACCTGCAGGAGAAACACCACTTCAGTGCCGGCTCGCTCGCGTTTTTCTCCGGCCTGCCGCTGCTCACCGCCGTGCTCGGAGATCTTTCGGGCGGGGCGGTGACGGACTGGGCGGCGCGGCGCTTCGGCCTGCGAATCGGGCGCGCCGCGATCGGTGGGCTCAGCAACCTGCTGGCCGCGCTTGCGCTGTTTGGCGCTGCCGTGGCCCCGAATCCGATTGTCGCGATTGGCCTCATCTCGCTGGCGGTCACTTCCGCGATGTTCACGCTCGGCGCCCAGTGGTCGGTCTGTCAGGAAATCGGCGGCCAGCACGTCGGCGTCGTCAGCGCCGCGATGAACACCGCCGGCCAAATCGGCGCCATCGGTGGTCCGCCGATGGTCACCTACTTGCTCAAAGTCTACGGCGATTGGAACGCCCCCGTGCTCGCCATCGGGGCCCTCTTCGTCGTCGGCGCCGCGTGCTGGCTCTTCATCGATCCGCGGGAGAAAGTTTTCGAGTGATCAAAGTAGGGCGGGTCTGTGAGCCGCCCTTCTCGTGCGTTGAGTGTCCGCACCGAGGGCGGGTCACAGACCCCGCCCGCCCTCACGCGAACAGCGCCTTCATCTCCGCGAGGTGGCGCGGCACGGCGACGGCCGAGTCTTCCTTCGCCTCGTATTCGAGGGCGACCCAGCCTTGGTAGCCGCCGTCGCGGAGGATTTGGGTGAAGCGCTTCATGTCGGCCGGCTTGTTTTTTGCGCCCTCGTGAATCTCGACCTTGAACTGAACGTTGAGCGCGAACGGCACGCACTCGGCGAAATCCTTGTAGGGATCAGGTGTGCGGAAATTTCCCGAGTCGAGATTGATGCCGCACCACGGGCTGTTCACGGCCTTCACCATCGGGATGAGTGTCGCGGCGCTGCCGATGGAGTCGTGGTTTTCAAGTCCGAGGAAAATCCCGCGCTTGCCCGCGTAGTCGCAGCACTCCGCGAGCGACTCGATCACGACCTTGTCGGCTACCGCGCGGGTGAAATCCTTCGGCGCGTCCTTCGGGATGATGCCGGCGAAGACGCGGATGTGCTGCGCGCCCATCAGCAGCGCGCGGTCGATCCATTTCTTGGTCGTCGCGATTTCTGCCGTGAGGGCCGGGCCTTTCGGATGCGAGAAATTGTTTCCGATCGCCGTGCCGCTGACGGCGATGCCGCGCAGGTAAGCGTGGCGACGCAGCCGGATCATGTAGTCGTCGGTTTCCTCGGCGAAGAAATAGGTGGTGAGCTCCGCGCCGTCGCAGCCCTGCGCCGCGCAATAGTCGATGAACTTGAACATGTCGGTCTCGCGTCCGGTGGGGACCTTGCCCGTCGGCTTGCCGCGCATGAGCGGGAAGTTTTCCCGGAACGAATAGGCGGCGAGGCTGAGGAGCAGCTTCGGTTTGCCGGAGCGCCTGAAGGGGTTTTCGGACGAGGCCGGCGCACCGAAGGCCACGGTGCCGAAGGGAGCGGCGGCCGCCGCCGCGACGGCAGCGGCGGAGAGTTTGAGGAAATCGCGGCGGGTGACAGAATTCATGTTGGGAAGGCAGAAGGGGAACGAAGCGGGGTTGACGGACAGGGAAACAAAACCGAACCGGGGCGGAAAGACATTTTCCTGCGGCAGGTAGAACTTGGCGGTGGGTGAGGTTGATTTTTCCTGTAATTGCGAGAAGCGCAGCGACGAAGCAATCCATCGGGAATTTCAGCTGGATCGCCACGCCCGGCTGCGCGGGACTCGCGATGACAAGCCAAACGGATCCATGATCAAAAAATCCTTTGGCTTGTCGGTGCGAGCTGAAGCTGAATCCATCTTCCATCCATGATTCGCGTTCTCCTGCGCTCCTTGTCGCTTGGCTTGCTGTGTGTCGTTGTGCTCGGTGCGGCGGAGGTCGCGCCTAAGAAGAAACAAGGCGATGGTCGCGCGCAGCAATCGCGCACGCCCGGCGGCGGGGCATGGTGGCGCGAGATCGATACCGGGCCGTTTATCTCGGACACAATCCTCACGCGCGTGGGCGGAGAGGTGTCGGCCTTGAAGGGAATCGCAATCAAGCTCGGCACGGCCGGCGAGGCGTCGGCGGTGTTCGACACCGAGCTGCTCTGCTGGCGCGCGGGCTTCGACGGGGCGATCATGCTCGCCGGCACGGCGTGGGATGGCAGCCACGGGGGCAACTCCGCCTATCCGCTGGGCGACGCGCTTTTCCTTTTTCACAATCCCGCAGGCCTCGGCTTCGCGACGAATGGTGACTGGCGCGATCCGCGCGAGATGGCGGCCGGGCCCTTGCCGCGTGCGCTCGGACGCTATCGCGGACTTTTCCGCCACGGCCGAGAAGTCGTGCTCCACTACACGCTCGGCAGCGTGAACGTCCTCGAGTTCGCCGCCGTCGAAACGATCGGCGGCGTGCGGGCGATCACGCGCACGATCAGTCTCGATGCGGCTTCGTCCGCGGATCTCGAATTGCTGGTGCGGGGGAAACCGGATGCGCGCACGAAGGCGGGCGTGCAGGCCGTGCTCGTCGGCGCGCCCGCCGGCGTCACGCTCAAAATCAATCCGGCTGACGGCCGCACCACGGTCGTGATTGCGCGCGGCACGGGCGCGACGCGTTTCAAGATCGTCGTGAGCGAGCGGGCGATCGATGCCGCGGCCGTCGCACCGGCGCGCGATCTCGCGGCGCTCACGCGCGGGGGCCCGGCGCTTTTCCCGCAGACGTTCGCCGTCAAAGGCGAACTTGATCCGGCTGCGGCGACGAAGACCTACGCGGTCGACGCCATTCCGTTGCCCACGGAAAATCCGTGGCGCTCACCGCCGCGGTTTGGTGGTTTTGATTTCTTCCCCGACGGCAAGCGGCTCGCTGCCTCGACGTGGAATGGCGACGTGTGGATCGCCGACGGCATCGACGGTGATCTTTCGCGCGTCACGTGGCGGCGGTTTGCGAGCGGGCTGTATCAGACCCTCGGCCTGAAGATCGTTGACGGCGTCATCTACACGCAGGGTCGTGATCAGATCACGCGTCTGCGCGATCTCGATGGGGACGGCGAGGCGGACCACTACGAGTGTTTCAACAACGACGTGCAGATCACGGCGGGTTTCCACGAGTTCAGTTTCGATTTGGAAACGGATCGCGAGGGAAATTTCTATTTCAGCAAGGCGATGCCGGTGAATCAGGGCGGCCGCGGCTTCGGCCCGTGGACGCCGCACAACGGCTGCGTGCTCAAAGTCAGCAAAGACGGATCGAAACTCGAGCGCGTCGCGTGGGGCTTGCGCGCGCCCGGCGGGGTCGGCGTGAGTCCCGACGGCATCATCACGACTGGCGAAAACGAAGGCTCCTGGGTGCCCGCCTGCAAAATTTCGTGGACGCGACCCGGCACGATGACCTTCAACGGTGTGGTGCCCGGCAAATGGAATCGGGCCGAGTGGAGCGGACCGCTGCCCGGGGCGCCGACGGACTACGATCGGCCGCTCTGCTGGCTGCCTTACTCGGTGGACAATTCGAGCGGCAGCCAGGCGTGGGTGCCGGAAAACACGACGTGGGATCCGCGGCATGCGGGCGAGATGCTGCATCTTTCCTACGGAAAATCCGGCGTCTTCCGGGTGCTGCGCGAGGAAGTGGGCGGCGTGGCGCAGGGCGGCGTTTACCGCCTGCCGATTGACGTGAGTGCGGCGGTGATGCGCGCGCGGTTTCATCCGCAGACGGGCCAGCTCTACGTCGCAGGTTTCCGCGGTTGGCAGACCAACGGCCGTGATGCGCTCCAGCGTGTGCGCTACACCGGCGTGACGACGCCGTTGCCGATGGAACTGCACGCGCACCAGAACGGCCTGCTCGTGCGCTTTTCCGCGCCGCTCGATCCGAAGACCGCCGAGGATCCCGCGCGCTACTCCATCAGTAAATGGAATTACGTGTGGGGGCCACAGTATGGTTCGGGCCGTTTCTCGATCGATCTGCGCGACGACGCGGCGGAGAAGAAGGCGCTGACGGTCGCCTCGAAAGGCGCGCACAACATCATCGACGCGGTGACGGTCGGCGCGGCCAAGCTGCTTGAGGATGGCCGCTCCGTTTTTCTTTACCTGCCGAAGATGACGACCGCGATGCAGATGGAACTAAAGTTCGATCTCGCGGATGTGAAAGGGGCGGCGGTGCGCGACACGATTTACCATACCGTGCATGCGCTGGGGTCGGACTTCACGGTGCCCGGCGTGCGCTGGGAAGACATCAAGGTCGCGGCGTCCGCGCCGGTCGGCGAACCGGGACTGGCCCTGAGCTTCAACGCGGAAATCACCGACACGCTGCGGGTCGAGCAGCTCGCGCTAACGGTGCCGGAAGGCGCCGCGCCGTCGGTGTTCATCACGCCGCGCAGCGGATCGTTTGGCGCTGCGTGGCAGGGCTCGCTCATCGTGCCCGAGCGCGATGCGTTCACCTTTTCGTTTGAAGGCGTTGGCTCCGTCTCGCTCCAAATCGACGGCAAACCGATCGTGAGCGGCGATCTGCCGCTGACGGCATCGATCCCGGTGACGCTCGCGAAAGGCGCGCACGCGATTTACGCGAGCTACAAGAGCCCGCGCACGGGCGAGGCCCGCGTGCGGCTGATGTGGAGCAGCCCGCAGTTTCGCACCGAGCCGGTGCCGGCGGCGGCGTTTCGTTTTCTCCCCGGGGCGGAGCTGGCGGTGTGGAGCAAAGTGCGGGCGGGCCGCGAAGTGGTGGCGGCAGCGCAATGCATCAAGTGCCATGGGCCCCGCGGCGGGGTGCCGCGTGATCTGACGCCGGAGCTGCTCGAAGCCGCGCCGGACTTCGTCGGCATCGGCACCCGCCTTGAACGCGGCTGGCTGCAAAAATGGATCGCTCAGCCGCAGGGGCATTGTCCGACCGTCGCTCCTCAATCGGCCAACGATACCGCAGCGTGGCTGGCGGCGCAGACCGATGGCGGTGAGGCGACGGTTATCGTGCCGACGGATGCAGCCACGATCGCGGCGGGTGCGGCGCTGGTGGAAAAACTTCGCCTCGGATTTTGGATCGAACCGCTCACGCGCGAACGGAAGCACACCGACGCGGGTTTGATCGCGCAGTTGCTGGCCCCGGCCCGCCATCATGCGGACACGATTTTTCCGGATACGCGGCTCGCGTCCGTGGAAGCGACAGCGATTGCCGCCTATGTGCGCTCGAAGCAACCACCGCGGACCGTGGCGGCCCTCGGAGGAAACGCTGCGGCCGGGCAGCTGGTCGGCGCGGCTTCGTGCCTAGTGTGTCACGGTCCGAAAGCGCCCGCGCCCGCCGCCACGGTGGCGCCGAGCTTCGAGGAGATCGCGCGCGCGGATTGGACCGTGAAAGGCTGTGTCGCCGCGAACCGCGGCCGCGCACCGGATCTGCGGCTCACGCGCGAGCAGGTGGCGGTGTTGATCGCGTTTCGGAATGCGGACCGAGACGTGGGCGTGCAGTCGCTGCGGCGTTTCGCGCCGG
>JANNEY010000178.1:0-14703 GCA_031379235.1 Opitutaceae bacterium | reverse complement strand
GGCGCGCCCCTACCGCAGGCTCAGCCGCCCGTGGTGGCGCGTGAGCTTCAGTGGTGCGTTGAAGATGGCGCTGAGATTTTTCGACGTGAGCAGCTGCGTGCGCTTCCCCGCGGCGTGCACGCGGCCGGCGCGGAGCAGGAGCGCGTGCGTGAAGGCGGGCATGATTTCCTCGACGTGGTGCGTGACCAGCACGAGGGCAGGGGAATTTTTCCGGCGCGCGAGGGTTTCGATGAACTGAAGGAAATTTTCCCGTGCCACCGGATCGAGTCCCGCGCACGGCTCGTCGAGGATCAACAGGCGCGGCCGGGCCATCAGGGCACGCGCGATGAGCACGCGCTGGCGTTCGCCCTGGGAGAGATAGACCCATTCACGGTTCGCGAGCTTAGCGAGGCCGCTGGCGCGCAGGAGTCGCAGGCCCCGGGCGCGGTCGGCGCGCGTCGTGCGGTGCCAGAGGTCGAGCTGGGCAAATTTGCCGCTCATGACGGTGTCGAGGGCGCGCTCGGCGGGAGGAATCGAGGCGGTGAAGGCGCTCGTGACGACGCCGATCTTGAAGCGGAGTTCGCGCCAGTCGCATTCGCCATAGCGGCGGCCAAGCAGAGAGATGCCGCCCGCCGTGGGCGAAAGGTAGCCGGTGAGCGCCTTCAGGAGAGAGGTTTTGCCCGAGCCGTTGGCGCCGAGGATGGCCCAGTGTTCGCCGCGGGTCACCTGCCAGCTCACGCCGTCGAGGATGGTTGTGTGACCGCGCGCAACCCGCAGGCCGGAGACTTCGAGGATGAAACGGGAACTCATGGGCGCGGGAGTTTTCATGCGCGGAGTGGCAGCGGTCAATCGCGTGGACGCATGCATAGCGACATGGTTTGTCATCGCGAGGAGCGAGGCGACGTGGCGATCCAGCGGAAATTTCAGCTGGATTGCCGCGGTCGGCTGCGCCTCCCTCGCAATGACAGGGAAAATCATGCTGAAAATCTACACGCTTTCCAACTGCGACACCTGCCGCGCGGCGACGAAGTGGTTGCGCGCCCAAGGGATCGCGTTTGAGGAGCGAGCCATCCGGGAATCGCCGCCGTCGCTAGCCGAGCTGCGGGTGATGTTGGCAGCGCAGGAAGGGGAGTTGCGGAAACTCTTCAACACGTCGGGCCGCGATTACCGCGAACAAAAGCTAGGAGAAAAACTTCCCGCGCTCACCCCCGCCGCCGCGCTCGCGCTGCTCGCGAGCAATGGCAATCTCGTGAAGCGGCCGTTTCTCATCGGCGCTGAGGTCGCGTTGGTAGGGTTTGACGCGACGGCGTGGTGTGCGAGGCTCTTGCGACCATGAACGTTTCTCCCTCCATCGCCGCGACGCACGAAGTCGTGCGCTGGCTCGCCCAGTATGCGGGCTTTCCGGCCCGTCGGCTGCCGGCCAATGCCGAGGCGCTCGTGTGTGTCGCCGCGCTCGCCGCGGCGGAAGAGGCACAGGCGCGGCAGCGTTTTCTGATTAAGAGCCGCGATCCGGCGCAGACCTCGGCGTTGCGGGCGCACGGGCTGCGGCGGTCGCAGGTCCACTTCAAGTGCGACAACAGCGCGAAAGTGTAGGGAATCAAAACGCGGTGTAACTTTTCCACGGGACCGGGGTTTTCGGGACATGCTGCTCTCGATGAACCCACCCCGTTTCCTTCGTGTCTTGCTGGCGGTTGTTTTCTGCCCGGCTTTGATCCTTTCCGCCGACGCTAAGATTGAGCGAACGGTGGAGAAAACATTTTCTGTTTCCGCTCCTGGCCTGCTGCGGGTGGAGACCCACGGCGGCTCCATCCGGGTTACGCCGGGGACCGATGCCACGGTCCGCGTCACCGCGAAGCAGCGCATCAATGCCACGACCGAAGCTGAGGCGGATGACGTGCTGAAAAAACTTGAGCTCACCCTCGAGCAGAAGGGCAACGATGTGAGCGTGGTCGCGCGCTGCGAACCCAGGAAAGGTTGGTTTGCCACCTTTAGTTCTTGGCCGCCGGTGCAGGTGGACTTTGTGATCTCCGTGCCGGCCGGCTATGCGACCGAGTTGAACACGTCGGGCGGCGGTATTTCGGTCGGTGCCCTGGAAGGGAAGGCGTTACTGCGGACCTCCGGTGGTGCGATCAAACTTGCACAGATGGGTGGGGCCGTTGACGCCCGCACGTCGGGTGGGAGCATCGACCTTGAAGGCGCACGCGGCGCGGTCGCGTTGAAGACTTCGGGCGGCAATATCTCTGTCGGCCAAGCCGCCGGTCCCGCCGACCTCGCGACGTCGGGAGGAAGCATCAAAATCGATTCGGTGGTCGGCCGAGTGCGGGCCCATACCAGTGGCGGCAGCGTGCGGGCTCACATCGTCGGGCCGCTGAAGGATGAGTGCTCGCTCAGCACGTCAGGCGGAAGCGTGAAGGTGACGGTGGACAAGACCGCGGCGTTTCAACTCGACGCCGCCACGAGTGGGGGTTCGGTCGATGCCGCAGGGCTCACGATCACCTTGGAAAAATCGAACCGCGAGCGCAGTCGACTCGCTGGCACCGTGAATGGTGGCGGACCGCTCCTGAAGCTGAGATCCAGTGGCGGAGGGATCGCCGTGAGTGTGAACTAAGCCCGGCTGAGAGGTGCGACCGGAATTTACTTTGGTGCCGGCGCTTTCGGGCCTTCGTAGTGGAAGACTTTGAAACGCGCATCCCACTCGACCCATTTGCGCCCCGGAAGGTAGCCGACCTCGTTGAGCTCAGGGAGCGCATCCCATGTCTTGACCAGCCTGTAGTCGCGGAGAACGGCGCGCTCAGCGAAATCTTTCTCGGCGATTTCCGTCGGCCGCAGCACGAGCCAGGTTGGCTGAAGGCGAACGATCAAATCGGCGTAACGCATGACCCCGCTGCGCACAGCGGCGACGACCTCGCGGGAACTCAAGCCGGGGAAATCGTAGGTTTTCAGGCGTGAGTAGTAGCCGATGTAGCCGAGCGGTTCGAGCAACACGGTGTCGCTTGGCGCGGCGTTGGCGCGCAGCCACTCACCGATTGGTCGGCGCACGCCCTGCTCGATGATGCGTTCTTGTGTGCGCATCTGCCATGCGGTGGCGGCGAGGAGGGCGATTTGTCCGGCAACTCCCATGGCGCAGGTGATGCGCAGCGCCGAGGCCAAGGACGCCCGGTTGGCCGCTTTCGCCCGCGCGGCAGCGAAATCAACCATGAGCGCGACGGTTAGCGCCGCGACGATTGCCCACGGCGGCGCATACCACGGGAACAGGATAATCGCGCACACGTAAAACATCCCAATGAACACGCCGAGCGAGAGTCGGCGGACATTGGCCGGGAAAATCGGCACTATCCAAGCAAAAGCCGCCGGCACCGTAAGCGCATAGCCGAAACATTTCATGAACGGCGGCCAGCCGCCATAGAACCAATACGTGGGCAGAAACAAATCGATGAGCTTCGACTCGCCGAGCAGCGTGTTCCACGGGGTGAGCAAGAACTCGCGCAGCTGCGGCGGCGGCATGATGCCGGATTTCGCGGTGATGGTGTGGGGCACGGGTGTGCCGTAATACCACCACGCCCAAAGCAGCCACGGAACATAGATGACAGCGCCGACCCCTATGCCCTGCAAAAGGCCGCGCCACGGCACGCGGGCGCTGCCATCCGCGCGCCGGCGAAATACCAGATGGGGTAGTATTAAAGCCGCACCCGGGATGAAACCGTCGGGCCGCGTCCACATCAACCCCGCACAAGCGAGTGCGATACGGGAAACCCGCGGAGCGTCCGGTGCTTCAAGCTCAGTCCAAAGGAGCAGTAGGAAGAATATCAAGATCGCGGTTTCCATGCCGTTGATCGCGAAGTCGGCGAGTTTGGCATCGGCGAGCAGCAGGCCGAAAAACGTGAAGCGCCCCAATGCTCCCACCCCCATCGCGTCAAAGCGCCGCCAAACCATTACCACGGAGGCCGCGAGAAACGAGACGCTGATCACGCGAAACAGCCACATGGCGAGCTGCTCGTTTTCCACCCCCGCGACGGCGGTGCAGAGGGCGGGGAGGAGGACGCCAAGCGGCGAGGTAAAGGTATGCAGTCGTTCACCGGGGGTGAAGACGAGGCCGTGGCCTTCGACCAGATTGCGGCTGGAGCGAAGGGTGATGAAGTAGTCCTCCCAGATGTGACCCGTGTAGGCGGCAAACAACAGCGGCACGAGGACGGCGAGGGCGACGACCACCCATTTGGAGCGCAGCGAGAACATCGCGGTGCAGCTTGGGCGCCGCGTCGGAGAGCGCCAAGGAATTTTCGAGGTCGCAGGATTTTGACAACGATCTGGCGTCGGCGGGGCGGGGCGTTTCAGTCGGCGCATGACGCAAGGCGCATTATTCGGCGAACTCGTGGAACGGCTGAAGCACGCGCACACGCTCGGCACCGTGGGAGAACTGCTCTCATGGGATGAACAAGTAAACCTCCCGCCGGGTGCGGCCGAGCAACGCGCGGGCCAGCACGCCGCGCTCGCCGCAGTGCAGCACGCCGCCGCCAGCGATCCCCGCATCGGCGAACTGCTCGCAAAACTTGCGGCCGCCGAAACCACGCTCACCGCGGAGCAGCGCGCGATCGTGGCGCACGCCCGGCGCGATTACGATCGCGCGACGAAGCTGCCGGCGGATTTTGTGCGGGAGAAGGCGACGCAGGGCAGCCGCGGCTACCATGCGTGGGCGCGGGCGAAAGCGGCGGATGATTTCGCGGGCTACGCGCCCGTGCTGCAAAAAAACCTGGAGTTCGCGCAGCGCGAGGCGGGTTATTTGGGCTGGGTCGGGCGCGAGTATGACTACATGCTCGACAAGCACGACCCGGGGCTGACGGCGGCGGCGACCGAGAAATTGTTCGCGGAGTTGAAGCGCGACCTCGTGCCGCTCATGCGGGCGATCGTGGCTTCGCCGCAGGCGACGCGCGCGCGAGAGATGGGAACAAAGCTCAAGGGATTTTCTGTTGAGGCGCAGCGGACGTTTCTGCGCGAGGTCACGGCGCGACTCGGTTTCGACTATGCGCGCGGGCGCATCGATGTTTCGCTGCATCCGTTTTGTTCGGGCACGGGGAGCGATGTGCGGATGACGACGCGTTTCAACGCTGACCAACCGCTCGATGCGCTGTTCAGCTCGATTCACGAAACGGGCCACGGACTCTACGAGCAGGGGCTGCCCGTCGCCCATCTCGGCACGGCGCTCGGGATTCACGCGGGCATGGCGCTGCACGAATCGCAAAGCCGGCTCTGGGAAAACCAAGTCGCGCGCAGTCGCGCGTTCTGGCGTCACTTCGAGCCGCGCTGGCGGGAATTGTTTCCCGTGCAGACGGCGGCGGTGAGTTCGGAGGAACTCTACCTCGCCGTGAATGCCGTCGAACCCACGTTAATCCGCGTCGATGCCGACGAGGTGACCTACAACCTGCACATCGTGCTGCGCTTTGAACTGGAGCAGAAACTCTTCACCGGTGAGCTCGCCGTGCGTGATCTGCCGGCGGCGTGGCGCGTCGCGGCGCGTGAACTGATTGGATTGGAGCCGGGCAACGACCGCGAAGGCGTGTTGCAGGACGTGCATTGGAGCGACGGATCGTTTGGCTATTTTCCGAGCTATTGCCTCGGCAACATGATCGCCGCTCAGCTCTGGGCGTGCGTGCAACGCGAGCGGCCCGCGCTCGACGCGGAGTTTGCGCGCGGTGACTTCGCCTGGCTGCTCGGCTGGCTGCGGGAAAACATCCACGCCCACGGTCGCCGCTTCAGTGCTTTGGAACTTGTGCAGCGCGTGACGGGAGAACCGCTGTCGCCGCGGCACCTCGTGGCTTATTTGCGCGAGCGCTACGGCGCGCTCTACCTCGGGTAATTGTCATTGCGAGGAGCGCAGCGACGAAGCAATCCAGCTGGATCGCCACGCCGGCCGAGCCGGCTCGCGATGACAAACCATGGCTCTCATCGACACCCACACGCACCTCGAGTCTTTTGCCCGCCATGGCACGTTGGCGGATGCGTTGCAGCGCGCGCGCGTCGCGGGCGTCGAGGCGATGATCACGATCGGCACCTCGCCGGATGATTGGGCGCTCTACTGTGGGCTGGCGGTGGCCCATGCGGCGACGGGCTTCGTGCGGCACACCGTGGGCCTGCACCCGTGTTCGGTCGATGCCGAGTGGGAGCGGGCCGTCACACAAATCGAGGCGCATTGGACCGATAAGGCGTTGCGTCCCCTCGCGCTCGGCGAGTGCGGGCTTGATCGGTTTCATCTACCGAAGGATGCGGCGGAGGCGGAAAAGATTTTCGCGTGGCAGCGCGCGGCGTTTGCAGCGCAGCTCGCGATTGCGCGTCGGCTGCGGTGCCCGATTGTGGTGCATTCGCGCGGAGCGTTTGCGGAGTGCGTTGCGATGATTGATGCCAGCGGCGTCGATTGGGCGCGCGTGGTGTTTCACTGTTTCACCGAGGGGGTCACGGAGATGGCCGAGCTCACGCGCCGCGGGGGCTGGGGATCGTTCACGGGGATTTTGACCTACAAGACCGCGGAGAACATCCGCGCGGCGGCGAAGGCGCAGGGGCTTGCGCGTTTCATGCTCGAGACGGACGCGCCCTACCTGACGCCGATGCCGCACCGCGGCAAACCGAACGAACCGGCCTTCGTGCGCCACACGGCGGAGTTTGCCGCGCGGGAAGTCTTCGGCGTGAGCGACGAGGAACTCGCGGCGAGCTCGACGGCAAACGCGCGGCAGTTTTTCGGACTAACCACTCATGCTCACTAATTGGTAGGAATATTGGGAAATGGATTCCCGAAAATTCCGGTCAATTGTGGCTTGGATTAGTGGTGGAAAATTTCACGCCTCGTCGAACTTCCGGACGAAGAGGGCCTCGATCTCGGCGAGCATGGCTTCGGCGTCGGCACCCGTGGCGATAAACTTCACCTTCGAGCCTTTGCCCGCGGCGAGCATCATGAGACCCATGATGCTCTTGCCGTTGACCTGCTCCTCGTCCTTTTCGACGAAGACCTCGGCCTTAAATTTATTCGTGATGCGCACGACCATCGCGGCGGGCCGGGCGTGGATGCCCATCTTGTTCTGCACGACCAGCTCCTTGGTCAGGGCTCCACTGGCAGCGGCGGCGTCGTTTTTGTTCATCGTTGCGGTGAGACGGGGCAAAATCGGGCCGTGGCGGTGGCTTGCAACCCAAAAACCCGCTCTCAATCTGCGCCGCGATGGCTCACACCGCGATCATCGTCCCCTGCCGGCTCGAATCGACGCGCTTTCCGCGCAAGCTACTCCATCTGATCCGCGGCAAACCGTTGCTGCTCTGGGTCGCCGAGCGCATCGCACGGGAAGCCCCCGAGTTCCCCCTGCATTTTGCGGTCGATCACGAGCTCCTGCGCGCCTGCGTCGTCGACGCGGGCTTCCGCGCCATCATGACGAGCGAAGCGCACCAGAGCGGCACGGATCGGATTGCGGAGGCCAACCGGAGCGTAAAGGCCGACTACGTGATCAACGTGCAGGCCGACGAGCCGCTCGTGACCGGCGCGCAAATCCGCGCGCTGGCGAAACTCATCACCGGATCGGTGCCGATGGCCACCCTCGCGACGCCCTTCCGGCGCATCGTCGATTTCTACAATCCGAACCAAGTGAAGGTCGTGGTGCGGCGTGATGGTCGGGCGCTGTATTTCTCCCGTTCGCGACTGCCGTTCTCCCGTGATCTCGGGCTCACCATCGACGATGCGTGGCTCGCGGCCAACCTGTGCCTCAAGCACCTCGGGCTCTACGCGTATCATGCGGATCTGTTAGAAAAATTCGCCGCGCTGCCCCCGGGCCGCTACGAGCAAATCGAGCGGCTCGAGCAACTCCGGGTGCTCGAAAACGGTCACGACATCCTCGTCGCTGAGACCAACGATCCCGGCATCGGCGTGGACACGCCGCAGGATGCGGTGAAGTTTGAGCAGGCGCTGGGGTAGGGGCGGCTCTCCGAGCCGCCTTGGGGTTCAGGGTCACTCGAAGGCTGGAACTCAGGCCGGCTCGGAGAGCCGGCCCCACCGCTCAATCCGCGCTCAAACCTTCCCCGCTTTGCGCGCCTCGACCATTTTGTAGAAATCGACGAAGAGCGCGTCGGCGTCGTTGGGGCCGGGAGCGGCCTCGGGGTGATATTGCACGCTGAAAATCGGGAGCTTGGTGTGGCGCAGGCCCTCGACCGTGTTGTCGTTCAGATTGATCTCGGTGACCTTGGCCCCGGTTTTCTCGAGCGATTTGGGCTCGGTCGCGAAGCCGTGGTTCTGCGCGGTGATGGAGACTTTCCCCGTCTCAAGATTCTTCACGGGTTGGTTGCCGCCGCGGTGGCCGAACTTGAGCTTGAAGGTCGTGCCGCCGAGCGCGTGCGTCAGCATCTGGTGGCCGAGGCAGATGCCGAATATCGGAAAATCCGGCAGGAGCGCCGTGACCGTCTTGTGGATGTAGGGCAGGGCGGCCGGATCGCCGGGACCGTTGGAGAGGAAGACGGCGTCGGGCTTGTGCTCGCGCACCTGCTCGTGGGTCGCGGTGGCGGGAAACACCTGCACCTCGAAGCCGTGGTTCACGAGCTTGCGGTAGATGCTGTGCTTCGCGCCGTAGTCGAAGGCGGCGACGCGGAATTTTTTCGCGGGCACGCCGGGCGCATTCATCGTGGTGCCGACGGGGAGGTAGGGTGCGTTGTGGTTCGCCGGATCATCGGCGCGCCAGATGAACGGAGTCTTGCACGAGACGTCCTTCACGTAGTCGGCACCGGCCATGTCGCGCCAGGACTTGGCGAGGCGCACGGCCTCGGCGTCGGCGATGGGGCGGGTGCTGAGGCAGCATTTCATCGCGCCATCGACACGCAGTTTTTTGGTCAGCGCGCGGGTGTCGATTTCGCTGATGCCGGGGATGCCGTATTTCTTCAGGAAGGCATCGAGCGAGAGCTTGCTGCGCCAGTTGCTGACGATGGGCGAGAGTTCGCGGACGACAAAGCCCGTGCACTTCGGCGCGGTGGCCTCGTTGTCCTCGTCGCTGATGCCGTAGTTGCCGATTTGCACGGCGGTCATCGTGACAATCTGGCCGCAATAGGAGGGATCGGTGAGGATCTCCTGGTAGCCGGTCATCGAGGTATTGAAGACACACTCGCCGGAGACGGTGGCATCGGCACCGAACGCGCGGCCGTGGAAAATCGAACCGTCTTCGAGGGCGAGAACTGCGGGCTTGGGCGTGGACATTAAATCCGAAACAAAGGTGCTCGGGCGGCGCGTGCCAAGGGTTTTGTGCGGGACGGCGCGACAATTGCGCCGAGCCAGCTCGGGGCTGGTGCGGCCGGGGTTTTACCGCGCTGGGAGGAATGGCCGGGTGCTTCACGCGGGGGCAGGGTGGAAATGGACCGCCCGCCCGTGAAATTTGGCTCGGCACCGGCGCGGGTGCGGCCGAATCTCGCGCCGTGAAAATCCCCGTCACGTTTCTCGTCTCACTGCTGCTGGCCGTCGCGGCGCGCGCGGCGGATCGGCCGAACATCATCTTCATCCTTTCCGACGATGTCGGCTACGGCGACCTCGTGTGTTACGGCGCGAACAAAGTGAAGACGCCGCACCTCGACCGGCTCGCGCGCGAGGGCACGCGGTTCATGGATGCGCACGCGACCGGCTCCGTCTGCACCCCCACGCGGTTTGCGTTCATGACCGGACGCTATGCGTGGCGGCAGCCCGGCACGGGCATCGCGCCGGGCAACGCGACGCTGCTCATCAAACCCGGCACGCCCACCGTCGCCTCGGTGCTGCGCGGCGCGGGTTATGCCACGGGCCTGGTCGGCAAGTGGCACCTCGGCATCGGCGAGACGACGCCGGATTTCAACCGCGACCTCAAGCCCGGCCCGCTCGAACTCGGGTTCGACTATGCGTTCTACATCCCCGCGACCGGCGATCGCACGCCGTGCGTGTTCGTGGAAAACCACCGCGTCGTCGGCCTCGATCCCGCGGACCCGATTGCGGTGAGCTACGGCACGCGCATCGGCACGGCGCCGACGGGGGCGGAGCGCCCCGATTTGCTCAAAATCAAATTCGGTCCCGGCCACAACCAGACGATCGTCAACGGCATCTCGCGCATCGGCTACATGACGGGCGGCGAGAAGGCGCGCTGGGTGGACGAGGACATCGCCGACACACTCGCGCAGCGCTCGGTCGCGTTCATCGAAAAACAGAAACCCGGTCAGCCCTTTTTCCTCTACCTCGCACCGCACGACATTCACGAGCCCATGGTGCCGCATCCGCGCTTCCGCGGCACGAGCGGGTGCGGCTGGCGCGGAGACGTCATCCACCAGCTCGACTGGACGGTCGGCGAAGTGCTCGCCGCGCTTGACCGCCGCGGCCTGGCGAAGGACACGCTGGTGATTTTTACCTCCGACAACGGCGGCGCGATCAAGGACACCTACGACGACGGCACCAACCACCTTCACGCCCTCCAGCCGCCGAACGGCACGCTGCGCGGTTTCAAGGGCCAGCTCTACGAAGGCGGACACCGCGTGCCCTTCATCGCCCGCTGGCCGGCGAAGATTCCCGCCGGCGGTAAGTCCGATGCGCTGATGGGCCATGTCGACATGATGCGCACCTTCGCCGCCCTCACTGGTCAGTCGATCCCCGCGGGCGGCGCGCCCGACGCCGTGAATGTCCTCTCCGCGCTGCTCGGCAGCAAAGGGGCGAAGGGTCGCGACGCGCTTGTCCTGCAAAACAACCAGCAGAGCCCCTTGGCGCTCCGGGTCGGCGATTGGAAACTGATCCAAAAGCCCAACGGCACGAGCGAACTCTACCATCTCGCCACCGACCTCGCCGAAAAAGCCGATCTCGTCGCGAAGGAGCCCGAGCGCGTGAAAGCCATGGCTGCCCAGCTCGCTGCCGAGCGGGCGAAGTCAGGCTGAAAGGTGGAGCGTGTCAGAGTGTTGTCCTCAACGCGCTTTTTAGGGCTGCCGCTTGTCGGCAGGCCGTCGCGGTTATGATGTGCGTTGCGTGACGGCCCGGCGGCGAGCGCCGGCCCTACACCAATCGAGCGCGTTGAGGGCAACGCGCTCGACCTCGCTCACGCGGCTTGCCCGCGCCGCCGTTTCCCGCCTCCATCGCTGTCTCCTCCCCATGTTCACCCCCCGCCTTCTCACATTCTCGGCGTTCGCGCTGTTCCTCGGCGCCTGCGCTTTCGCCGCCGCTCCGATGCAAAAAGTCATGCTCCTCACCGGCCAGTCCAGCAAGTATCATGACTGGACGAAGAGCGCCCCGCTCGTGAAAACCTACCTCGATCAAATCGGGCTCTTCACGGTCGATGTCGTCACGACGCCCGCGATGGGCGCCGACATGTCCGGCTTCGCGCCGAAATTTTCCGACTACAAGGCGGTCGTCATGGTTTACGAGGGCGCCGAATTCCCCGCCGCCACGAAGAAAGCCTTCGTCGACTACATGAAAAACGGCGGCGGCCTCGTCGTCATTCACGACACGGACAACGCGTTTCCCTACTGGCCCGAGTGGAACGAAATGATCGGCGTCGGCGGCTGGGGTCTCAAGGCCGACGGCAACATCGGCGCGCGCAACGAATCCTTCGGCCCGAAAATCCGCTGGCGCGACGGCAAAGTCGTCCTCGATTCCACCACGCCCGGCAACGCGACGCACCCCACGCGCCATGATTTTTCCGTCGTTACGCGCACGCCCGATCACCCGATCATGAAGGGGCTGCCCGCCGCTTGGCTGCACGCGAGTGATGAAATCTATAGCCAGCTGCGCGGTCCCGCGAAAAACGTCACGGTGCTCGCGACGGCGCAGCCCGACAAGGTGAAGTTCCCGACCTCCACCGGCGAAAACGAACCGATGCTCATGGCGATCAGCTACGGTAAGGGCCGCGTGTTTCACACCACCCTCGGTCACGTTAGCCCGAAAGAGACGCCGCCTTTCCCCGCGATCGCGTGCGCCGGTTTCATCGTCACACTCCAGCGCGGCACGGAGTGGGCCGCGACCGGCAAGGTCACGCAAAAGGTGCCCGCGGATTTCCCGACGGCGGAGCAGACCTCGCTGCGGAAGTGAGTTCGGGACCCCGGACGGGTCTCGTTCTTGTCATCGAGCGCGCGCGATCAAGGTGCTGAACCTTGGTCGCTGACGGCCATGAACCTTCCGGTTTGTCATCGCGAGGAGCGAAGCGACGTGGCGATCCAGCTGAAGTGTCTCACAGGGATTGCCGCGCCCGCCGAGCTGAGCTCGCAAGGACAAAATTGGAAAACACGCGCTGGGCAGCCCCGCATCTTTTCAACGGACAGGGCAACGGTCTCCGATGTAGGGCTGGCCTGTGACCCGCCCTTTCACGCGATGAGGCGGCGACTCGGGGGGCAGATCAAAGCCCTGCCCTGCCGCGGACCGGCCCTACAACTTCGGCCGTGTGCGCAGCGCCGTCCGCAGCACGCGCTGCGCGGCGACGAGATCGGCGCCGGCGACGGGCAGCCGCGGGGCACGCACGGTGGCGCTGCCGGTTTTCGTTTCGGCCTGCACCCATTTGATCAACTGCACGAATTTCGGGACGGTATCGAGGCGCAGCAGCGGGAGGAACCACGCGTAGAGCGCGTCGGCGCGCGCGGTGTCCCCGCGGATCCCAGCGTCGAAGAGCGCGACGCTCTCTTTGGGAAACGCGTTGACCAGGCCCGCGACCCAGCCGACCGCGCCCATGCGGATGCCTTCGACGATTGCATCGTCCATGCCGACGAGAATGGCGAGGCGGTCGCCGATTTCGGCGCGGAGGGCGGTGACGCGGCGGATGTCGCCGCTCGATTCCTTCACCGCCGCGAGATTCGGAAACTCGGCGGCGAGCTCCGCAATCTGCGCGGGGAGGAAGTCGGTTTTGTAGGCGATGGGGTTATTGTAGAGCAGGCACGAGAGCTTCGTCGCCTGCATCACGGCGGCGACGTGCGCCTTCATTTCGCGCCAGTCGGTGCTGTAAACGTAGGGCGGCAGCACCATGAGTCCGCGCGCGCCGGCCGACGCGGCCGCCCGGGCGAGGGCGACGGCTTCGGCGGTGGAGAGCGACGCGATGCCGAGCACGACAGGGGCGCGTCGGCCGACGGCGCGGACCGCGGTGGCGGTCACCGCGATTTTTTCCGCGAAGGAAAGCGTGGCGGCCTCGCCGAGAGAACCGCAGCACACGATCCCGGTGCAGCCGCTGGCGATCATCCAGCGGCAGTGGCGGGCAAACGCCGCGTGATCGATCGCGCCGTTGGCGCGGAGGTTGGTCGTGACGGCGGGGAGGACGCCGGTCCAGGACATCGTGGATTTCATGAGAAGAGTTTTTAGCCGCAAAAAGGCGCAAAAAGCCGAGGCCGATTGAAGTTTGCAAGGCGCCTATAGGCGCACGGCAGACTGGCACCGGCCGGACGAACCTCTTTGTGCTTTTTTGCGGCCATGCGGTTTGGTCAGCTTGAAAAACGATCCGGCGAGAGCGCGGCGATGGCGACGGAGGGATTTTCCCCGGAGAGAATTTCGGCGATGAGTTTGCCCGTGATGGGCGCGAGGCTGAGGCCCATCATGGCGTGGCCGGTGGCGGCGGTGAGATTCGCGTAGCGCGCGAAGCGGCCGATGTAGGGCATGCCGTCGGGCGCGCAGGGTCGCAGTCCGCGCCACACGGGGAGATCGCGGAAATCCTCGGTGGTGAAATTCGGAAAATAACCCGGCACCGACTCCGTGATGCCCGCGACGCGCGCGCGCTGGATCGATTCATCCATGCCGGAGAGTTCCATCGTGCCGCCGATGCGCAGCGAGGACCCCATCGGCGTCACGGCCACGCGCGCCTCGTTAAAGATCGAGCAGAGTTGCGGCAGCTCGCGCGGGCGCGGCAGCGTGACGCTGTAGCCCTTGCCGGCCTGCATCGGCAGCGTGAGCCCGAGCGCGCGGATCGTCGCGGGCGACCACGAGCCGCCGGCGAGGATGAATTCGTCGGCGGAGATTTTGTTTCCTTGTGCGGTGACGACCGCCGCAACGCGGCCCGCACTGGCGCGCCAGCCGGTGATCTCGGTGGACCACTGGAACTGCACGCCGGCGGCACGCGTGAGCCGGAGCAGCGTGGCCATGAGGCGCTGCGGCACGAGGTGGCAGTCCTGCGGAAAATAGATCGCGCCCGCGATGGCCATGCGCACGGCGGGATCGAGTTCGGCGGCGCGGGCGGGAGAAACGACGTCGGCCGCGCGACCGAGGTCACGCGCGCGCACGGCGACGGCTGCCTCGTCGTCGAGGGCATGCTGCGTTTTGCAGAGCATGAGCAGGCCGCGCTGCACGAGGCCGAAGTCATTTTTCGTTTCGTCGGCTAGCTCCTCGTAGAGGGCACGGCTCGCGAGGCTGAGGTCGCGCAGCAACGGAGCGGAACGTGAAACGTGGTCGGCGTTGGCCGCGCGCATGAAGCGCAGGCCCCAGGTGAGGAGGTCAAGGCTCAGGCGCGGGCGGATGTAGAACGGACTCTTCGCATCGAACATCCATTTGAGCGCGAGCGAGGTCATGCCCGGCGCGGCGAGCGGGATGAAGTGGCTGGGCACGATCATGCCGGCGTTGCCGAAGGAGCAGCCATCGCGGTCCTCGGGCGCGCGATCGAGCACCGTGACTTCGTGGCCACGCGCGCGGAGGTAGTGCGCGCAGCAGAGACCGATGACGCCGGCGCCGACGATGACGATGTGCTTCGAGCGGCTCATGGAAGGTGGAGCGGGGGGGGGGCCCCGCCCGGGCGGGGGAGG
>JANNEY010000173.1:0-2638 GCA_031379235.1 Opitutaceae bacterium | reverse complement strand
ACGAACTGCCGTAGTCGCTCGGCTTACCGCGAGCCCTACGCTCTCACTCCCCGCAGGCGAACCGGTCACGGTGCCGTGATTTAAACTCCGCCCTTCCCTTCCGTGTATTCTGTGTGTTCCGTGGGCCAACGGCTGTTTGATTGCTCCGTGTCCTCTGTGTCGGAGCTCCGTGTGCTCTGTGGCAAATGTCTTCATCTCAGAGCAGCCCCCGCTCGCGTTTGCGGTGATCCCGGACGAGCTTGACCATGCGCTCGACGAACTCCGGCGTCGTCGCGCCACCCGCCAACCGGCTCCACTGCACCTGTAAAAACCGCTCCGGCACGAGCGCTTCGTTTTCGCTCACCGGATCGATCACCACCGGCAGAATAAACGGAATCGTCTCGGCGATGAGTTTGCTGCGCTCGGCGGCCAGCGCCCATTCGAGGCGGAAGTAGCCTTCGTGGCGCGCCTGCGTGTTGGCGGAAATCACGGGGACGAAGAGCGAGCAGCCGCGGATGTTCTTTTTGATCTGCTGGTCGAAATCGTCGCCGCCTTCGAGCCGGCGTTGGTCGAACCAGACCTCGATGCCGGCGGCTTCGAGGGCGTCGCGGATTTTCTTCACCGCCGTGGCATCCTGGCTCGCGTAGCTGAGGAAGACGGAGCCGGGTTTCATCGCCTCACCGGTCGCGTCCGCCTTCGCCCCGTCCGCCTTCGCCCCGGCGACCGGGGCTACGGCGAGACTCGCTTCGCTCGGAAATTTTTCGAGGTAGCGGGCGCTCAGCTCGCGCACGAATTCGGCGGCGTTGCCCTGCTCGAAGAGCTGCGTGCGGTAGGAGAAATTTTGCAGGAAGAGCACGAGGCCCGGCTCGTGGCGCGACCGCCGGTCGGCGACGATCTCGAGTTCCTCGCGCTGGAGCGAGAGGCGGCCGCTCTTCGCGATGCGGATGAAGAAGCGCGCGAGCCAGTCGGGAACGTGTTGCCGATGAGCAGGAGGTGCGAGGACTTCAGCTCGTCGAGGAGGACGTTGGGCCGCTTCGACTCGGACTGCATCGCCGTGAAGAACTCCAGCGTGTCCTCCTCCGTGATCACGTAATCGGGCGAGGCGGAGAGCCGGCCGAGCAAGTGAAACACCGTCGGCGTGTCGCTGCGGCGGGCGTCGGGCGGGAGGTCGGTGGTGTTGTTCGGCGAGTAGGCGAGCGAGACGGTGCGCGGCGCGCCGGGTGCGGTGGAGGAGCCAGGGAAACGTTCCTCGTCGAGCGCATGCGCGAGCAGCGAGTCGAACGTCGTCGTGACAAACACGTTGAAATGCCGGATGCGCGCGAGGTCGCGGAGGATCGGCGGCACGGCGGGGGCGAGCTCCTTCAGCAACGTGCGGATGCGCGGGTAAACCTCCTCGCGTCGCCCGCCGCGCTGGAGGTGGCGGCAGACGACCTGGTGCAGCGCATCGTCGCCCGTGCAATCGTCGGCGGAGACGCGGAGGCGTTCGGCGAGTTTTTGCGCGAGCACGCGCATGAGCGGCGCCTCGCCGCCCGCGCCGTCGGGCACCGTGAGCAGTTCCGCGCCGATGATCGGGATGACGCGCCGCTCCCCGATGTATTCGAGGAGATCGTCCCAGAAAAACTCTTGAGCAACGGGGGCGGGGGAGAGCACGGCGACCAAGAAGAGCGGGGAGACGACAGGGGTGTCAATCGACGCGTGCGGCGACGGGGTGGCAGGGCGGGCTTCAGCCCGCCTTCAGCGGATGGCAGCGGCCTATCTCGTCCCAGGATACTCGTCCGCGCTCGCGACCAGCCCGGCCTTCACGAATAGATTTCGTAGGGGCGCGCCTTGTGCGCGCCCGGCGGAAAAGGCGCGCACGAGGCGCGCCCCTACATCGCGTTGTCGAAAGGTAGGCCTCCGTCTTCGCCAAGGCTTCGACGGACAAGGAAGCCCGTGCTACGGCGCGGCTGGTGGCTGCGGCGCGATTTTCCGCGTGAGCAATTGCGAGCTAAGACCGGGGAGGCGTTCGGAAAACTCGGTGGCGTCGTCGGCCTGGCGGAGGGCGCGCTGAACCATGCCCATCTTCGCATCGAGGTTATCAATCATCGAGACGAAGACGGCCTCGGGCGTCGCGGCGTAGACGGCGGCGCCCCACTCGGGTTCGCCTTGGTGCGAGAGGATGATGTGCTCAAGGCGCTCGAGGCGTTCGGCGTCGAGCTTGGCCTTCATCCCGTGTTTGCGCGCGAGCTGGTAGCCGAGCACGACGTGGCCCTGCAAGATCCCGCGGCGGCTGCGTTTCGTGGCGAGGGAGCCCTCATACTCGATCGCCTTGCCGGTGTCGTGGAGGAGGATGCCGGCGAGCGCGAGGTCGGCGTCGACCTCGGGATAGATCGGGAGCAGCGCGCGGCAGGCGCGGGCCATGTGGACGGTGTGTTCGAGCAGGCCGTGGCGATAGGCGTGGTGCATCGCGACGGCGGCGGGCGACCAGCGAAACGTCTCGCCGATTTCGTCGAACACTCCGCGCACGGAGGCGCGCAACTCGGCGTGCGTGATCGAATCGATGAAGGCGGAGAACTCGTTCCAAAGCGCTTCGGCGTTTTCCGGGGCGAGCTCGACGAGGTTGTCGATCAGGCCGGGAGCGCCGAGCTCGTCGTCTTTCAGCGCGAGCGCCCGGTTGATC
>JANNEY010000100.1:0-10514 GCA_031379235.1 Opitutaceae bacterium | reverse complement strand
CAGCAGCATCCGCTCTTCAAGGAGCTCAACGCCGTCGCCGACGGGGACGGCCACACCGGCGACATCCGCTGGAACTTCGAGTCCGGTCGTCCCACTGCGGTGGAGAAGGCTGCGCGCGCGACCAAATTTTCCCGAATGTTGAAGCTCGCGTTGATACTGGGAAACAACCGCAGATACTCTTTTTCGGCATGGATGCCGCGATCGATAAAGGTTCGCTGGGAGACGCCGAGCGCATCGGTCGTCGGGACGATCGGGAGGGGGCGCCCGTTGGGGCCGAGCACAGTTTTGCCGCTGGCGTCGCGCTGGAAATTCCGCGTGGGATCGTTCAACGGACCTTCCGCGGAAACATTGGTCTGTTCCGCGCGCAGCCCGCCGACGAAGCGGAGGCGGCGTTCCAGGAAGGCAACGTCGCCCCGGAGGTAGGCGGAAGTAATTGTTTCTTCGGCCCGTTTCGAATTGCTCACGGTGGAGCGATACTCGCTGTTGCGGTCGATGTTGAAATACTCGGGGTGTGCCCGGTAAAGATCCCAATACTTGTAGTTGCTGACCCATTGGATTTTCGGGAAGCCGAATCCTGCCGTCCTCTGGGAGTTGATGTCGTCGAAAACCGCGGACGCGTTGTCGTCGCTGCCGAGAGGGTCCACCGGTGTTGTGGTGGCTCGGCCGTCGGCTCCCCGAAACGTGAACGGCGGATTGCTGGCCCGGTTATCGCGCATCGTGTTGCGCACATCGAGTCCCGCCTTGAGGGTGACGGGCACTCCACGTATATCGAACTCCCGTCGCAAATTGGCATAGGCGCTGCGCTGGACGTCCAACGTTTGGAGCATGTCTCCATTGCTGGTCGAAAGGGCATAGCTCCGAATATCATAGGGGTCCACTACACGGCCTGCGGTATCCTTTACCGTGATGGTTTGTGGTCGCAGATAAAAAATGTCGTCGAACGACACCGTCACCCCGCTGCGTCGCGCGAGGCTGTTGCCGAAGAATCCCTTGTCGATATCGCTATAGATGTTGGTGGAGTGCGAAACGCCAGCGCCGGATTCGGCCTTCCAGATTGGCCCGTCGTGCCGCCACACCAGCGTCGGCGTATAGGTTGTGCCGGTTTTTTGGCGGTATTGATTCGAGAGGCGGACCTCTCCCGCGCCGGCATCGCCGTGCGTGAAGGTCGTCGAGAAAGCACCAGGCAGGACGCGATTCACTTGGAAAATCAGGTAACGGTAGACGAACGGCTTGTCCGAAAACGCATATTGCAGCCCGAACGAAAGCCGGTCGTTACGACTGAGCTTGTAGTCGATGGTGACACCGGCGGACGAACGGCGGCTGATCTTTGCACCCGAGCGCACCTGGTATTCGGTCAGGTAGGGACGACCGATGGGCGTGTCGGGAAAATTACCCGGGCTCGTCGCCGTGGGCGTGGACGTGGCCGCGCCGGTGCCTCGCCATTGGTTTTGCGAGAAATCCAGTGGTGTGATCAAAGTGCTGTTGCCGCTGGTCAGGGTGAAGCCGAAGCGATCGTTGACGGGCACGATGTAGGAAAAATCAAACCCGGGCCGCACATGGTGGATCTTCTCATTCATGCCGCCGGGAGTTTTTTGCAGCCGGCGCTCATTATCTTTCATCATCAAATAAACGCTGCCGTTGAAGATCGGCCGCGCGCGCTCAAAGGCGCTGCGCGGCACCAGGTTGATCGAGCCACCGAGTGCCGCCCCCGGCGATTCGGGCGTGGGTGTTTGCAGAATCTCAATTCGGGCAATGTTGTTGAGCGAGATCTGGTCGAACTCGAGCCGGCGGGACGTGCTGGATCCGGCGGCGCTGGCCACGTTGAAGCCACCCAACGTGACGGGCACATTGTTCGGCGGCACGCCGTTAAGCATCACGGTGCGCCCCTCACCGCCGACCGGATTAATCGCCATGCCGGGCAGGAATTTCAGGAACTCGCTGACATTGCCGTCCGTAATCTGGCCGAATTCATCGGCCGAAACCACATTCCGGATGTTGGGCGCGAACCGTTGCTCGTTAATCGCGATGGCGGCGCCCTCCATCTCCTTTGAGACTGCGACCACGAACTCAGTGAGTTTGACGACGCTGCCGCCCGAATGCTGCGCGGCATCGAGGGTGAAATCCCGGCGGACCGTTGCGCCAGACGCCACCTCGAGCCCGACGCTTTGGACCGTGAGGCCGGTGAAGAATACACGCATCCGCGCGGATCCGACGGGGACGTTCGTCAAGCGATACTGACCGATAGAGTCGGTGAAGGCTTCGAGTGACGTGCCTTCAATCGTGACGCGCGCGTTCTCGACGTATTCGCCAGTCCGGCCATTCAAGACTCTACCCTCGATCGTGCCGTCGGCCTGAGACTGAGCAAGGGTAGGATTCGCGATAACAATCAACAAAACCAACGCGGCGATGGGCACGCGACGAAGCAGGGCAATCCCTAGAGTAGAGAACGCAGGATTCATGATGGGGTCGGTTTTTTCGCCGACGTGCAGGCTGCTGGCGCCTGATATTGCCGCCGAAACTTGCTGGTTTTTTGGGGGACGCGATGACGGGCGAGAGCCGCACAGGTCATCGAAGGGTGGGCGCAATGGATGCGGCACCGTGAGAAAGGACAAGGCAAATAGGTGCCATTGCCGCCGCCTGACGATTGGCGCTAGCGGCAGCGAGTAAACTGATCTACCGCGACCAGCGCGAAGTTCAGCGCGATTTCACCGTGTTGCTGTTTCTTCGCCGCCGCGACGACCTTCGCGGTCACGGCGTTGAAACCGCCTATGCCCGCGAGGACGCCGGCCTCTGAAGCGGCGGGGTTGATCGTGATCTGATCGTTCGGGGACTTGCCTGAGATCTTACCCGAGCCGGTGAGTGCCGAGAGGACAGAGCTGACGGCGTTGTTTGTGGCGGACGCCGGGTCGGGCATCGCGATTTCGCCGACATTGTCGCTGATGTTGATTGCCTGGCTCTTCGGGCAGGCGTCACCCCACGCGCCATTTCGCGTGCGCAGCCGGAGTCAGGCAGCCGGGCAGGCGGTGCGGCTTGACCGGTGGCGCCCTAGAACGTGAAGCGCGTGGAGAATTTGAGCGTGCGCGGGGCGCGGAGAATGAAGCCGTTGGCGATGGCGACGCCGTTGGGGTCGCGGTAACCGCCGTCGAAGCTGGAGACGATCGGATCGAGGTCATCGAGCACGTTTTCGACGTTGAGCGAGAGGCGCGTCGGGATGCCGCGAAGCTTCGTGTTGTAGCCGAAGCGCAGCGAGGTGGTCGTTTGTTCGCCGCGGTAGTATTTCGTAGTCCGGATCGTGCTGACGTAAGTGCGTCCGGTGCGGGCGAGGCCGCCGCCGAGCGAGAAGCCGCGCAGCGCGCCTTCGCTGAAGGAGTAGTTGGCGAAAACATTCGAGGTAAACTTCACCAAGCCGGTGCGGGTGCGGCCGGCGACGTTGTTGTCGAGGGTGACCTGCGAATTCGTGAGCGTGTTGCGGAGCGCGGTGGACGCGGCGGGATTGGTGGTGAGTTTGGCAGCGGCATCCCAGGCGGCGAAGTTGGCGGCGTAGTAGGCGCGCTGGCCGGGGAGGGCATCGATGAACTCGGAGTCGGGCAGGCCGTAACTCGCTTGGAGACGGAGCTGCTTGGTGGGATTGGCCGTGATCTCAAACTCGTAGCCGCTCACGTGGAGCGCCTCGGTGTCGTCGTAGGCGAGCGTGCTGAGCAGCGGATTGCGCGCTTCGCCGCGGGCGTCGAAGTAGTTGTTCCAGATCCCGCCGAATCCGATCTTCGTTCCCGTGATGCGGTTTTGCGAGCGGGAGTCGTAGTAGCTCGCGGTGGCGTAGTATTTGCCGTCTTTGCTGGAGAAACGGAGGCCGGTCTCGATTCCCTTGCCGGTGGCGGGGCCGAAGGGCTTGCCGCTGAGGCTGGGATTTCTTCCTGGGCCGATGGGATCGAAATTTTTCGACCAGTTGACGTAGAGCCCGACGGGACCGAAGTAGTAGATCGCGCCGGCGGAGTAGGTCGTGCCGCTCGCGCCATCTTGCACGGTGGTAAGCGGGCCCCCGAGGGTGCGGGAGATAGTTTCGATTTTGTAGTGGTCGTAGTGGTCGTGGCGGGCACCGACGAGAACGCTCAGTTTGTCGTCGAGTAGGCGGGCGTGCGAGAAACCGGCGATGTGGCGGAGCTGATAGTCTTCGTTGAAATCGAACCAGTAGGTGGGCCAGGGAGCGTAGGCGATGTTCTGGCCGCCGACCGACGGAGGCAGACCGATGTAGGGGTGAACGTTGTCCTCGTAGATGCGCGTGCGGACTTGGTTCTGGTCGGCGACGCTGATGCCGCTGTTCGTGATCTGCGCGTTGTATTGATGGGCGGTCCAGGTGATCTGCTGATCGCCGGCGGAGAGGCTGAACGTCTGCCGGTAGGGGCGGTCGAAGAGTTTGGCCGCGAGACGGTAAGTGAGCTGGAGGCGGAGTTCATCCACGCCGCGGTCCTGCGTCTGCTTCGAGAGGAAAAAATCACCGAATTTTTTGCCGAGATTCGGATTGGCCTGGCCGTTGGGCAGCTGGCGGTTGACGTCGATCGACCAGTTGCCGATGCCTTCGTAATTTTGGGAGTTGCGGGAATCCTGGTAGTGATAGCCGGTGAGCGTGACCTCGAATTTGTCGGTGAAGCGGTGGTTCACCCAGGCCGTGGCGTTGGAATATTCGGGGCGAGAAAGAGAGTCTTTCGGCGCGATGGTGAAGGAGCGCGACGGCATGATCGGAATCTTGGAGCCGTCGAACGTCACTGTGCCGTTCGTGATTACGCTGGGATACCAGCCGGCCTTCGGGGCCATGGGCAAAAAGTAGCCGTTGGAGCGATAGCCGCCGGCCCAGTTTTGCAGACCCAGCTCGGGTTGCCCCGCGATCCACACGCGATAGACGGGCAGGCCGGTCATCGTGGAGACGGCGCCGGTAGCGGTGGAGAGTGGGGCGCCCCAGGTGTTGGCGGTGGTGCCGTCGTAGCGCGTGACACCCTCCGCGGCGGTGCTGCGCAGAAAACTCCGCTCGGCGATGCTCGTCTCAAGGTCGAGACGCACGGAGGTTTTTTCGCCGACCTGGTAGTGGAGGGCGAGGTCGGCGGCGCGTTGGGAATCCTGGTCCTGATCACGCCAGCCGCGGTGGTGCTTTTCGAGCAGACTTAAGCGGGCGGCGAGTTTCTTGGAGAGGCGGCGGTTGATGTCGCCCTCGAAGCGCAGGGTGCCGTTGGTGTCGGTCGTGAGCTGGGCGTTGACGAAATTTTGGTCGAGGCGGGCCTGCTTGGTGTAGGAGCTCATGACGCCGCCGATGGTGCCGACGCCGAAGAGGATGGAGTTGGGGCCGCGGTCGAATTCGAGGCGCTCGATGTTATAGGTGTCGGCGCTCTGGTAGAACGTGAAGTAATTGCGCGTCGGGCCGGAGCCGCCTTGGAGCGATTGGCCGGCGCCGCGGAAGTTGAAATCCCAGTCGTTGAACGGGGATGAACTCTTGCCCGCGTTCAGATCGGAGGGCACGACGTTGACGGTCCACTTCAGTGCCTCGCGGACATCGGTGATCGCGACATCGTCGAGGAACGTGCGCGTGAGGGACGACATCGCGGTGGGCGTGAGCTTGATCAATGTCGCAGTGCGGCCACCGGCGAGGGAGTCCGTGGCGATGTAGCCGTTGTCCTTCTCGGTATTGACGATGAAGGATTCGAGCATGACGGCCTCTGCGGGCGTGACGGGGGCGTCGGGCGTTTTGGTCTGGGCGACGAGCGCAGCGGTCGAGGCGAGTGCGAGAACGAAGCGCGTGAGCACAGTGATGCGGTGGGTTTTCATGATCGTGAACGTGAAAAACGGCGGGATTGAGGGAATGGAAATCAGGGCTCGAGGACGAGCGTGCCGAGGTCGTTGGCGCCATCTTCGCGGGTGTGGCGGTGCCAGTTGAGACGCTGGGCGGGCTGATCGCTGCGCGGACCGGTGACCTGAACGGCGGCGGTGGCGGCGAGGCGGAGGCCAACGGCGGGGGCGAGGCCGAGCTGGGACCACGGGATGCGGGCGTGAATCGTGAAGCCGCGCGGGCCGCGCGTGATCTCGGCGGCGAAGGGTTTCCGTTGGAGCACGTCGCGGGCGTGGCCGGTCGAGAGAAAGCTCAAGAGGACATCTTCGCCGCGGTGGCCGGAGAAGCCGTCGGCGTGCGGATCGAGAAACAGTTCGACGACTTCGCGGCGTTTTTCGGGCCGCGTGAAACCTTCGGGTGTGTCAATCGCCTCGGCGCGGAAGACGAGGGCTTCCCGGTCCCACGCGAACGCGAAGCGCAGGGCGAGGGCGGGATCGCCGGGCCGCACGTCGGTTGTGGAATCGCGGAATTCGGGGCCGGCGAGCTGCTGCCAATCCCACTCGGCGGAAGGCCGACTCGCGGAGCGCACGGCGGCCTGGCGCGTGGACGGGCCGAGGGCGGGGCCGGCGAGTTCGCGCCGGGCGACCAGGGAATTGTTGGCGCCGAAGGCGGCCTCGGCAAATTCGGGTATCGCGGCCCGGCCGGCGCGCGCGAGCGGGTCCGCTTGAAACCAGCGGCGCAAGGCGTCGCCCGCGAGGGCGTTGGCGGCGGCCGCAACAAGTGCGGCGCGATCGCGCGCGCTGGCCTGGCTCACGGCTTCACGCGTAAACGTGTTCGAGTCGAGGTGCGCGGTGGCTTCAGCGGGAAAATGTTCGAGGAGGAGGGCGAACGCCAAAGGGTCGCGGACATCGGTGCGGTGGGCGTAGGCGAGTTGGGCGGCGGAGGCGCCGGTGATGATTTCTCGCTCGTCGAGCCAGAGACCTGCGAGCACGTGGTCGGCGGTTTCAGACGGAGCAAGCACGTGCACCGCACCGCAGGCGATGGGAGTGCGGGCCAGATCGTTCCAGGCGGAAACGGTGCGGGCGCCGGTGGCGACCTGAAAAAATGCGGCGAGGCGGCTGGCGGAGCCGAGTTCGCGTGAGGTGAGGTCGACGCGATCCCAGGCGATGGCATCGAGTCGCGTGGTCGCTTCGGCGGTGAGGTCGGGCAGAGCTTGGCGCAGGGTGGCAAGTCCGGCGGCGTAGTGAGCAAGGGCGACGTCATGCGACGGAGCCGGCGTGGCGGTGAGGAGCGCCTGAGCTGCAGTGGTCGCCTGCGCGACGGAGACAAAGCCGAGCGCCTGGGCGCCGAGGAGGGCGGTGAGGCGGAGTCCGGTAGTTTCCGGCGTAACGACCGAGGTGGCCAGAGAACGCCACGCGTCCTCAGCCAGAGAGCGGACGCGCACGGTGGCGGCAGGCGAGAGATCGCGCTTGGTGGAGACGAAGCCGGCGCGCTTGAGGGCGCGTTGGATTTCCGGCGCTTGGTTGAAAAGTTTCCAGATGAGTCCGGTGCGGGCGTTCTCGGCTTGAACAAGCGTGATGCCGACATCCAGCCCGATGACGTCAGGCGCGATCCAGCCGGTTTCGAGATTGAAGGCGTCGACAAACCCGTAGCGTTGCCAAATGCGATTGCCGTGCGTTGCGCGCATGTGGCGGAGCGTGGCGAGCGTCTCGCGTGGCGCAAAGGGCAGCGAGCCGGCGGCGGCGCAGGGGACGAGCGTGCCATCGAGGGCGCCGCCATCATGCCCGCGCGGCGGCCCACCCCACGCCAGGTAGCCATGCGCGGAGTCGGAGGCGGTGACGCCCCACATTTTTTCACCCCAGCTCGGGAACTCAGAGGCGAGCTCGATGGAGAAGTGACGGTGCGCGAGGGTCGCGAGCACGGAGTTTCGATAATAGTCGGCGAAGGCGTCACGGCGGCCGCGAAAATCGACGAAGGCCTGCGAGAACTGGTGGATGAACAGCGGCCCGGCGGCGAGGAAATGACGACCACCGTAGGTGAGGGCCGGCGCACGTTTCCAATCGTGCCAAAATTTTTCGGGCAGTGGATGCGTCGGACTCCCGAGTGCGAGCAGGCTCATCATGAGATGCTCGGAGTAGGCGCGCCAGCGGTAGCGGGAGAAGCCGGTTTCCGGACGCCAGCTGGAAGCGAGCGTCTCGCCTTCGTTGAGGAACCACGGCCAGTCGAGCCGCGCGTAGAAACGGTCGACGAGTGCGGTGATTTCCGGATCGGCGAAATACTCGCGGGCGACAATCGCCCCTACGAGGAAGATGCTGGTGTCGATGGGCGAGACCTCGCATTCCCACGCGCGCGCGCCGGAATCGAGCTCCATGAAGTGGTAGAGGAAGCCGCGCTGGCGGGGTGCATCATCGGTGAGAAACCGGAGCATCAGCCGGACACGGGCGAGGGCCGCTTCGCGGGTCACCCAGCCGCGTTCGACGGCGATGGTCCAACCGGCGAGGGCAAACCCGGAGCTGGCGATGCTCGCTTTGCCTTTCTGCGGCCCGCCGTTCGCCCGCGCGCGATCACTCACGAGGCCGGTCCGGGGGTGGGTTTGCTCTTCGAAAAAACGAAACGAAGCGCGCTGCAGATCCTCAAGGAAGCGATGCTCGTCGGCGGTCAGGTGCGCGCCGGGAGTCGTCGCCATGGGCGCGGCTGCGGCCAAACCGCGCGGAACGAGGCCGGCCCAAACAACCGCCACGAGCGCGAGGTGCGCGAGGCAGTCGGGTATCATGCGAAAGCGGGGCATCGGGGGTGAAAAATTGGGGCGCGGCAATTTCTTGCAGCGTGCGGGCGTGTGGGAAAACACACGCCCGGCTTCGGGCGGGCAGAGGCTCAGTGACCGGCGCCGGCCTGGTGCTCTTGGATGTATTCCTGCTTCAGGCCGAGTTTCTCGGGCGCGTGGAGCACGAGCATCTTCATGCGAATGTCCCCGGGCACCTGTGACGCAGTCGCTTTCGAAACCACGATCATAAGTCCGATCGCGAGTGGCACGGACCAGATGGCGGGCTGCTCGCAGAGGATGCGGAGCAGTGGGTGCTCGGCCCAGAAGCCGTTGAGCGGAGCGAAGCCAGAGAAGATTTTTCCCATCGGGCCTTTGTCGAGCGCAAGCGTGCCGAGATTCGTCAACGCCGCCGCGCCGAGCGCGCAGAGGCCGCCGGTGAGCATCCCTGTCGCCGCGCCCTTCATCGTCATGCCGCGCCACCAGACGCTCATGAAGAGCAGTGGGAAATAGCTGGCGGCCGCGATGGCGAAGGCTTGACCGACCATGAAGTTGATTTCGAGCGGCTCGACAAAACAGCCGAGCGTGACGGCGACACCGCCAATGAGCACCGCCGCGAACTTGAAGGCGAACATGCGCTCCGCAGGCGAAGATTTTGGACGGAGCATCCGGCCGTAGACGTCGTGCGCGAGCGCACCCGTCATCGAAACGAGCAGCCCGCTAAAGGTGCTCATGAAAGCCGCAAACGCGCCGGCGCACGTGATGCCGCTGAGGATCGAACCGACGACGCCATATTTCGCTCCGATCAGCGTGGGGAGTTCGAGGACGATCTTGTCCGTGCCCTTGGCGCCGACGCCACTGTAGAGCTCGGGCAGGAGATTGCGGCCGATCACGCCGAAGACGGGAGGGAAGACATAGAAGACCCCGATGAGAATCATCACCCACATCGTGGTCTTCTTGGCGGCCACGCCGTCGGGGTTGGTGTAGAAGCGGACGAGGATGTGCGGCAATCCGGCGGTGCCGCAGACGAGCGCGATGATCAGCGAGTAGGTGTAGAGCAGCGAATAGGGCTTCTGGTGCTCAGCGAGGAACGCCGACCGCTCCTCGGCCGGCAGGGCTGCAGCGGCGGCGTTGACGGCTTTGGTCGTGAGCGGGCCGAACGGGGCGATCCAGGCGGTGTCCTTCGGGGCTTTTTCGACGAGCGGCTTGCGTTGGACGTAAGAGACGTCCGGGGCGGTTTCACCGGGGGCGAGATTGGCGCCGATCTGGGTGTTGTAGAAACCGACCACGGCCATGAGCACGAAAATCGGCACGCTGATCGCGAACATTTTGATCCAATACTGGAAGGCCTGCACGAGCGTGATGCCCTTCATGCCGCCGAGCGCGACGTTGAAGGTGATCACCGCGCCGACCACCACGACTCCGACCCAGTAGGGCAGGCCGGGAAAAATGTAGGCGAGCGTCACGCCGGCGCCCTTCATCTGCGGCATCGTGTAGAAGAATCCGATGAACAGCACGAAGCACACCGCGATTTTGCGAAACAGCGGGGAGTCAAACCGGCCCTCGGCGAAATCCGGAATCGTGTAGGCCCCGAAACGGCGCAGCGGTCCGGCGATGAACAACAACAGAAACAGATAGCCGCACGCGTAACAGACCGGATACCAGAGGGCGTCGTAGCCGGACAGCATCACCATGCCGGCGATGCCCATGAAGCTCGCGGCGCTGAGGTATTCGCCGGAAATGGCGCTGGCGTTCCAACCCACACTCACGCTGCGACCGGCCACGAAGAAATCGCTGGCGGTCTTGGATCGCCGCGCGGACCAGAAGCCCATGAAGATGGTGGCGAAGACCGTGATGGCGCTGAACGTGAGGATCCAAGGATCAATGTGCATGGCGATTTAAGCTCCAAATTCCAAGCACCAAGCACCAGAGAAGCTC
>JANNEY010000556.1:0-9804 GCA_031379235.1 Opitutaceae bacterium | reverse complement strand
GTCGAGCGCCCTGAACCGGCGGGCAGGGACGCCCGCCGCTACCCGAGCCGCACTCCCTTTACCCATGCGCTCCCACTTGAGCGTTGAAAGTTAAGCGTTGAGCGTTCTGGTCTCCGCCCGCCGCGCACCAATACGGATTTTTTCTCGCCCCTTTCCGTCCGGCGTCTAAACCCCTCCTTCCTTTCGCCCCTCCACCGCACTTCCTTCCCCCCATGCCTCGCCCTTGCACTCTCTTCACCGGCCAATGGGCCGATCTCTCGCTCGAAAAACTGCTGCCGCTCGTCAAGAAGATGGGCTACGATGGCGTCGAACTCGCCTGCTGGGGCGACCACTTCGACGTCGATGCCGCCGCCAACAGCAAGAAATACGTCCACGACAAATGGGCGCAGCTCAAGGACCACGGCCTCACCTGCTATGCCATCTCGAGCCACCTCGTCGGCCAAGCCGTGTGCGATCTCATCGACGAGCGCCACAAGTCCATCCTCCCGCCCGATGTCTGGGGCGACGGTGATCCCGAAGGCGTGCGCAAGCGCGCCGCGCGCAAGCTCGCGCTCGCCGCCAAGGCCGCGCGCGCGTTCTTCGACGCCAAGCCGGGCAACAACGGCAAGGATGACTTTCCTGCCGTGGTCAACGGCTTCACCGGCTCCTCCATCTGGCACTCGATCTACGCCTTCCCGCCGACCTCGCAGGCCTTTTGGGACGCCGGCTACGCCGACTTCGGCAAGCGCTTCGGCCCGATTCTCGAGGCCTTCGACAAGGCCAACGTCAACTTCGCCCTCGAGGTTCATCCGACGGAAATCGCGTTCGACATCGCCAGCGCCCAGCGCGCGATCGAGGCGGTGAAGGGCCACAAGCGTTTCGGTTTCAACTACGACCCCTCGCACTTCGGCTACCAGGGCGTGGACTACGTGAAGTTCATCCGCACTTTCGGCCCGCGCATCTTCCACTGTCACATGAAGGACGTGTGGTGGGGCCACGGCGACGGCACGGTGGGCGTCTTCGGCGGCCACGTGAGCTTCGGTCACCCGAGCCGGAACTGGGATTTCCGCTCGCTCGGCCACGGCGACATCAACTTCGAGGAAATCATCGTCGCCCTCAACGATGTCGGCTACCGCGGCCCGCTCTCCGTCGAGTGGGAGGACAGCCGCATGGACCGCATCCACGGCGCCGCCGAGGCGGCCGCCTTCGTGCGCAAGGTCGATTTCCCCTCCAGCGCGATCGTCTTCGACGCACAGTTCGACAAGCAGAAGAAGTAAACCACCCAAACAAATTGCCCACGGAACACACGGAATACACGGCAGAACGCCAACCAGCTAAGGTCTGATTTTTTCCGTGTATTCCGTGTGTTCCGTGGGCCACCTGTCTTTCCTTTTCCCCCATTTATGAGCACCAAGATCGCAATCATCGGCGCCGGCGGCATGGCCGCCTATCACGCCAAGGGTTTCCGCGAGGCCGGCGCCGACATCGTCGCCCTTTGCGATGTCAGCCAGCCCGCCGCCGAGCGCGCCGCCGCCAAGCACAACATCGGCCGCACGTTCAACGACGTCGCCGCGATGCTCCAGGCCATGCCCGAGCTCGACGCCGTCTCCGTCATCGTCCCCAACAAATTCCACGCGCCCCTCGCGCTCCAAGCCCTCAAGGCCGGCAAGCACGTCTTCTGCGAAAAGCCCCCCGCGCTCAGCGCCAAGGAAATGGCCGCCATGCAGGCCGTCGCCGCCAAGGCGAAGAAGACGCTGATGTTTAACTTCAACAACCGCGCGCGCCCCGAGAGCTACGCGATGATGGACTACATCAAGGCCGGCACCATCGGCACCATCAACACCTGCCAGGCGAAATGGATTCGCCGCGCCGGCATCCCCGGCTTCGGCGGCTGGTTCACCACCAAGGCCGTCTCCGGCGGCGGCCCGCTCATCGATCTCCTGCACATGATCGACCTCGGGCTCCACTTCATGGGCTACCCCGAGCCCGCGCACATCCTCGCGCGCACCTACGCCGACCACATCGACAACAAGGCCTTCAAGGGCCCGTGGGGCATCCCGGATGTCGCCAAGGGTGTGACCGACGTCGAGGCCGCCGCGCACGGCTTCGTCACCTTCAAGACTGGCCAGTCGATGAACTTCGCCGTCTCGTGGGCCGAGATGAACCACCGCGAGGAAGTCTCCGTGACCTTCCAAGGCACCAAGGCCGGCGGCCTCGTCCGCCGCCTCTTCGGCACAGACGGCCTCGACAACACCGCGATCGACGCCTGCCAGCTCTACACGCTGGAAAACGGCCGCCATGTGAACCGCGACATCATCGTCCCCGCCGACGAGACGATGGGCCGCGTCCGCTCCGCCGTGAATTTCATCCGCACCCTCGAAGGCACCGAGAAACCGCTCAACACCCCCGACCAAGCCCTCTCGCTGATGAAAATCATCGACGGCGCCTACAAGTCGGCGACGACGGGGAAGCCGGTGGCGCTGTGATTTGGATCACCACTAATCCAAGCACCAATCGAAGGAAATGAATTGGAATTCAGAACCGGCGTTCGCGCGCGCTTCCGTCATTCCCAACATTCCCCAAGATTGGAGTTCGGATTAGTGGTTCACTCTTCACGATGCCCGCCTACCTCGCGCATCCGCCGGCCATGAAGCCTACCGCCGCCCACTCTTTTCCGGATGCTGAAGTTGTTCGCTGGAGCCTTTCGTCCGACTTACTCGAAGTAGAAATGTCGGATGTTCACTTCGACGGACGACTCCGAGTTCCCGCAAAACTTGTTTTTCCGCTACTCCAGCCGGCAACCGCCCTGTCTTACGATCAGAACTCCAACGAGTGGACGAAGGAATCGTCGGTCAGCACCTCAAAGATATTTGCGAGTTTCACAACAAGATGGAGACGCACTATTCCTTGAAGGGATTTGGTAGTCAGTCAGGGCGATGGCTTGCTGTTGGTATTTTGTCTCGTGACGCTCAAATCACGTGGTGAATCCCAAACTCATTGGCGTCTCTACAGGCTTCTTGTTTCCGCTTTCACACTCATTTTTCCTATGAAACTTAACCGCAAACTCCGCATGGGCATGATTGGCGGCGGGCGTGGCGCCTTCATCGGCGCCGTCCACCGCATGGCCGCGCGCCTCGATGGCGAAATCGATCTCGTCGCCGGCTGCTTCTCATCCGACCCCGAGAAATCCAAGGCCTCCGGCGCCGATCTCTTCCTCGATCCGGCGCGCGTCTATGGCACGTATCAAGAGATGGCCAAGGCCGAGGCCGCGCTCCCCGCCGACCAGCGCATCGACTTCGTCTCGATCGTCACGCGTAACAACACGCACGCCCCGGTCGCGAAGACGTTTCTCGAGGCCGGGTTCCACGTCGTGTGCGACAAGCCGCTGTGTTTCACGCTCGCCGAGGGCCGCAAGCTCCGCGAGGTCGTGAAGAAGAGCGGCAAGGTTTTCGCGCTCACGCATAACTACACCGGCTACCCGATGGTGAAGGAGGCGCGCGAGTGGGTGCGCGGCGGCAAGCTCGGCAAGCTGATGAAGGTCGTCGTCGAATATCCGCAGGGCTACGCCATCAGCGCGCTCGACGCCAAGACCATCAGCAAAATCGCCAACTGGCGCATGGACCCGAACGTCTCCGGCGTCTCGAACTGCATGGGCGACATCGGCACGCACGCGCACAACCTCGCGCGCTACATCACCGGCCTTGAGGTCGAGGAAATCTGCGCCGAGCTCTCGACCTTCATCCCCGGCCGCCTGCTCGACGACGACGGCAACTGCCTCGTGCGCTTCAGCGGCGGCGTGAAAGGCATCCTCTTCGCCTCGCAGATTTCGAGCGGCGAGGAAAACAACCTCAACATCCGCGTCTTCGGCACCCAAGGCTCGCTCCAGTGGTTTCAGGAAAACCCCAACGAACTCCTCTTCAAGAAAGCCGACGCGCCCCAGCAAGTTTACCGCCGCGGTAACGGCTATGTCAGCGCCGCCGCCGCGGGTGCCACGCGCACGCCCTTCGCGCACCCCGAGGGTTTCATCGAAGCCTTCGCGAATGTCTATCGCAGCGCCGCCGTCGCCATCGCCGATTCCATCGCCGGCCGCAAAGCCCCGAAGGCCGGCTACGATTTCCCGACCATCGACGACGGCTTGGCCGGCATGGCCTTCATCGAGACCGCCGTGAAGTCCGGCAAAGCCGGCGCGAAGTGGGTGAAGTTTCCGAAGGTGTGACGGGCACCCCGCCGACACGCAACCGGCACCCCCCCCTGCTTGTCATTGCGAGGAGCCGAAGGCGACGCGGCAATCCATCACTTCACCCCACGCGCGCCAACGCCCATGCCATACCCGCTACCTGTCATTGCGAGGAGCATAGCGACGAAGCAATCCAGCTAGAACCTCCGGTTGTCTTCGGATGGATTGCCGCGTCGCCTTCGGGCTCCTCGCAATGACAGATACCGGTCGCTGCGAGTCCCCGACGATCAACAAGACCTATTGGGTCTACATCCTCGCGAGCCGGAAAAACGGCACGCTCTACATCGGCGTCACGAACAGCCTCGAACGCCGCGCGTGGCAGCATAAGAACAAAGCCACCGCTGGATTTACCGCATGCTACGCCGTGGACCGGCTCGTTTACTATGAGGACTTCCGAGACGTCACCGACGCCATCGCTCGCGAGAAGCAATTGAAGGCCGGCTCGCGCGCCAAGAAAATCGCGCTTATCGAAAAGGAAAACCCCGAGTGGAATGATCTGAGCGAGCGCCTCTTCGGCCCGGCGTCACCGCCATGATCCGAATCCTTACCGCACCCTGCTTGTCATTGCGAGGAGCCGAAGGCGACGCGGCAATCCAGCACTTCACCCCGCGCGCGCCACTCGCCCCGTCCCTCCCCATGTCATCGCGAGGAACGGAGCTACGTGGTGATCCAGCTGAAACTCCAGATGGATTGCCGCGTCGGCCTGCGGCCTTCTCGCAATGACAAGCAGGAGAAGCACGACGCGCTCTATCTCCTCCCGCCCTATTTTCCCGCCGCCACGCCCGACTACTTCTTCCCCACCCACCCCTCATACTCCGCCCGCGGCACAGACCGCAGCGAGGCGCTGTTGATGCAGTAGCGCAACCCGCCCTGCGCGCGCGGGCTGTCGGGAAATCACCGCCCGGGATGGGCGCGCTACGTCAGCGCATGCACCTGGGCGTTGGCGCCGGAGAGACGGTGGGCGAGGTTGCGCACGACGAAGCGGTGGAGTTTGTTGGCTAGTTCGGGCACGCGCTGCTCGAGCAGCGTGACTTGCGCACCGCTCAGCTTGAGGGCGCGCGTCGGTTCGTCCGCGACGACGTCGGCCGTGCGCGCCGCGCCGGTGTAGAGCCCCATCTCGCCCACGACGGTGCCGGGCGTGAAAGTGCGCAGGCGAAACCGTCGCCCGGTGGTCGCCCTGGCATCGCCCAGCCGCAGGTAAACGCTGACGCGGCCGTGCTCGATGATGAACATCGAGTCGCCGGAATCGCCCTGCTTGATGAGCATGGCATCGCGCTCGATTTCGATGCGCTCGAAGTGCGCGACGAGATAGCCGACCTCTTCCGCGCTGAACACCCCGCCCAGCGCGGCGAGCAATTCCGAGTGCGGCACCGCGGCCGTGATGATCTGGTCCTCACACCATTCGAGGCCGTAGTCGATGTCGGGAAAAGTTCGCAGCACCGCATCGTTGGCCTGGATGCCACCGAGCCGCAGCATGGATTCGACCCCGGCCGACATGCCCGTGAGCACGAGGGTGATGCCGGCGTCGCTGCAGAGCGTGCGCAGTTTTTTGAGCGCGACGGTCGAGGAGCCGTCCACCCCGTGCACGAGGCGGAAATCGAGCAGCACAAAACGGGTCCGATCCAACGCGGCCCGCACCTCGTCCAACAGCCGGCTCGTGGTGCCGAAGAACAGGAACCCCTGCAGCGCGAAGCCGCGCATGCTCTGGCCCTGCGCCTGCAGGATCTCGCCCTGCGCCGCAGGGCGTTCGACGTTGGAGCGCCGGTCGGCCAGGGAGAAACTGCTGCGGATCGACGGGCTGTTGCTCAGTGTGAAGACGAAGCTCACGCAGGCCGCCACCAGCCCGAGCATCACCCCGGGCATCATGCCAAACCCGGCGACGCTGCCGACGATGGCGAGGACGATCAGGTAGTCGCGCCACGGCATTTTCAGGCGCGACTCGAAGGCCCAGGTGATAATCAAGTTGATGCCGAGAAAGAGAATCAGCCCGGTGAGGACGGGCTTGGGCATCAGCCCGATCAACCCCGGGGTGAAGAGCACGGCCCCGACGATCAGCGCCGCACAACACCGGCCCGCCCACCGCGAATTGGCGCCCGCCTGGAGGTTGAGCATGCTGCGGTTGAAGGAATTGACCGCGACCATGCCGCCGCCAAGCCCGATCAGGACGTTGGCCAGGCCGAGGGTCTTTAGTTCGCGGTCGGCGTCGCCCTCGATGTTGGTGGCGAGTTCCAGGCTCGTCGTGTTGAGCAGAATCGTAATTACGGCGACCATGGTCATCGCGCCGAAATCCTTCATATGTTCGAGCAGCAAGTCCCAACGCACATCACCGTAGGGGAAATTTCCGACGTGGGTCCAATCACCGACGTGGAGGGGCGCGAGCAACAAACCCAACTGCCGCGCGGACGTCAGGTCGATCCCCGCCGCCAGTCGCACGAGGTGGAATGCCACCATCGCGCCGACGAGGATGATCGGGATGACAAGGAAATGCCGGATCAAACGGGTCAGCACCACCAGGGCCGCCGCGACGACGATCACCGTGAGCCAGGCCAGCGGATGAACGGCGGAAATGACCTCAAGCTCGAACAAGTCCAACGGATGCGACGTCAGCATTTTCCAGGCGCCGGCCAGCAGGAGATAGCCGCTCCCGGCGAGGAAACCGCCGACCACCGGGTGGGGGATGTAGCGCACGTAGCGACCCCAGCCCAGCCGGCCCAGCGTGTAGAGAATGGCGCCGCAGGCCGTGGCCGAGAGAAACAGCGCCATCAGCGTCGTCGGCACCAGTTGGGCCGGCGCGGTCGTCGCGCCTTGCATGATGTCCCCGGTGACGGCGGCGAGCGTGAAGGCAAGAATGGCGGAGGGATTCGAGTCGGGTCCCCCGAGACTGAAAAAGAACGAGCTGCGCCACGCGAGCATCAGCAGGACGACGATGCTGCTGACCAGCGCGGCGAGCACGCCGCGGCCGACGAACGGCTCGAGCGGCCCGCCAAAGAGCAGTCCGCCGAAGCTCCCGGAATAGGCCACGATGACAACCGCGCACAACGCGGCGGCGACTAGGTTGGGCGGAAACGGTTTGAGCGCAGGGCGGAGGGCAGGCATCGCAGAATCAGAGGGAAATTGCGCCAAACGTGTGACGGCACCGCCGTGAAACAACCGCAAACCCCCGCGCGATTTCAACGATCAGGTTACGAAGCCGACGGGTTCATCCGGCGATCAAAGCCGCACGGTTCATCCGGCACCGTTAAGTGCCCGTCGTTGCGGCCATCAACTGACCGGTCAGCCCGCGACTGCCCCCTATTTCTTCCCCACCCACGCTTCATACTCCGCCCGCGCCACAAACCGCAGCGAGGCGCTGTTGATGCAGTAGCGCAGCCCACCTTGGGCGCGCGGGCCGTCGGGAAACACGTGGCCGAGGTGCCCGCCGTCGACGTTGCAGTGCACCTCGACGCGCCGCATGCCGAAACTCACATCAACGTGCTCGCCCACGAAGGCCGGCTCGATCGGTTTCGTGAAACTCGGCCAGCCGGTGCCGCTCTCGAATTTGTCGCGGGAGTCGAAGAGCGGTGTGTCGCTGCACACCGAGAAATACACCCCATCCCCGTGATGATCCCAGAATGCGTTTTGAAACGGCGGCTCGGTGCCCTGCTGCCGCGCGACGCGAAACTGCATCGGGTTGAGCATCGCTTTCCACTCGGCGTCGGTGCGCTGCACGGTCGCCTTGGCCATGTCGATGACGACGTTCGACGGTAGGCCGCAGGCGGATTTCTCGCTGGGCGGGCAGGCGGGATCGGCGGCGGCGGCGGCGGTTTTGGCGGGGGATAGTTTCATGGTGGCACCGATGGCGACGATCAGCGCCAACGCAAACGCGGAAGGAGCGAGTCGAAGCATCATCGCGGGGTGGGAGCCGGCGGCACGGACGCTTATTCCGCCCGTGTGGTGGCCGCGGCAGCTTGAGGGCGGGGTCTGTGACCCGCCCTGTCTTCGCACCCGCTGCACGGTTTCGAATATCGAAACAACCTCCGAGGGCGGGCCACAGATTCCGCCCTACTCATCGGGCGCTGGCATGCGATCCTGTTGCCCGCCTTTTCCCTACGACCCGAACGGCAGAAAAAAGGCCGGTCTTGCGACCGGCCTTAGAATTTTCCGTTGAACGATCGGACGCCGTTTCGGCTCAGACCTCGTAAGCGGGCAGAATCTTGTCGACGCGCACCTTGTCGAGGCGGGCGAAGACCGGCACGCCGTTGTCGTGCGGGACGACGACTTCGCCCTGGATGAGCGGCTGGGCGTAGCGGAGGAACTGGAAGTTCATGCTCACGCCATCTTCGTTGATCCACTCGCGCGGGAGTTTCTTCACCGAGTTGGCCACCTCGCTGAGCGGAGCCAGGCCGGTCTCGGTGGTGTAGGTGTCGCCATCGCCGCGGATGAGCGTGACCATCTTGTCGGTCTCGCCCTTGATGGCGGCTTCGACGGCGGCTTCGCCGGCGAGGTAGGCTTCATCGGTGTCGGTCTTCGAGGCGGCGTGCGAGGCGCAACGCTGCATAAGGCCGGGCTTGGCGACGCGGACCTTCAGACCGGGGATGTTGGCGTTGACGATCTCGGCGAGAGCATCGCCGGCGCCACCGAGCGTGGCATGACCGAAGGCATCAGTCGCACCATCGGCGGCGACGTAGTTGCCATCGGCATCGACAAGCCCCTCGGCGACGACGATGAGACAGTATTTCTCGCGCTTGAGGACGCGCTTCACCTCTTCCAGGACCTTCTCCTGGTTGAACGGAATCTCAGGGAGAAGGATGAGGTGCGGCGGATCGTGCGGGTGGTCGCGGCGCTTGGCGAGGGCGGCCCCGGCGGCAATCCAGCCGGCGCTGCGGCCCATGACCTCGACGATGGAGACGAGGTCGCCCTGGCCCATCGCCTCGTTGTCGCACGCGATCTCGCGCACCGTGGTGGCGATGTATTTGGCGGCGGAAGCGTAGCCCGGTGTGTGGTCGGTGATCGGAAGGTCGTTATCGATCGTCTTCGGCACGCCGATGACGCGCATCTCCCAGCCCTGCGCCTGCGCGAGCTTGGAAATCTTGTCTGCGGTGTCCTGCGAGTCGTTGCCGCCGATGTAGAAAAAGTAGCGGATGTTGTGCGCCTTGAAGACCTCAAGGACGCGGTCGAAGTCGGCCTGCTTCTTGAGTTTGAAGCGGCAAGTGCCGAGGGCGGCGCCAGGCGTGTGCTTGAGCGCGCGGATCTGCTGCTGCGACTCGGAGGCGAGGTCGATCAGATCTTCCTGCAAAATGCCGAGCACGCCGTTCAACGTGCCGTAAATCTCCTCGATGCATTCATGGTTCAACGCCTCCCCGATGATGCCTGCGACGCTGGCGTTGATGACGGAGGTGGGGCCGCCGGATTGGCCCACCAAGACATTTCCTACGAGTTCAGCCATGACAGTGTGTGGTTTGTAAGAGAGAGAGACGAGAACGTGAACGGCGAACAAAGCGCGCCGTGCGCGGGCGTGGCAAACTCAAATTTCCCGCGAAGGCGAAAACGACGCGGAAGGCGGGCGGGCGTTCGTTGTAGGGCGGGGTCGCCGAACCCCGCCGGTTTGT
>JANNEY010000076.1:0-14665 GCA_031379235.1 Opitutaceae bacterium | reverse complement strand
GTTGAAGCGCGACGTGACGGTCCACGCCGCGAAGCCGGCGCCGAGCAGGAGGGCAGCAGTGAGCAGACCGACGAGGAGCGCGAGGCGGAGGCGAAATGAATTCACAACGGCTTCGCGGACGGAGCGGGGACGGCGCGCGCGCGGTAGCCGACGCCGCGGATGGTTTCGATCAGTGAATCGTCGCTGCCGTCGGTGCCCGCGAGTTTGCGCCGGAGGCGCTGGACGTAGACATCGACGAGGTTGGTGCCGGGGTCGAAGTGGTAGTTCCAGACGTGTTCGCAAATTTGGGCGCGGGTGAAAGTCTGGCCGGGGGAGCGGAGCAGGTAGGTCAGGAGCGCGAACTCGCGCGCGGTGAGTTCGACGATCTCGCCGTCGCGGCGGACCTCGCGGGCGACGAGGTTGATCGAAACGGGGCCGTGCTGGATGAGCGTGAGGGGATGGCCGGCGGCGCGGCGGGTGACGGCGTGGAGGCGGGCGATGAGTTCGTCGACGTAGAAGGGTTTCGAGAGGTAGTCGTCGGCGCCGAGGTTGAGGCCTTCGAGGCGTTCGTTGAGGGCGCTGCGGGCTGTGACAAGAATGACGGGGACGGCCAGGCGCCGCTCGCGGAGGTTGCGCAGAATGCTCAGGCCGTCACGACCGGGGACCATGATATCGAGGACGAGGGCATCGTAGGCGCGCGTGGTGGCGAGGGCGTAGGCGTCGTCGCCGTGGTCGCAGAAATCAACGGTGAAGCCCTGCGACTCGAGGCCCTTGCGGACGAGGGCGGCGAGCTTCTTGTCGTCCTCCATCATCAGGATTTTCATGTCGAGCGAGGAGCCGACGGACGGGGCCGAAGGTCAAGCGGGCAAAGATGACAGAGTTTTAATGCGGGCATGCGGCGGAGATTCATGAGCGGCGAGTAGGGTCGCGGTATGAAAACATTTTGGCGGAGCGTCGGGTTGATCGTGGCGGGCGGGTGGCTCGGGGTGGTCGGCGCGCGGGCGCAGGTCGTGCCGATCAAGCCGGGCATCGCGCAGACAATCACGTTGAACGCCTACGCGGACAACTGGTGCACGATCTTCATCAACGGAAAAATGGTGGCGATGGATTCGATCGATTTTCTGCCGCACAACCAGATCTCGGTGAAAATCCTGCCGGAGTATCCGCTGACGATCGCGGTGCTGGCGAAGGACAATGCGGATCCGGCGACGGGGCTGGAATACGGCAACCGGATCGGTGACGGCGGCTTCATTCTCAAGCTCGGCGACGGGACGGTCACGAACGCTACATGGAAGGCGAAGAATTTTTTCAAGGGCCCGCTCAACGGAAACATTGCGAACCCCACGGTGGAGCACACGGCGCTGCCGGCGCGGTGGTATGCGACGGACTTCGACGACAGTGGGTGGGGGCAGGCGACGGAGTTTACCGCGCAGGAGGTGGGGCCGGATGGCGACTACGTGGCGGCAGATTTCACGAACGCGAAGTTCATTTGGACAAGCGACCTGAAGCTCGACAACACGGTGATCTTCCGGACGACGGTGCAAAAGCCGGCGGCCTACGTGAAGGCGTGGAACACGACGCCGGACCTCGATGTGAGCGCGCTGCCGGCGGAGCTCGGTGCGACGACGAGCGGCGGCACGGGCGGGGCGGCGACGGGCGGGCAGTTCGTGAATCTGTCGACGCGGGCGTTCGTCGGCACGGCGGACGGGGTGTTGATTCCCGGATTGGTGATTGGGGGCACGACGGCGAAACGCGTGCTCGTGCGCGCGGTCGGGCCGACGCTCGCGAGCTTCGGCGTGAGCGGGGTCTTGAGCGACCCCACGCTCACGGTGTTCAGCGGCACCGCGGCCATCGCGAGCAATGACAACTGGCAGGAGCAGACCGGCAGCGCGGCGGTGGCGACGGCGGCGCTGGGTGCGGGGGCGTTTGCGTTGCCGGTCGGGAGCAAGGACAGCGCGCTGGTGCTCACGCTCGCGCCCGGCGCATATACGTTTCGCATCGCGGGAGCGGGTGGGACGACCGGTGTGGCGCTCGTGGAGGTTTACGCGGTGCCGTGATTTTTTTAACGTGAACCCATCGCGGATGAATCGGGGCGGTCGCTGCGGAGAGTGGGGCCGGGCTGGTTGGGTGGCTGCGGCGCTCGCCGTCATCGTGGGCGCCACCGCGGGGCGAGCGCCGCGGGAGCGCGCCGGGGGCCGGAGCAGGGGAAAGTCGCTTGTCCGTCGGGCTCCGGGAAGAGTCGCCGGGGCGAAGATTAATGACTTTTAATCCTGGCGCGCGCCCTTCGTTCACGATGCTCGGGCATTCTGGAGGCATGGATTTTCGCCTCGTTGCCTCGCTCGTGATCGATTTTTCGCTTCGGCCGCGATGAGCGCTGCGGCGGAGGCGGACACGGCGCGGCTCGTGAACATCGCGGCCCGCGTGGCCGTCGGCGGCGTGGCGGGCACGCCGATTCCCGGTTTTGTGCTCGGCGGCAGCGGCCCGAAGTCGGTGCTCGTGCGCGCGGTGGGCCCGACGCTCGGTGGATTCGGCGTAAGCGGTGTCCTCGCCGATCCGCGCCTCACCGTGGTCAGCGGTTCCACGACCGCGATCAGCAATGACAACTGGCTTCCCGCCGACGCGGCGACGATGAGTGCGGCGGGAGCGTTCACGCTTTCGGCGGGCAGCAAGGATGCCGCGGTCGTCGCATCGCTCGCGCCCGGAGCCTACACCGCGCCGGTGACGGCCACCGATGGCGGCAGCGGGGTCGCGCTCCTCGAAGTTTACGACGCCTCGGTCGCGACTTCGCCCGCGGCCGCGTCGCTGGTCAACGCCTCGACGCGCGCCTACGTCGGCACCGGCGACAGCGTGTTGATCCCGGGCTTCGTGATCGGCGGCGCGGGATCGCTGCGGCTGCTGATTCGTGCAGTGGGCCCGACGCTCGCGGGTTTCGGCGTCGCCGGCGTGCTCGCCGATCCGACGATTACGCTCTATCGTGGCGCGACCGCGCTCGCGACGAACGACAACTGGTCGAGCGCGACGAACGCCGCCGAAATTTCCGCGACCGCCGCGGCGGTCGGAGCATTTGCGCTGCCGAGCGGCAGCAAGGATGCCGCGCTCGTCGTCACGCTCGCGCCCGGCTCGTATTCCGCCGTCGTGAGCGGCGTCGGCAACACGACGGGCACCGCGCTCGTGGAACTCTACGTCGCGCCCGCCGTCCCCGTTCCCGCGTCGGCCCCGAATTTTCTCTTCATCCTCTCGGACGATCAGTCGTGGAATGGAACCTCGGTGCCGATGATCGCCGGGCAGGCGAGCAGCCGTAACGCGAACTTCCGCACGCCGAACTTGGACCGGCTCGCGACGCAGGGCGTGACGTTTTCGCAGGCTTACGCGGGACATCCGACCTGCGAGTGCTCGCGGGCGTCGCTGCTGATGGGGCGGACGACGACGACGTTGAACGCGCCGATGAAAACCTCGCGCAACTGGAGCGCGCCGCTGTCGGACGCGATGGCGAACACGCTCAAGCGGGCAAATCCCGCGTATCGCGCCGGGCTCCTCGGGAAGTGGCAGTGGTTCCAGACGCCGGCGTCGATGGGCTGGGACGTGAACGATGGCATCACCAACAATGCCGACGGCGACTCGACGGACCCGAACGACCCGAAACTTTCCTTCAGCCTCACGCGGCGCGGGATCGCGTTCATAGAGCAGCGCGTGCAGCAGGGGCAGCCGTTTCTCCTCCAGATGTCCTATTACGCCGTGCATCCGACGGCGCAGGCGCTGGCCGCGACGCTCGCGAAATACACGGGAGGCCAGGCGTTGCAGGGAGCGATGACCGAGGACCTCGACACCTGCGTCGGCGAGCTGCTGAAGAAACTCGATGAACTCGGCATCGCGAACAACACCTACGTGATCTACATGTCCGACAACGGCGGGAACACGCAAAATGTGCTCCGGGGCACAAAGGGCGATCTCGGCGAGGGCGGCATCCGTGTGCCGCTGATCGTGCGCGGGCCGGGCGTGCGCGCGGGGGTTTATTCCAACGAGCCGGTCGTCGGCTACGACATCCTCCCCACGATGCTCGACCTCGCCGCGCCTGGTTTCAGGCTGCCCGCGGGCGTGGAAGGCGGGAGCTGGAAGGCGATTCTCACGACGGGCGGCGCCGCGACGGTGAAGCGGCCGATCGAGCGCATCGTGTGGCACGCGCCGATCGATAATGCCCGCCCGCATTCCGCGACCCGCCAGGGCGATTTCAAGCTGCTCTATTACTGGGACACGCGCACCACGGAGCTCTTCAACGTCGCGCAGGATCCCGGTGAGACGCGCAATCTGGCGGCGGCGAGCATCGCGCAGGCGGACGCGATGCGCGCGCAATTGCAGGCGCACCTGCGGGCCGGCCTCGGCGATGCGGCCTACGCGGCGCTCGTGGCGTTGGGGCAGCCTTAGCGCGAAAATTTTTCCATGATCCTGCGAACATTTCATGTGGTTCTGGCGGCGGCGGTGATGACGGCAGCCGGGGTTACCCGCGCCCACGAAAGCGATGCCTGGATGCACGCCGAAGTCGCGCGGATGCTCGCCGCCGAGCGCGCGGCGGCGAGCGCCACCGCCGGCAAGGAGCCCGCGACCGCCGCGGCACCGCCGGCCGGCTACGGCGCCACGATGGCGGCGTCGTTCGGCGCGTTTCGCCCGCGCGTGCGTTCGTATTTTGACGCGACGACCTTCTATGTTGAATCGGACAACGTGCCTAACACTGCGCTGATGCCCACGCGGATGGTCGGCATCACGTCGTGGCAGCAGCAGATCCCGGTGCCCACGTCGTATTTCGCGTCCACCACGAATCCCGAACGCGACCAAGGCTCCGTCGGTTTCGGCAAACCTAACATCTGGCGGCTGCCGCTCGTGCCGACGCCGTCAGCTTCGCCGATTCCGATCTCCGCGGGAAATTTTCAGCGCGGTGCCATCGCCCTCGGGGCCGACGGCATCGCAATTTTCAACCCGCGCAACAACACGGGCCGCGTCTCCTACGAAATCGGCGAGCTCGACCTCTACGGCGGCCACTGTGGCCTCGCCGACGACTACCATTATCACATCGCGCCCGTGCACCTGCAGGCGGTGCTCGGCATCGACAAGCCATCGCGTGGGCCTTGGATGGCTATCCGATTTACGGCTACACGGAGCCCGACGGCACGGCGCGCCAGCCGCTCGATACCGAGGGCGGGCACACGCACGGCGCGTGGAGCTACCACTACCACGCCATCGGCAGCGCGGCGACCGGCCCGGCCAATCCGTATCTGCCCACCGCGTTTCACGGCACGGTCGTGAATTTCGGCAATCAGGTCGATGGGCAGCCGGAAGTGCAGGGTCTCCGTCAATCCGGCACCGGCGGCTACACCGCGCAGCCCGTCGCGGGCGCGCGCATCATCGCCTATAAAAATCCCGTCGCCCTCGACACCGATGCCGCGGGTAATCTCGTCGAGTCGCTCACCGGCACGCCGTCGGCGGATCAGTTCCTCATGCGCGTGCAAGTCGGCACCGTCACCTACGATGAGTGCTGGCGCATCAACCGCAGCGCAAACCCCAAGACGATGACCGTCACGTGGCGCCTCCCCACGATCTCTCCGACGACCACGACCTACAACAATGCCAACAACCGCCTCACGACCTACGGCATGGCCGAATTTTCGTTGAAAAAGTTGCCTGACACTGGCCAGACCATCGACGCCACCACGACCTTCGGCGAGGACTCCGACTACACGATCAATCCGCCGAGCTACACCGACAACGCCAACGGCACGATCACCGACAACGTGACCGGCCTCATGTGGCAGAAGGTTGATAGTGGTGAATCCACCTGGGAAAATGCCGCTGCGCGCGCCGCCGGCATCACGACGGGCGGCTTCACCGACTGGCGGCTGCCGACGCCGACCGAGTTGTTCAGCATCATGAATCATAATCTTGGCAACCCGGCTGCGCTTAACACCACGTTCTTTCCGAGCAATCCGGCGGGTGCGGCTGAGTATTGGTGGTCGAGCGACATCTACGGCACCGACGCGACGCGCGTCTGGTGCGTCAATTCCGGCGGCGGCATGGGGCCTAAGCCGAAGAGCGAAACTGTTAGCGCCGGCGGCACTCTGCGCTATCATACGCGCTACGTGCGTGGGGCGAAACCGACCAACGGTCACAATTACCTCAACAATCTCGACGGCACCATCACCGACCTCGACACCGGTTTGATGTGGGCGCAGGTGCCGAGCCCGGCGGTGAACTGGCAGGGCGCGCTGAACTACGCGGAGAACCTCACGTTGGCGGGCTTCGCTGATTGGCGGCTGCCTAACATCAAGGAACTGCAGACACTGGTGGATTTCACCCTTGCCACGGCGACCACGGCGGCAACGGCGGTCGCGCCGCTCAATCGAGTCTTGTTTCCCACAGCGTCTACGCCCGCGACTGCCTACTGGTCGTCGACCGCGTTGCGCGGCTTAGGCAATAACGCACCCACGAGCGCGGCGCTGATCGAATTTGGCGTGAACACCGCAGTGCCCGCCGCGAGCGGTCCGCCGCGCGGTTCCCAAGGTATCATCAGCAACGAAGTGATGGCGTCCAACTATCCCGCTTTCGCCGTGCGCGGGCCGGTCGCGGCCGCCGTTGAACCCGGCACCACGGGCACGGCGCGGCTCATTAATATCGCGACGCGCGCCGCCGTCGGTGGCGTGGCGGGAGCGCCCATCGCCGGCTTCGTGATCGCCGGTGACGCCCGCTCGATGCTGGTGCGAGCCGTCGGTCCGTCGCTGGCGCGTTTCGGCGTGGCCGGTTCGCTCGTCGATCCGCGGCTTGGGTTGGTGGGCGGCACGGTCGCAATTGCTGCGAACGACAACTGGCTCGCCAGCGATGCGGCGACGATGGCGGGAGCGGGCGCGTTCGCCCTGACGAGCGGCAGCCGCGACGCCGCGCTCGTCGCGACGTTGCCGCCCGGTGCCTACACCGCGCCGGTGACGGCCGTGGACGGCGGTTCCGGCGTGGTGCTGCTCGAAGTTTACGATGCCGGCGGTGGAAGCGGCGGGATTATCAATGCCTCGACGCGGGCGTTTGTGGGCACCGGCGAGGCGGTGCTCATTCCGGGATTCGTGGTGGGTGGCACGGGCACGCTGCGGCTGCTGGTGCGGGCGGTCGGCCCGGGCCTCGCCGCATTCGGAGTCGCAGGCACGCTCACCGATCCGACGCTGACAGTGTTTCGCGACGGCACAGCCGTGGCGGCCAACGACAACTGGTCCATCGCCGCCAACTCCGCCGAAGTCGTCGCAGCCGCGGCGAATGCCGGCGCGTTCGCGCTGACGGCGGGCAGTCGCGACGCCGCGTTGCTGATCACCCTCGCGCCTGGTGCCTACACCGCCGTGGTCACGGGAGTCGGCGGCACGACCGGCACGGCGCTCGTCGAAGTCTATGCGTTGCCCTGAGTCATGATTATCGAATGCGTTACAACTTGCGGCCCGCAGGCCTCCCCGAGCGAAAGTGACCGGTTGGCCTCGACCCGCGACTTGGAGCTGCTCGGCGTTGTGGCGCGGGCCTGCAGCGGCGATTTGGCCGCGCAGTCGGATCTCGTCCGGCGTTACTCGCGCCGCGTAAACGGCTACTTGCGGGGGATGGTGCGTGATCGGCCCACCATCGAGGATCTGACGCAGACGGTTTGGATCAAAATGGTGCGGCGGTTGCCGTCGCTGCGCGATCCGGCGGTGTTCGAATCCTGGCTCTTCGCCACCGCGCGCAACGCCGCCCTTGATTACCTCCAGCGCGCACGGTGCCGCCCATCGCGGTTTCCAACGATTTTTTCCTGCTCAAGCTTGCCGCCGAGCGCACCGACCACGTCAGCACGGACCTGTTGGACGCGGTCGATGTGGCGACGCGCGGCTGGACCGCATCGAACCGCCGCATCCTGCAGGACATGACGGCGGGCACCTCTTACCAAGCCATCGCTGATCGCGAATGCGTCAGCCTCGGTGCCGTCAAGCTCCGCGTGCATCGCATCCGCAAGCTGCTGCGCGTTGAACTGCACTCTACGCTGGCGGAGGTGAGGGAAGCGTGCGCATGAATGCCATGCCCGTATCTGAGCCGACCGGACAAGCGCATTGCCAGCTCGCGGCGTTTGGAATCCATTCTGGTTCGAAATCACCCCTCGGCAGTTCTCCTCCCGATATGCGCAAACCATTCCATTGTTTCCCGTGCAGTGTGCTCGACTGCGCGCCTGGCCTGTCCTGGTTTGGCCGCCGCATCCTGCTCGCAGCGCTGCTGAGTGGCGTGGGGTCCGCACTCCGCGCCCACGTGATCGGCGACGCGGCGCACGATGTGCAGGCGCGGCTCTTTGCGCGGGAATTTGCGCCAGTGCGCGTTGCCTTGCTTCGGCACGCGGTCGCTGAGTCGCCGGTCGGTTTTGGGGGTGGTGGTGGCGCACAGTCGACGACCCCGCTCACGGAAATGTTTGGGCGGTTCGCGCCGGCGGTGCGCGTGCGCGCCGTGGGCGACGTGCTGCTCGTCGAGTCCAACGGACTGCCGGCGCACCCCATGATGGTCGGCATCACCGCGTGGCAGCAGCAGGTGCCGCTCCCGCAGCCCTACACGGGCGCGAATGCCTGGCGCATCCCGCTCAAGCCGGTGCCCTCCGCGAATCCCGTTTCGATCAAGGGGCGTTTCCTGCGCGGTGCCATCGCGCTCGCGGCGAATGGGATTCCGATTTTCAACCCACAGAACAATCGCGGCGAAATCTCTGCGGAGATCGGCGAACTCGATCAATGGGGCGGACACTGCGGGCGCGCCGACGACTACCACTACCACGTCGCGCCGCTGCACCTGCAGGCGCTGCTCGGCGAGCGGTTGCCAGTGGCCTACGCGCTCGACGGCTATGCGATCTACGGGCTCACCGAACCGGACGGCGCGCCGCCGCAGGGGCTCGATGCGTTCAACGGCCACGAGACCGCCGCCCTCGGCTACCACTACCACGCCTCGAAAAAATATCCCTATGTGAACGGCGGCTTCCACGGCGTCGTGGTCGAGAAGGACGAGCAGGTCGATCCGCAGCCGCGCGCCCAGGGCGTGCGACCGGCGCTCACGGGCTTGCGCGGAGCAAAGATCACTGCGTTCGAGGGGACGCCCGGCTCCACTCCCTCGAAGCTCAGTTACACCGTGAATGGCCGACCTGCCTCCGTGGCCTACACCTCGCTCGGCGGCGGCCAGTGGAAATTTCAATTCGCGAATGCCGACGGCTCGACTAAGGAGGAAACCTATCGCGCGAGCGAACGTGGTGGTGGGGGAGGCGGCGGCGGTGGTCGCGACGGAAAGAAGAAAGGCGGTGGCGGCGCGCCGAAGGGCGAAGGCCCGCCGCGCGAGCCCGCGAAGGAACTCGGCAGCACCACGCCGGAGTTCAAGCCGAAGCGCACAGGAAACTTCTCGCTCCGCAGTTCGGCGGTTGGCGCCGACGGTGTGCTCCCCGTGGAGTTTACCGGCGACGGCGCGAGCATCTCGCCGCCGCTCGAGTGGTCGGGCGTGCCCGAGGGCACGAAGAATTTCGCCGTTATTATGCACCACGTCGCGCCCGACGGAGAGATGAAGTGGTATTGGACGCTCTACAACCTTCCCGCGTCGCTCGCGAGTGTGCCCAAGGATGCGCGCGACCTCGGCACGCTTGGCAACAACAGCGTCACCCGCCGCGCCGGCTACGCGCCGCCGCACTCGAAAGGCCCCGGTGCAAAAACCTACGTCCTCACCGCCTACGCGCTCGCGGCTCCCGTCGCGATCACGACGCCGCCCGCCGAGGTGAACTGCGCCGTGCTCCTCGCCGCGATGAAGGATCTGATTCTCGACAGCGCGGAGCTGAAGGTGACCTACACGCGGCCCGAGGGCGCGAGTGACGATTCGCCCGCCGGGAAGAAAAAAGGAAAACGGGTATGAACCGGTTTCGCTTCGCTTCTGCTTTCGCGTTGGTGACGGCCCTTGCTGCTTTGGCCGCCGCCGAGCCGCGGCCGAACTTCGTGGTCATCATGGCCGAGGCCCAAGGCTGGCCGAACACTTCGGTGATGATGGACGATCGGCTGCCGACCTCGAAGAGCACCGTGTTCAAGACGCCCGCCGTCGAACGGCTCGCGCGCGAGGGCATGCGGTTCGCTTACGGCTACGCGCTGTCGCCGCGCTGCACGCCCTCGCGCGCGGCACTGTTCACGGGCATCGGTCCGGCGGCGTTGCGCATGACCTATGTCGGCGTGGGCCGCGAGGAAGGCCCGGCGCGCACGGCGCTCATTCCGCCGGAGCCCGTGCTGGAGATGCCGACCGAGACGACGACGCTCGCCGAGTTGTTGAAAACGGCTGGCTACACGACGGCGCATTTCGGGAAGTGGCACGTGGGGCGCACCGCGCCGTCGCGTCACGGCTTCGACGAGAGCGACGGCGCAACCAACAACGGCGGGCCCGACAACGTCCTCAGCCCAAATCCAAAACAGGCCTACGGCATGACGGAGCGCGGCATCGCGTTCATGGCGCGCGCACAAAAAACCGGAAGACCCTTCTATCTCCAGCTCTCGCACTACCCGAACCAGGAGCGCAAGGAAGGCGGCGCCGGCCCGCGCGACCGCGACACCGTGCGCGCCGACTCCGACGAGATCGACAAGACCGTCGCTCAACTGCTCGACGCGCTCGACGCGCAGGGCCTCGCGAAAAACACCTACGTCTTCTACACCGCCGACCACGGTGGCCAGGGCCGCAGCGGCAACGCGCCGCTCTCCGGTGGCAAGGGCGCCGTCACCGAGGGCGGCCTGCGCGTGCCGTTTCTCGTGCGCGGCCCGGGTATCGCGGCCAACGTCTGCTCGCGCGTGCCCGTGACGGCCTGCGACATCCTCCCGACATTTGCCGCGCTCGCCGGCGTGACGGCGCCGATTCCGTCCGGCGTCGAGGGCGGCAGCCTCGTGCCCGTGCTCCGCGATTCGGCGGGCCGCGGCACGGTCGCACGCGCGCGCGAGGAACTTGTTTTCCACTTCCCCCACTACGATTTGGGCAACGGCGGGCCGGCGACCGCGATCCTCCTCGACGGCTACAAGCTCGTGCGCAACTACGAGAAGAAGACGCAGCGCCTCTTCGATCTCGAGCGTGACCCCGGCGAGGAGCGCGATCTCGCGGCGAAGCTGCCGGAGAAAGCCGCCGAACTCGACGCGCGCTTGGCCGCCTACCTGAAGGCCGTGAGCGCGCAGATGGCGCAGCCGAATCCCAACTACGACCCGAGCAAAGCCGACGATGCCGCCGCGGACGATCGCCGCGGCAAGGGCGGCAAGCAGGGCAAGAAACGAGACGAGGAATGAACAGCGCACGACGCTTCGCGCAGAAGCGTCCCGGCTGGGCCGCGCCGATTCACTCGCTGCTCGTGCAGCGCCGCGGCGGCGTGGTCGTGTTTCACGGCCACGATCATCTTTACGCGCAGCAGGAGCGCGACGGGATCACCTACCAACTCGTGCCGCAGCCGGGCCACAGTCGTTTCGACAACATCCGCAGCGCCGCCGAATATGGCTACAAGAGCGGCGTGATCGCCGGAGCTTCGGGCATTTTGCGCGTGACGGTTTCGCCGGAGCGCGCGCTGGTGGAATACGTGCGCGCCCACCCGGACAGCGCGGAAAATGCCACGCGTCGCACCGGCTCGGTCATGCACCGCTACACGGTGACCGCGGCGGCGCGGTAAGGGTGGGCGGCGGCGTCACTCCGGCCCGACCATCATGTAACCCGCCGAGCGCAACGTGCGGATCTGCTTTGGCTCCTTGGCGTTGTCGCCCCGCTTTTTCGGGGGCGAGGAAATATGAACGTCGATCGATCGATCAAACCCATCCCAGTTGCGGTCGCAGCATTCCTCGGGGAGGCCCCGCCCTGCTACAGTGGTAGGTAGCACACCGTGTTGGAGAGAAGAATCATGATGAAGATCAAGACAGTCGTCATGGGTCCGAGATAGATGCGCCCCGTCATGCGGAAGAAGAACCGGTTGAAATACGGGAGCACGAACATCATCGGCACCACAGCGAACAGGAGGTTGATGTAGAGCCAGCCCTCCGTCCAATACACGGTGCCGGTGCCGGCAAAGGTGATGTATTGAACGGCGAGGATGAAAATCAGGCCGAGGGAGTTGGCGAGACCCGCGAGCAACATGCTCCGCCATTCTGGTTGGCCGGCGAAACGCATGCCCGCGTTTACGCGGAGAGAGTTGGCGAGAAAAAACACGAGGAAGGCCGGCGCGTAAACCGGCAGCAGTTTCAACAGGTCGGCTTGGAAGACTCGCACGCCGAGGAACAAGCAGCGGTAGTCCACATGGAAGAGCGAGTAGACCACGAACAGGGTAAGGAAAAAGGCCGCGAACAAAACCACCGCGAGGACGAAGGTGCGCCCCAGCTCCCGCACCGTGGTGCTGGAGCCGTTCTCCACCGCCGGTTGCCCTGGGCGGGCGTTGAGCCGACGGCCGAGGAAAAATAGGCCGAAGCCGACGAGGCCGTTGCACAGGGCCCAGAGCATCACGCCGTTGTTCATCCGTTGCGGGAAAAACCAAGTGGCTTCGCGCCCCGAGGCCTCGACGAAAAGTGTCTGCGATAGCTCCGTCATCGGAATGTAAGTGAAGCAGGCAATGAGCGCGCCGGTGATGAGGAGCGTCCAAAAAACGATGCGGGTGCGGCCTTGCGGCGGCGGCAGCGGTGCCGGGAGCGGATGCACGAGCGGTTGGAAGTAGGAAACGTGCGCGAGGAGCAGCCGCGCGAGCGGGACGAGCGACACGAAGGCGCTGACCAACGCGAGCAGCAGGAGCAAATCCTTCCAAAACCAGATTTGGTTTTCGGGCGGCAGCGCTCCGTCCAGGGCGAAGACTTTTTGGAAATAAGCGATCTGATGCCCCGTGGCCTCGGTGCTGTAGGGCTGAAACGGGTGCAGCAACGGCTCGTTGTTCACCACCCGCAGCGTGCGCTTGGCGACATCGCCGTAGTAGCGCCCGATCTCGACCGCGCTGATCTTCTCCGCCTTATCCAGGCCCGAGTTCACGAGCCGCAGCGCTTCGGGCGCGAGGCGCATGTCGCCGTTTTTGAGTTCATTGCGATACGCGCCTTCGTCGTGCAGGGCATAGCTGATCCCGACGTTGGACCGCACGGTTCGCAGGGTCTTGGCGGTGAGGGTGAGCACGTAGCCCGAGACAAAGACGGAGTGGAGCTTGCTGGACGATTTACCTTCGATCGCTTCCTCGCCGAAATGGGACGCGCCCTGAATCGCGGCGTTGCCGCCGGCGGAATGCCCCGTCGCGCCGATGCGCGACTTGTCGATGTAGTTCAGGTTGTCGGTGTGTGCCGCGTAGTTCACCACGGCAAACATGCCGTAGCCCTCCTCGGTTGCGGAGCGCCGGCTCAGCGACGAACTCGACGAGCCCTGCGCGTAGGGATCGATGTTGATCACTACGACACCGCGACGGGCGAGCTCGATGGCGATGTTCGCATGGGTTTCCTTCGAACGCTGAAATCCCGGCACCACCACGACGAGGGGGGCGGGGCGTGCGCTGGTGGCCGACAGCGGGCGAAACAGATCTGCGACGACCCATTGCCCGTTTTGCGTCGGCAACTTGATCTCGGTCACGCGGACTTGGCCACCAGCCGTCTGCACGCGCGAGGCGAGAAAGCCCGCCACGAAGATGACGGCTAGGCACACGGCCAAAAGCCGCTTCTCAAAGATGAGCTGGCCTGCTGAGGATGCAGGGAGCGAAGAGGTGGCGGTCATGCAGTGAGAAGAGAATCGCAGCGGGGCGCTCGGACGAGCCCGAAAACTCTGCCGCGAGTGCCATTCATGGGCCGCCAGCGCGCCTGTCGCGAGACAATCGGCCGGCCGGTGCGAGAATCACTCCGGCCCGACCATCATGTAACCTGCCGAGCGCACGGTGCGTATATACCTTGGCTCCTTGGCGTCGTCGCCCAGCTTTTTCCGGAGCGAGGAAATATGCACGTCAATCGATCGATCAAACACGTCGTAGTTGCGGTCGCGGCACTCGTCGAGGAGGGCTTCGCGCGACTTCACGCGGCCTTTGGCCTTGGCGAGGCTCGCCAGCAGATCGAATTCCACGGGCGTGAGCACGAGCGGCACGTCGTTCATCCAAGCCGAGCGCGCATCGAGGTTCACGCGCAGCGTGCCGACGAGAACTTCCGTGGGCGGCGCCCCGGCGGATTTTTCTGCGGCGGCCGTCGCGGCGCTGCGGCGGAGCACCGCGCGGAGTCGCGCAAGCAGTTCGCGCGTGGAAAACGTTTTCGGCAGATAGTCGTCGGCGCCGACCTCGAGACCCACGATGCGATCCGTCTCGTCGCCGCGCGCGGTGAGCATGAGCACGGGCACGGCGGATTTAGCGCGGATTTTTTTCAGCACCTCGAAGCCGTCGATCCCGGGCAGCATCACATCAAGAATGATGGCGTGCCAGGGCTCCTCGGCGGTCGTGGCGCGCTCGACGCCGTCCGGTCCGGTGTGCGCCGCGGTCACGTCGAAACCGAGCGGCTGCAAGTAGGTCGCGACGAGCCGGCAGAGTTTGCGGTCGTCGTCGATCATGAGGAGGCGCGTGCGGCCTTCGGGGCGTTCGGGCATGGGAAGGTTGTGGGAAAAACTTACGACGCGTGCAACTGCGGCGCGGCCGGTGCTTCCGTGGTAGGCGGGGTGCCCTCACCCCGCGCTCGGGAGA
>JANNEY010000035.1:0-6435 GCA_031379235.1 Opitutaceae bacterium | reverse complement strand
GCCATCGCCTATTACGCCGACGTCGCCACAATGGTCAACGCGCTCCACCCCGATCAGATTACTCCGCTGCCTTGCTGGTGCCCTGCCACTCGTATTTCGGCGCGACGTCCGCGTGCGCCTCAACGTGCTTCCGGTCGCCCTTGTGCCACCAGTAGAAGACCTGCGCAGCGATAAAGATGGCCGAGAAGGTGGAGGTCACGATGCCGACGAGGAAACAGAAGGAGATGTCGCGCAGCACGCCGCTGCCGAAGATGAAGAGCGAGAGCGCCGCGAGGAAGGTCGTCGTCGCCGTCATGATGGTGCGGGCAAAAACCTTCCGGATCGCGCTGTTGATCACGTCGCGCAGATTGCCGGTCGGGTTGAGTTTCAGCTCCTCACGGATGCGGTCGAAGACGACCACGGTTTCGTTAATCGAGTAGCCGGCGACACACAGGATCGCCGCGACCATGGGTGCGGAAAACTGACCGCTCGCGCCGGCGAACTGACCGATGAGCACAAAGATGCCGATGTTCATCAGAATGTCGTGCAGCGTGGAAGCCATCGCGCCGACGCCGAAGCCGAACTCGAAGCGGAACGCGATGTAAACGAGGATGACGAGCATCGAGATGCCGACGGCCTTGAGTGCGTTCCAGAGAATCTCGTTACCGATCGAGGCGCCGATGTGATTCTCGCCGATTTTCTCGAAGCCCGCCGCAGGATAGGCCTTCTGCAGCGCCGCAAGCACGATGCCAGCTTTGCCCTCGGGCGTCTCGATGTTGAGGGTTTCCTTGCCGCCACCAATGGCGCTGACGTAAGTGGGATTGATTTCGTTCACGCCAGCCGCCTTGGCGGCGTCGCGCACTTTCGACGTGTCGATCTTCTGATTGAAAGCGATGCTCACACCATCGCCGCCCGCGAAGTCGATACCGTAGATCTTCGGTCCCTGATAAATCACGTAACCAAAGCTGATCACGACAAGCGCGATGGAGGCGATGGCGGAGGGCTTGCCGAGCTTCACGAAGTCGACGCGCAAGTCGCCCAGCATGCGGAACATTTTCATGTTCTTCAAGGTGCCGGAATCGACGAGCAGTTCCATCAGGAGGTGACCCGTGATCAGGACGGAGAAGAGCGTGGACAGCACGCCAATGAGCAGCGTGTAGCCGAAGCCTTTAATCGGGCCCGTGCCGAGCCAGATCATGATACCGCAGATGATGAGCTGCACCAAGTGAGCATCGAGAATCGTGGTGAGGGCCTTGAGGAAGCCGCTCTGGTTGGCGGTCGCGAGGCTCTTCCCTTCGGCAAGCTCTTCGCGCATACGCTCGAAGATCAGAATGTTTGCATCCACCGCCATGCCGATCGTGAGCACGATACCGGCGAGGCCGGGGAGTGTCATCGTCGCCCCGAGGCTGGCCATGATACCAAGGATGATGAGAATGTTCACCGCGAGCGCGCCGACCGCGACCAATCCGCCGACGGTGTAGAAAGTAATCATGAACGCCGCGACGAGCACGGTGCCGATCACCGCGGCCTTGAGGCCGCTGTCCACGGCGTCCTGCGCGAGCGAGGGACCGACTTCGTATTGCTCCTTCACGACCAAGGGCAGGTCGAGCGGGTTGTTGAGCACGTTCGCGAGATTGATGGCTTCGCGGTCCGTCATGTTGCCACCGGAAATCTGGGCGTTACCGCCGCTGATTTCCTCCCGCACCGTCGGAGCGGAGTAAAGTTTTCCGTCGAGGACAATGGCGAGGCGCCCCAACCGACCGTTGCTGCGGCCGCTCTCGGCGAGGCCACGCGTCAAATCAGCGAAACGCTTGCTGCCTTCTTTGGTAAAGCGGAGTGCGACCTCGGGTTTCCCGTAGGTGTCGTGTTGCGCGAAAGACGTCTCAACCCCGGTGCCGTCCATCTCCGGAATCACCTTGATGAAGACTTCTTCCACCCCCGTCTCACCACGCCGACCTTCGAAATCGAGGGTCATGAGCTCGTAGCCGGCCGGCACTTCCACTCCGGGCGCCGGCGAAAGGGTAGGATGCACCACGCGGAAATCGAGCCGCGCCGGCTTCTTCACGTTATCGATCACATCGGGATTGTCCTTGGTGTTGAGCCCAGGGAGCTGAATTTCGATCCGATTGGTGCCCACCGGGCGCACGATCGGCTCGGCGACGCCGAGGGAGTTGATCCGCGTGTGAATGATGTCGATTGCCTTGGTGATCTTGTCCGCCCGCGCCTCGGGTCGGTCGGTGCCAGCGGCCTTCTCATCAACCTCAAGGGTGACGGCAACGCCACCGGCGAGGTCGAGCCCGCGCTGCAGCTTGGCTTTAGAGCGGCGGAGAAGTTCGTTGAGCAGGATATCGTTTCGCTTCTCAACGTTCCTCAGGGTGTCCTCTAGACGGATGCTCGGAAAATACTGCGAGAGATCGAGCTTCCGCTCCTTGCCGATTTGTTTGAGCGCAACGAATTCGCTGAGCTTGGGATCTGCCTTCTTCCGCGCGCTGGCCTCGTCGACCAGTTTACCAAATTCGGACGCCTTGGCCGTGGCGTGCGTGCGGGCATATTCGACGAACGGCGTGTCTTTCAGGGGGAGAAGTTCCGTCGCCGCCCAAGCCACGATGGCGAGGGAAAGCAGGATCTTCCAGAGGTTGCGTTTGAGCATGGGTCGTTTGGGTTGATTAAAAGGGAGACGGCAAGAACGCAGGAGCTGGGCTTGCGTTCATGGCGGCGACGCGGGCAGCGCGGGCACGCCGACGGCCGACGAAATTACTTCTTCGCGGGTTCGCCAGCGGGCGTCTTGGTGACCACGGTCTGGACGAAGGCCTTGCCGATTTCGATCTTGGTGTTTTCGGCGATGCGGACGACGAACCGGTCGTCCTTCACATTTGTGATCGTCCCGAAGATACCACCGGTCGTCACGATCTCATCACCCGATCCGAGTTCCTTGAGCATCTTCTCGTGCTGCTTCTGCTTTTTCCGCTGCGGCGCAATCATCAGAAAATACATCGCCGCGAAAAGCAGCACCATCGGCAAGATGCCAGAAAGCATGCTTCCCGGGCCCGGTTGCGGCGCTGCTGCGGGCGCAGCGGTTTGGGCGAGGACTTCGAGGCTGGAAAACAACGAGGACATTTTCGACATTGCGTGTTGTGTGATTTGAAAAAAGAAAACACGCATCTAACTGATTCGCGTCCATTGAAGGCAAGACTGATTAAGTTGGAAGTTGAGCACTGAGCGTTGCGACCGCGCAGACGACTTGGCCTCATCGCTTGCCTTGCAGCGCGTTGGCCCTCAACTGTCCTACCTCAACTTTAAACTTTGAAACAGAAATCCTCCTCCGCCTGGTCGGTCGCCAAATCTGAAGAGCATTACGGCTTCAAGCGCTGGGGCTCCGGCCACATCTCGGTCGATACCGACGGGTTCGTAAATGTGCAGCCCCTAGTCGACGGCCGTGGCATCCGGGTGCTCGATGTCGTGCAGGAGGCGCTCGGCATGGGTTTGCAGGCCCCGATGGTGATTCGCTTTCAGGATCTACTGCATTACCGCGTCGGGCAGATCAACGCCTGCTTCGCCAAGGCGATCAAGGAGGAGGGCTACAAGGGCGAATACCGCGGCGTGTTTCCCATCAAGGTTAACCAGCTCCGCGAAGTCGTCGACGAAATCGTCGCCGCGGGGAAGGAGTTCAATTACGGGCTCGAAGCCGGTTCGAAGCCCGAGCTGATGATCGCCCTCGCGATGCACGAGGGCTCGCAACGGTTGATCATCTGCAACGGCTACAAGGATCACGACTACATCCGCCTCGCGCTCCTCGGCCGCAAACTCGGCAAGAAGATCATCATCGTGGTCGAGCAGCTCGCGGAACTCGATGACATTATCCGCATCTCGCACGAGACCGGCGTGAAGCCGATGATCGGTTTCCGCGCCAAGCTCCAGACGCGCGGCGAGGGCAAGTGGGCGATGTCCTCCGGTGACAACGCCAAATTCGGCCTCAACACCGCGGAAATTCTTTTCGCCTGCGAAAAACTCCGCGCGGCCAAGCTCCAGTCTTGCCTGCGCCTGGTGCATTTTCACATCGGCTCGCAGGTGCCGAACATCCTCACGATTAAAAACGCGGTCGTGGAGGCCTCACGCTTCTACTGCCAGCTCGCGAAGATGGGTTTTCCCATGGGCTACCTCGATGTCGGCGGCGGCCTCGGCATCGACTACGACGGCTCCCGCACCAACTTCGAATCGTCGATGAACTACTCGATGGAGGAATACGCGCGCGACGTCGTCTTCAACATCCGTGAAGTCTGCTCCGCCTCCGGCGTGCCTGTGCCCGACATCGTGAGCGAATCCGGCCGCGCGATCGTCGCGCCCCATTCGCTGCTCGTGGTCGAGGTCTTCGAACGCATCAACAAGCGCGAGTCGCTCGGCCAGCAGCACCAGCCGAAGGTGAAGCACAAGGTGGTGATCGATCTTGAGGCGATGCTGAAGAACAAGGGCAAGCTCGGCCGCCTCGAGCGCTTTCACGACGCCGTGCAGAAAAAAGAGGAGGCGTTTTCTCTCTTCAACCTCGGCTATCTCGACCTCGAGAACCGCGCGGCGGCCGAGTCGCTCTACTGGCAAATCTGCGAACAAATCGCGAAGGAAGGGGCCAAGAGCGGCTACCAGCCCGAGGAACTGCGCGAGCTCGACACGCTCCTCGCCGACCAATACGTCTGCAATTTTTCCGTCTTCCAATCATTGCTCGACCACTGGGCGCTCGATCAACTTTTCCCGATCACCCCGCTCCACCGGCTGAAGGAAAAGCCCTCCGTCAACGCCGTGCTCGTCGACATCACCTGCGACTCCGACGGCAAGATCGACCGCTTCATCGATCTCCAGGACACCAACGACTACCTCCGCCTCCATCCGCTCAACGGCAAGCCCTACTACCTCGGCATCTATCTCACGGGCGCGTATCAGGACATCATGGGCGATCTGCACAATCTCTTTGGCCGCGTGAACGAAGTCCACGTCTTCCTCGAGGACGACGAGCCCAACGGCTTCTACATCGAGGAAGCGCTGAGCGGCAGCCGCATCGCCGATGTGATCGAGGGCGTCCAATATCAGCAAGAAGATCTCTGCCGCAAAATGAAGGCCCAGATCGACGCCGCGACCCGGCGCGACATGGTCAAGCCCCGCGAAGGCGTCCGCCTGCTTGAGCTCTACGAGAGTCAGATGCTCAACAAAACCTATCTGAACATCGAGCCGAAGAATGGGCGGCGGAAGAAGGTGTAAAGCGGTGTGACCTCGAACAAAGCCTCGCGGAATTCCGACGAAAAACAGCGTCGGCTACGTATGAGCCTTCTGGATTTCATATTTCGCCCGAAGAAGAGAGGTCTCCGACAGGCTCACGAGGGGGCTGCTTTGGCGATCGAAGCTTTTGTCGATGGTCGCGGCAGCGCGTGGGATTGGGATGATTTTACCTCAATCAAAGAGGATGACCCATTTCTTGAGTCAGTGAGATTACGCTGTTGCAGCGTGCATGACGATTTTCCGCCAATGACCGATGCCGTGTATTGCAGCGATGCGGGCATTGCGGTCCTTCGATCTCTGGCCAGAGACGTTCGCGAGAAATTGAAGCCTCTTCCAAGTATAGAAGGCCCCTGACAATCCGTCAGCGATCACGAATTGGGCGCAGCGCAAAGGGCTCAGTCAAACACCGCGACACCCGCGGCCATCGCCGCCTTGCGTAGTGCCACATCGAGTGTCGCCAACGCGGCCCGGCGGCGCATCGCCAGTTCCAGATAGGCGGCATCGTAAGCGGTGAGCCCGTATTGCCGCGCGAGCGCAGACGTCTCAGCGAACGCATGACGGGCCAGTTCTCCATCGATTTGGATCGGCAGGTGACGCAGGAAATTCAGCGACGCCCGTGCATCGGCCTGCGTGATTCGTTTGCGGCGCTCGGCCATAAGGACGCCGTTGGCCACTTCAATGCTCCAATGCGCCGGCGCAAAAAACGGCGTGCCTTGGCGCATCGCCGCATCAACGGCTGTCGCCATCTCGCCGCCCTCGTCCGGCAGCGCCATGGCCAGCGTCGCCGCGCTGTCGATGACCACCGTCATAGCCGGCGGCCGGCCGCGATCAGTTGCTTGAGCGATTCACGACCCCGGCGCGCCCGGCCGCGAATCGCCGCCAGCCCGTCAAGCGCTTCGGTAGCCGACACCCGCGCGCCCTGCACCACCGGTGTCAGCCGTGCGATCGGTTTCTCATGCTTCGTGATGATGACTTCTCCGCCGCGCGACACCCGGAGAAGCAGGCTGGCGAGCTTGGTCTTGGCCTCATAGGCGCCAATGGTAATCGTGTTCATGATTCCGCGAACTGGTCGGAGACTGGTCGGTTTCAAGTCCGCGTCAAGCGGGCCACAACTCGGATGTTCCGAGCCGCGATCACACCCTACCTCCGCACCGTCACCAGCTCGATCTTCTGGGCGTTGGCGCTGGCGGG
>JANNEY010000590.1:0-5659 GCA_031379235.1 Opitutaceae bacterium | reverse complement strand
GAGCACGAAGGCAATCGCGCCGTCCGCGCCGGAAAATGGAAACTCGTTTCCAAGCATCCGGGCGGCTGGGAACTCTACGACATCGAGGCCGACCGCACGGAGCTCAAGAACATCGCCGCCCAGCATCCCGACCGGGTGCGGGAAATGTCGGCGGCCTACGACGCTTGGGCCACTCGCGCCGGCGCCCGCCCCTGGCCCCTTGGCGGCGGTTCCGGCGACGCGACAAAGAACGCGGGCAAGACGAACAAGAAAAAGGCGGCGGCGAACAACGACGAGTAAGCCGTTCCGCCTGGAACGGAGCGCGCCGGCCGGACGTTTTTGACGCCGGCCCGGCCTGTCTGCCCCGGCCGATGCCGTCCCTCGCGGACACAGGTTTTCCACGCCCACAAAGATAATTGTCCAACTCCGCGCGCGTTCCGCCAATACTTGCGAGAACCCATGGACCCCGGCCCCAGTCGCAGCGCAGACGAGGAAGCGTTTCTCCGCCAATTCATGGTGGAGCAACGGACGCTGCTGCGGTTCATCTTGCGCTACGTCCCGTCGGTCGCCGACGCGCGTGACGTGCTCCAAGAGACGCTCGTAACGCTATGGGCCAAGCGCGCCGAATTTGACGCGACGAGGGAGTTTCTCCCTTGGGCCTGCGGCATCGCCCGCTTCAAGGTGCGCGAGTTCTGGCGCAAACAGCCCCGCTGGGAAGCATTCGCGCAGGACGACCTCATGGCCTTGATCGATCAGCGCCGGGAAGAACTGGCGCCGGAGCTGTCGTTGCGCGGGGAGAAGCTGCGCGAGTGCGTCGCCAAGCTGCCCGCCGACCAGCGCGCCACGCTGGATCACTATTACACCAAGGAAGAATCGGTGGAAACGCTCGCCTTGCGCGAAGGCCGTAGCGTCGAAGCCGTCTACAAGATGCTGCAGCGCATTCGGCGAACGCTGCAGGAGTGTATTGCGCGGGGCATTCGCGCCGAAGGGGCCTCAGCATGAAAACGAATCCTGACCACGAACGCTTATTTTCCCGGGTTTGTGATGGCCTCGCCTCAGCCGCCGAAACCACAGAGTTCCATCACCTCCTCCGCACCGATGCGGATGCTTTGGATGCGTGGCTGCATTACTCGGCCATGCACGTTGAGCTGGCCGGGGGTTCCCATTTGGCCGAATCGGCTCCCACGAAACTCGCCTTCGCCAACGGCGCCGGACGGGAGAAGGACGCGCCGGACGTCGTGCGCATTTCGCGGCGCCATTCGTGGCTGCAATGGGCTCCCCAAGCGGCGGCCGGAGTCGCCTTCGGGCTTTTCACCGCGACAATCGTATGGGCCTATGTTGCGCCTGAAATCGTTCGATCGCGCACCTTGTGGGAAGATGATTTTGAAAACGCCACCGCGCCGCTGGCGACCCGCGTGCCGCTCGAGACTGGCATCTGGCGCGGCGACACGGCCGCAATCGTCGGCGCCGTGCACGGAGTGAATCCGGCTCATGGGCTCCAAATGATGCGGCTCCTCCGCCCCGACGCTGAAGTTACCCCCAAGCCGGCGAAGGGCCATATCGCCGCCGTCTATCGCCTGATCGACCTCCGGCCCCTTCGCGGTGAATTCGCCGATGGCGCTGGAGTCGTGGAAGCTTCAGTGAGCTTTAACGCGCGGGAATTTCCCGCCGACGAAAGGTATGGGTGCGCCATCACGTTGTATGCGCTCGACGCCGAAACCATGCCCGACCGTGCCGAGCGCGTTGGCACCGCGCTTACGACCGACGCCCTCGCGATGGCGCGCAGTGGCCGGACCATGCTCGACCGCGATCCCGCGTCGTGGCAGCGCGTGACGACTGAAATCCGCCTGCCGACCAACGCGGAATTCTTGGTCGTCCGGCTGCATGTTAGCCAAGCCTTCGGTTCCGGTGACACTACGCGGTTCAACGGTAGCTTTGCCGACGACGTCCGCGTTTCGTTCACGCGGCGCGCGCCGTTGCCGTAAGCGGATCTTTTTTTAGAGACATCATTCCCGTTCCGCAGGTCCAACTTCTCTCACTCCCCGTGAAAAAACTATTCGTGCTCATCGTTTCCCTCGCCGCTTGCTGTGTCTGCGGCGCGGCCACCAATCCGTCGACCAAACCCAACCTCGTCTTCATCCTCGCCGACGATCTCGGCATCGGAAACGTCGGCTGCTACGGCGCAGACGCGACCGTGAAGACCCCGCACATCGACGCCCTGGCGCGCGGCGGCACCCGCTACACCAACGCCTACACCGTCCCGCTCTGCGGCCCGTCGCGCGCGGCGATTCTCACGGGCCGTTACGCGTTCCGCACCGGCGCCACCAACCAGGACGCCACGGGAGAGATCAAGCAGTCCGCGGAAACATTCATGCCGCAGATTCTGAAGCCGGCCGGCTACGCCACCTCAATGATCGGCAAGTGGGGTCAACTCCCGCTTGGGCCGGCGGAGTTCGGTTTCGATGAGCACCTGAAATTCCAAGGCAGCGGCACCTATTGGAACACCCAGGACAAGGGAAAGAAATACCTCGTGAACGGAAAGTCCGTTCTACTCCCCGACAAGGTTTACCTGCCCGACGTGATGCACCGCCACGCCGTCGATTTCATCACGCGCAACCGCGAGAAACCGTTCTACCTCTACTACTCGCTCTCGCACATCCACGCCGACATCCTGCCCACGCCCGATAGCGCGCCCAACAGCAAGGATCTCTACGCCGACAACATCGCCTACATGGACAAGCTCGTCGGCCAGCTCGTCGCCGAGCTCGAGCGGCTCAAGCTCCGCGAAAAAACTCTCATCGTTTTCCTCGGCGACAACGGCACCGGCGGAAACTACTCCGACCGCGCCACCGTCAACGGCCGCCGCCTCTCCGGCGCCAAAGGCGACATGCTCGAAGGCGGCGCGCTCGTGCCCATGATCGTCAACTGGCCGGGCCAAACTCCCGCGGGAAAAATCTCCGCCGACATGGTGGACTCCACCGATTTCGTCCCAACCTTCGCCGCCCTCGCTGGCGCCACGCTTCCGACCGACCGCGTGATCGACGGTCGCAGCCTCGCGCCCCAATTCCGCGGCGAGCGCGGCACGCCGCGCGAGTGGGCCTTCATCCAGCTCGCCCGCAACTGGTATGTCCGCTCCACCGGTTGGAAACTCAACCAAACCGGCGAACTCTACGACATGAGCGGCGCCCCGTGGGCCGAGAAACTCGTCGCTCCCGGCTCCGAATCGCCTGCCGCCTTGGCCGCACGCACCAAACTCGCCACCGCCCTCGCGCAGTTGAATCCCGCCGGCGGTATTGTCGATCAAGGTGACGGCTCCGGCCGCCACGCGAAAAACGTCGAGGCCAAGAAGGAGAAAAAGAAAAAATAACCCGAGGCTTCGTTTCGAAGGCTTCCATCAATCGTATCTTATGTCCCTGAAACTCGCTTTCCGCCGCCTCATTGGCCTGGTCGGTGTTCTGACCGTCGCGGCCTCGGCGGCCGATGACGGCTTTGTGGCCGCCGTTCGCGCGGCCGATGATGAGCGGGTCGCGGCCACGATCGCAGGCGATCACGCGCGTCTCGCGGCGATTTACTCCGACGATCTCCGCTACGTTCACTCAAGCGGAAAAATCGACAACAAGGCCGAACATGCCGACGGCCTCGCGAAACGGACGTCGGTCTACGAGCGTTTTGACTACCAGACACGGGAATTCCGGCAGGCCGCACCGAGCGTGATGTTGATGTCGGGCCGGGTGGTCATCCATTCGACGAACGCCAAAGGTAAGAACCAAAACGACGTAAACTTCCTCGGCGTGTGGCGGGAAGAGCAGGGGCGGTGGAAACTGCTCGCGTGGCAGGCGGCCAAGAACCTCCCGCCGGTGCCAAGCAATCGCTAAACTTTCTCGCGCTATCGCGACGCTCATTCTTGCGAGTCTCCGAACCCAAACCCTTTCACTTATTATACCAATGAATCTCCACCGATTTCTTAGATTCGTGCAGCGCGCGTTTATTCCGTTCCTCGTTGCAATGCCCGGACTCGGCGCGCAAGGCGCGGCGCAGCCATCGCCAAAACCGGAAGTGGTTCAACTCTCGCCGTTCGAGGTCAGCACCGATGCGGTTCGCGGTTACATCGCTTCGGAGACCATGACCGGCAGCCGCGTCAAGACGCCGATCTTGGATCTGCCCTATTCCGTCAACGTGATGACGAGTGAGTTTCTCGAGGACTTCGGCATTTACGACCTGCTCGACAACGTGACCCACATCAGCGGTTTCACCGGGCTCGATATCGGCGGCAATTTTAATCTCCGCGGCTTCTCCTCGTCGAATCAGCTGCGCGACGGTTTTTTCCGCCTCGGTCGCTACGGCTCGAGCAACATCGACCGAATGGAAATCATCAAGGGCTCCAGCGCCGCGATCTACGGCCGCACTTCGCCCGGCGGTATGGTTAATATGATCTCCAAGTCGCCGAAGGACGCAGCGAGCCAAAAGCTCTCTTACAATTTTGGCGATTTCGGCACGCAGCGTCTCACCTTTGAGGGGACCGGGCCGTTTCTGCCGGGCGCGCTCGGCAAGACGCGCTACGTTTTCACGGGCAGCCACTATCAGCGCGAGTTCGGCCAGGAATACGCCCGCAACCGCAACCACGAATACTACCTCGCCCTCGACCATGTGTTTGCCGACGGCTCGAAACTCTTCTTGTCCGCCGAGTATTTCCTCCAAATGCGGCATTCCGCACCGAGTGCAGTGCCGCTCGTGACCGACCAAAAAGGCACGGCCAGCGTCAACGACGACATTGCGGTCGGCTACGCCGTCAATCTCGGCAAGATCAACGCCAGCGGCCCCAACAGTGAACTCAACCGCGGCAACACCGGACTCACGGCCGTCTATGACAAGAAGCTCAACTCCGTCTTCAGCACCCGCCTCTCCGCCAATACCTACCAGGCGCGCCGCTGGGACTACAATTATGTCAACCAGTGGGTCGCATTCACGATCAACCCCGCTGTGGCCACTACTCCCATCCGCACCGCCCGCGCGGCCATCCCGAACCGTGGGCGCATCTACGAGGACGGCGGTGGTTTTCAAGGGGACCTGCTGGCCCATTACTGGACCAACGACCGCAAGGTCGAGCACCGCACCCTCGTCACAATCGATATCAATGACTACTATCAGTGGAATCCGACGCTGGGTTACGCCCCCGCCAGCAATCCCGACATTGTCGCGTGGAACACCGCCCGCTTCGTCAATCTCGATGCCACCTGGAACCCCACCGCGCCGATCGCCTACTTCCCAAAGCGCAGTCAGGACTCGCCCGGCGAAGTGCTCACGCGCGACGGCCGGAAGCACACCACGACGCGCGGAGGAAATTTCCGCCAGCAGTCGGCGTTTCTTCGTGGCAGCCTGCTCACCTACGCGGGCTTTCGCTATGATTCGGTCACGCACCAGCATCGCGATAAACTCACCGCCGCGTCCTCCTTCACTCCATTCATCCCCGGCTACACCGTCGGCCAGGTGGTCCGCCGCGAGATCAATCAGTTCAAGCCCAACGTCGGCGTAAACTACAGGCTGACTCCCGCGATCCGCGTCTTCGCCAACTACAGCGAGAGTTATTTCCTCGATCAGGGTGACGCCGCCCTCGACATCGCGAATACCGCCTACCGGTCGGAAATTGCCAACGGTTACGACTACGGTTTCAAGGGCTCCC
>JANNEY010000584.1:0-4320 GCA_031379235.1 Opitutaceae bacterium | reverse complement strand
AAGCGCGTTGGGGGCAACGCTCTCCACCTCAATGCCATTCTTCCGACTAAGCTGCACCGCGTTGCTGCTCGCGCTCCTCCCACTGCGCGCTGCCGAAACTCCCCAACCTCTCCCGGCCGCAATCAACCCGTGGCGCACCGTGGCCCACATGCCAGCCGACAACCACGACCTTGCCGCCGCCGTCGTCGGCGGAAAACTCTACGTCGCCGGCGGCGCGACCAACGACTACAAGGGCACGGGCACGGTGCACTGCTTCGACGAAATCTGGGAGCTCACCCCTCAGTCACCGTCGTGGAGCTGGCGCGCGGTCGCGAAATTTCCCCGTCCACGCATCTACTGCGGCACCGCGGCGTTCGAGGGCCGCGTGTGGATCGCCGGCGGGGACATTCTCCACGAAGACGGCCAGCGGCGCCCCACCACGCTTGTCGAAACTTATGATCCGAAAACCGGGGCGCTCTCGCGCGCTCCCGATCTGCCGGTGGCACTGGATCGGCCGCTTGCGCTCGCCGCGGCCGGCCGGCTATGGATTGTCGGGGCCCGCAATCGCACCGAGCGCGGCCAGTTCGCCAGTATCGGCCCCGGCGAAACCACGTGGCGGGTGGAGCCCGAGGCGTTGCCAAAAATGTGGGCGCTCGCCGGCACTGCGCTCGAGGACAAACTTTATTACTGCGTGCCCGACACCGGGCTCGCCGAATTCGATCCCGCGACGCGGGCATGGCGCGTGATTCCGGGCCCGACGCAGCCGCGCTCGGCGCAAGTCGCCGCGTGGCGCGGCGAAGTGTGGATCATGGGCGGCGTCGACATCGTCGACCGCGCCGCCACGCAGATCTACAATCCCGCGCAGCGCACCTGGCGCCGCGGTCCTTCGTTGCCCACGCCGCTCTCGTGGGGCGCCGCCGAAGTGCTCAACGATCAGCTCGTCGTCACCGGCGGCGCGTGGCTCGACGGCTCGCCGGAAAATCGCCGCTACAAATTCGCCGACCGCACCATCGCGCTCAGCGCCGACGCGATCCCGCCCGCGCCGATCGCCGCCGCCGCCGATGCTGCGCTCCCGCGCTGGTCGGATCAGAAACTGCGCGGGACCGGCGGCCCCGGCCTGCCGTTCACCAACGAGCGCCTGTTTCCCAGTTTCAAATTTGGCCGCCTTAGTTCCCTCCTCCCCGTGCCCACCGCGCGTCCCAACGAACCCGAGCGGCTGTTGCTCCTCGAAGTCGATGGCGTGGTGTGGACGTTTCCAAATCGGGCCGATGCCCCCGCGCCCACGCCGGTGCTCGATCTCCGCGCGCATTACGAGCAGCGGCCGATGCAGGCTTACTCCATTGCGCTGCATCCGCGCTTCCCGGCCGTGCCGCAGGCCTTCGTGCTCTACAATCTCATGCAGCCGAAGCCCGCGGAAAATTTCCTCGCCCGCTTCACCGTTGCGCTCGCGCCCGACGGCACGCCCACGATCGATCCAGCGAGCGAGCAAAATCTTTTGCGCTGGCCGAGTGACGGCCACAACGGCGGCGAGATCGCCTTCGGACCCGACGGGATGCTCTACGTCTCGACCGGCGACCGCAGCCAACCGGGCGACCGCAACGACCTCGGTCAGCGCGTCGATCTCATTTCCGGCGGCGTGCTGCGCATCGACATCGACCGCACGGAGCCGGGCCGCAATTACGCCGTGCCGCCCGACAATCCCTTTGTCGGCCAGCCTGACGTGCGCCCGGAAATCTGGGCCTATGGCCTGCGCAATCCGTGGCGGCTCGCCTTCGGCCCCAACGGCGATCTCTGGGCCGGCGACAACGGCGACGACAGTTGGGAAACCGTGCAGCTCATCCGCAAGGGCGCGAACTACGGCTGGAGCGTGTTCGAGGGCACGCATCCGTTTAAGCGCAATCGCGCGCTCGGCGGGCCGACCCGCACCGTTACGCCGCCCGTGATCGAGTTCCCGCACTCCGAGGCGCGTTCGGTGGTCGGCGGCCTCGTGTATCGCGGGGAAAAATTTCCCGCGCTGCGCGACCATTATATTTTCGGAGACTACGTGACCGGCGGGGTCTGGGCGTTTCGCTGGGACGGCGCCAAGCCGCAAAATTTCCGCAAGATCGCCGAGACCCGCGGACCGATCATCGCGTTCGGCACGGATCGCGCGGGTGAAATCCTGATGTCGCGCAACGACGGCCAGATTCACCGGCTCGTCGCGGTGCCCGTGAGCGCGGCCCCAACCGCGGAGTTTCCGCGGCGGCTTAGCGCGACGGGCATTTTCGCTTCCACGGCGCAGCTCGCACCGGCACCCGGCGTCGTGCCCTACGAGATCAATGCGGTCGTTTGGTCCGACGGTGCCCGCGCGCACCGGCATCTCGCGGTTTCCGGCTGGCAAAATGTTTCAACCGATTCCGCGAACGACGACCGCTGGATTCTCCCCGACGGCACCGCCGTCACCCGCACCCTCGAACTCAACACCAACCTCGGGCCGCGCCGCGTGGAGACGCAGCTGATGTATCGCGAGCAAGGCGCGTGGCGTTTCTACACCTACGCGTGGAACGACGCGCAGACCGACGCCGAACTCGTGGGTGCCGAGGGCGAGAGCCGTCCCGTGCCGGGCGCCACCAATCGCACGTGGCGCTACTCCGCGCGCAGTGAGTGCACGATCTGCCACACGCCCAACACGCATTTCACGATCGGCCTCTCGACCGCGCAGCTCAATCGCGACGCCGATTTCAGCCCGCTCGGACGTCGCGTGGAAAACCAACTCGCTGCGCTCACCGCCACCGGTCTGCTCAAGCCTGCCCCCGCCGGCCCGCCCAGCGAATGGCCGAAACGGATTTCACCCGCAGATGTGTCGCAACCGCTTGAGGCCCGCGCCCGCTCCTACCTCGACATCAACTGCGCGCATTGCCACCGCGCCAATGGCGTCGGCGGCCGCCCGTCGTTTCAAATGGTCGAATCGCTCCCGCTGGGAAAAACCGGCCTCATCAACGGCACGCCGCTCGTGCCCCTGCTTGGGCCCGCCGCCCGCGTCATCACCCCCGGCGCCCCCGAGCACTCCGAGCTCTTCCACCGCCTCACCTTGAAAGAGGGCGGCCGCATGCCACTCGTGGGCAGCGAGCAAACCGACCCCGAAGGCGCAGAGCTGATTCGGCAGTGGATTCTCCAATTGAAGTGACCGTAGTGATCCTCGTTACAAACGAAAAGCCACCCAGAGTCGTCCTCGATCCCACGCAATCACATCACCGTGAAATTGCCGCACGCCAAGTCCGCCATCGTGCCCGAGCGGAAGATCACCCATTACTTGCTGAATCCGGCGCATCCGGTCGGCGGCAGCAAGGCGGCGTTCTTTCTTCGCTTCGGGTTCACCTCGGCCCAATGGCCGCGAATGGCCGAGGCATTGCAGCGTCTCGCCCGCGAAAACGAAGTGGTAACAACGGAGCAGACGCCCCATGGCACGCGCTACGTCGTGGACGGCCGGTTACCGACGCCGGCAGGCGCGGGCTTGAATGTGCGAACGGCGTGGTTTATCGATTCCAACCGCGAAATACCGCGCTTCGTCACGGCCCACCCGCTCCCAAAATCATGAACCCGATTCACGAACTCGACTGTGTTGCACTGACGCTCGACCTGCCAAATCACGGCCTGATGCGCGGTGACGTAGGAGCGGTTGTGCTTGTGCATGGCGACGGCGCAGCGCTTGAGGTGGAGTTCGTCGGCTACGATGGCCACACGTTCGCCCTCGTGACGCTCGAGCGAAACCATGTCCGGCCGTTACGCGCCAACGACGTGCCCCACGCGCGTGAACTGGCTTCAGCCTAAATCCTCTCGGCGCAAGTTGGGTGAAGCGCACCATCACCCAAACCGCGACGGTCTTCGCTACGCCAGGATATCCTTCACCACGTGCCCGTGCACGTCGGTGAGACGGAAGTTGCGGCCTTGGAATTTGTAGGTGAGCCGCTCGTGGTTGATCCCGAGCAGGTGCATGATTGTCGCCTGAAAATCATGCACGTGGACGCGATTCTCCGTGGCGTTGAAACCAAATTCGTCCGTCGCGCCGTAGCTCAGGCCGGCTTTCACGCCGCCGCCCGCCATGAGCTGGGTGAAGGCATACGGATGGTGGTCGCGCCCCCAGCCTTTGACCTCCTCGATCTTCCCCTGGAGAAACGGCGTGCGGCCGAACTCGCCGCCCCAAATCACCAGCGTGTCGTCGAGCAACCCGCGTTGCTTGAGATCCTTGATGAGCGCCGCCGAGGGCGCGTCGGTGTCCTCGCACTGAATCTTAAGTTGGGAGTTGAGGTTGCGGTGTTGGTCCCAACCGGCGTGCATCACTTGGATGAAACGCACGCCGCG
>JANNEY010000565.1:0-13061 GCA_031379235.1 Opitutaceae bacterium | reverse complement strand
CGCGGAGCTTGCGGCTGTATTCCTTCACGTGGATCGCGGCGATGCGCGAACCGAGCACTTCGATCCAGTGCCGCGGCCAGCCGGTGTTGATCACATTGCCCACGTCGAAATGCCAGCGGACCATCGGTGATTTGAACGAGTCCACGAAACTCGCCGCCTCGAGGGGGCTGAGGAGGAAACCGTTCCAGACATTTTCGATCGCGATGGCCACGCCAAGTTCTTCGGCGAGCGGCACAGCCTTCTTGATCTCGGCGGTCGAGCGCGCGTAGGCGTCGGCGTAGGAGACGTCTTTGTTCACGACGCCGGGCACGAAGAGCACCGACTTGGCCCCGTAGGCTTTCGCATCGCGGAGACCCTGTAACAAACCGTTGAGCCCGATCTGGCGATCGGCGGGGGCGATGGAGGTGAGCGGTTTTGCCCAGTGCGTGCTGATGACGACGCTCGGTATCTCGAGCCCGGTGGCGTCGCGGGCGGCGAGCACCTCGGCTTGGTCCATCGCGCTCGCCACCTCGACGCCGGCGAAGCCCGCGTCGCGCACCATAGCGAATTTTTCCTTGAGACTGAGTTTTTTCGCGGTGGCGCTGTTGAAGGTTTGAAACATCAGCGCCTTCTTGAGCGGGCGGCGCGGCTTGTCGGCCTCGGCGGCGCGCAATCCCAAAGGAGCCAGCGCGGCTAGCGCGGCGGACGAGTGCAGAAAATCGCGGCGGTTCATGGCGTGCGCTCAGAGTTTCTTGATCTCGATTTCCTTGAAGGCGACGGGATCGTTGTGCCCGGCGAACCCGAAGAAACCATTAGGGCGGTCCTTGCCAGGGTGGGGGCGTTTGCCGGCGACGGTGGCTAGGTCGACCTTGCTGACATCGCCGTCGACGATGATGGTGCCGTTGAGCTCCACCTTGATTGTCGATCCCTTGATCGTGACCGCCTGGAAATTCCATTCGCCGACCGGCCGCTGATAGCCTTGGTGCGCGGCGATCATGCCGTAGACGGATCCGTGCGCCTGCCGCGGGTCGATGCGCTTGTCGCCCGTGAGCTGCTTCGCCTCGTTGTAGTTTTCGTCGAGCACCTGAAGTTCGCACATGCCCAGGTAGGCGGTGTCGCCGGTGCCGGGGTAGCGGATGGCGAGGCCGTTGTTACCGCCGGGCGGCACCTTGAAAAACAGGCGCGCCTGAAAATCGGTGAGGTCCTGATTCCAGTAGGCGACGCCGCCCTTTTTCTCCCGCCAGACCATCGCGCCATCCTTCACCTCCACCGCGTCGGTGGCTCCGGCCCAGCCGTCGAGCGTCTGGCCGTCGAAGATTTTCTTAAAGCCTTCGGCGCCGCGGCTCGCGAGCAGCTTGTTGGCTTCCTCGCTGCCGATTTCGCGCACGAAAATATTCCGCCAGTGCGTCGCACCGCCATGCGTCTGAAGTTGGATCGGGCCTTTGGCCGGAATCGGCCGGCGCTGGTCGGGCTTCAGCGTCTTGCTGTTTTTGTCGTAATAATTTTCGAGCACGACGTGATCCACGACGAGTTTCGCGTTGAGCCAGACGCTCACCCGGCTGCCGACCATCACCACGCGCAGCGCATTCCACTGCCCGATCGGATTGTCGGCTTTCACGAGCGGGTCGCGGCCGGGGTTGCCGGCCGCGTTGTTCCAGAGCCCGCCGGAGCCTTTCGCGTAACCGGTGTTCTTCGTGTCGGGAATCGCGGTGTCCCAAATCTGCACCTGCGGCACGCCGCGGAGGTAGACGCCGGAGTCGGCGCCCTTCGCGAGCTTGAAGTCGAGGCGCAGTTCAAAATCGCCGTAGTCGCGCTCGGTCGTCGCATAGCCGCCGAGACCGTCATTGAACAGCACGTCGCCCTCGGCGCGCCAGTGCGCCTTGCCATCCTTCAGCTCGGTCAGACTGGCTGTCCACTTCGCGATCTTGGCGGCGCGTTCGTCGGCGGACATCTCCAGCAGGGCGCGGTGGTCAAAGGTATCGCCGCCGCGCCAGCCGGTGAGATTCTTGCCGTTGTAGAGTGACGTAAAGCCGACGGGCGGCAGGGCGGCGCGCGCGAGCGGCGCGAGTCCAAGCGAGATGAAGCTAAAGCAAAGGGCAGAGCGGAGCAGGGTGAAGCGCATAGCGGTAGGGGAGACTCAAGTGTCTGGTTGGTTACTCCCGCGCCGCAAACAGAATTTCGAACTGCCTTCGCCGCCGCGACCGGCGCTTTCGGAACAAACTTTGCCGGGCGGCTTCTAGCGGGGACTCGCCGGGTCGCGTAGTGTGCGGGGAATTGACCACCGGACCGGTTGGTCTGAACCTTCTGCTTCATGCGCTATCACCCCATCGCACTTATCCTTGTCGCCGTCACGCTGGCGTTCTCCTCCGCGCTGGCGCGGGCCGCCGCCGCGCCTTTCGAGCTGAAGGAGGGCGACCGCGTGGCTTTCATCGGCGACCGTTTGATTGAGGGCGAACAATACGAGGGCTGGCTGGAAGTGATGCTCACGACGCGCTTCGCCGATCGGACGATCACCTTTCGCAATCTCGGCTGGAGCGGCGATACGCCGGCGGGCGACGCGCGGTTTGGGCTGAGCCTGCTGCAGGCGGGCCGCGAACCCGCGGATGAGGGCTGGCGCGGACTCGTGAAACAGATCGAGGACGCGAAGCCGACCGTGGTGTTCCTTGGCTACGGCATGGCGAGTTCGTTCGACGGCGCGGCCGGGGTCGCGAAATTCAAGACCGACTACAACCGCCTGCTCGACGTGGTCGAAAAGGTTTCGCCCGGCGCTCGGCTGGTGCTGCTCTCGCCGCTGCGCCACGAGAGTCTAGGCGTGCCGTGGCCCGATGCCGCGCCGCACAACGCCCAGCTCGCGCTCTACGCCCAAGCCGCCGGCGAAATCGCCGCGGCGCGCAAGTCCCGCTTTATCTCGCTCTACGATTTGCTGCCGGCCCGTGCCTCCGCGCCTGAAAATCTCACCGCCAACGGCATCCAGCCGACGGCGCGCGGCTATCGCGTAATTGCGGAGACGATCGAGGATCAGCTTTTCGGTGACTCGCCGCGCGGCGCGTGGTGCACGAGCCTGCAGACGGAGCCGCTGCGGCAATCCATCCTGCGTAAGAACGAGTGGTTCTTTCACCGTTCGCGGCCGGCGAACATGGCTTACATTTTCGGCTTTCGGAAGCGTGAGCAGGGCAAGAACGCCACCGAGGTTTTGCGGTTCGATGAATTCATGGTGACCGAAGAGAAACGCATCGCGCGGTTGCGCGTGCTGCAGCCGGCGGACGTGCCGGAGATTCCGCGGCGCATCGGCAACGCCAAACTGCAGTTCACGCCGCAGCCGCACCCGCAGTTCGAGGTGGCCGAAGGCCTCGAGGTCACGCTCTGGGCGGAGAATCCCCTGCTCAATAAACCCATCCAGATGAATTTTGATCCGCAGGGTCGGCTCTGGGTCGCGAGTTCGGAACTCTATCCACAGATCGAACCGGGTCAGGCCGCGACGGACAAAGTGATCGTGCTCGAAGACACCAAGGGCGCGGGCCGCGCCGACAAGGCCACGGTATTTGCCGACGGCTTGCTCATTCCAACGGGCCTCACACCCGGCGACGGAGGCGTGTATGTCGCGCAGAGCACGGAGCTGTTGTTTTTCAAGGACACCGATGGCGACGGCAAAGCCGATGTGCGCCGCACGGTGCTGAGCGGTTTCGGCACGGAGGACACGCACCACAATCTCCACACGCTGCGCTGGGGCCCCGACGGCCGGCTTTACATGGATCAATCGGTTTACACGCGCACCGACGCCGAGACGCCGCATGGCGTGGTGCGGCTCAAGGCCGGCGGCATCTTCCGTTTCGATCCGCGTGATCAACGGCTGGAAATTCTCTACCGCGGTTGGGTGAATGCGTGGGGCCACCAGTTCGATGCATTTGGGCAGTCGTTCGTCACGGATGGCGCGGGCTTCCAAGGCGTGAGCTGGGGCGTGCGCGATGCGACCTACCGCACGCTCGCGCCGGCGCGCCGCGAGCTGCAAAGCGTGAGCCCGGGCGCCTACCCGAAGTTCGCCGGTCTCGAAATCGTCCACAGCGCGCTCTTTCCGAAGGACTGGCAGGGCGACATGGTCACGGCGGATTTTCGTGCGCACCGCATCGTGCGCTTCAAGCCGAGTGATCAAGGCGCAGGCTACGTGACGAAGGAAATGCCCGACGTGCTGCGCACCACGGCGGATTCCTTCCGGCCCATCGATGTGAAGCTCGGCCCCGATGGCGCGCTCTACATCGCCGACTGGAGCAACCCGATCATCCAGCACGGCGAGGTCGATTTCCGCGACACACGGCGCGACAAGTCGCACGGCCGCATCTGGCGCATCGCCGTCAAGGGCGCGACGCCGCTACCCCGGGTGGACCTGACGAAACTCAACAACCCCGCGCTCCTCGACCGCCTGCTCTCGCCCAATAGTTACGATCACGAGCACGCCAAGCGCGTGCTCGTCGAGCGCGGCGAAGCGGCGGTGCACCCCGACCTCGACGCTTGGACGAAAAAGCAAACCACGGAGCTCGGCCGGCTGAACGCATTGTGGACTTACCAGGCCTTTAACCTCGCGCGCCCGGAGCTGCTGGGCGGTTTGCTGACGGCGAAAGATGCCCGCGTGCGCGCCGCCGCGGTGCGGGCTGTGCCCGCGGGGGAGCCGATCGGTGCACTCGAAAAACTTGTGGCGGATGAAAATCCGCGCGTGCGCGTCGAGGCGATCCGCGCGCTCGGTCTGCGGAAATCGGCCCGCGCCGCCGAACTCGTGCTCGGCGCGTTGGAGCGTCCGATGGATCCGTTTCTCGACTATGCGGTTTGGCTCTCGATTAACGAACTCGCCGCGCCGTGGGTCGCGGCGGTGAAAAGTGGGGCCTGGAAAATCGCGGGCCGTGAGAAGCAGCTGGAGTTTGCGCTCAAGGCCATCGAGCCCGCTCTCGCGAGCGAGATTCTCGGCCAGCTCCTCGGTCAGCAAGGCGTCGCCCGCGACGGCTCCGGCCCGTGGATCGAACTGATCGGATCGGCCGGCGGCGCGGGGGAGCTGCGGCAGTTGTTCGATCAGGTCGGACGCGGCGAGTTTGCCGAGTCCGTGGTGGTGCGGGCGCTGGCGGCGCTCGGTGATGCGGCGCGGCTGCGCAGCGTGAAGCCGCCGGGAGAGCTGACGACGTTGAAGGCGCAGTTGGCCGCGGGCGGGGAGAAGTCGCGGATCGCGGCCCTGCAGCTCGCGGGCACATGGAAACTTTCGGCGCTCACGCCACAGCTCGTGCAGGTCGCGGAAACGGCTGCGACCACCGCGAACGAACGCGCCGCCGCCTTCGCGGCGCTGCGTGAAATCGGCGGCCGCGCCGTGATCGCGGAATTACAACGGCTCGCCGGCGGCGGCGCGCTGGAGATTCGCCGCGACGCGGCGGTGACGCTCGCGGCCCTCGAGTTGCCCAGTGCAATGCCGAGCGTGATCGCAGTCCTGCGGGCGACGACGGATGAGGTGCAATCGCAAGCACTCTGGCGCGCGTTGCTGGGCATTCGCGGTGCGGGTGCGAGACTGGCGACGGAACTGGCGAAGACGGAATTGCCCCGCGAGGTGGCGCGCGCCGGGTTGCGGCCTGCGCGCGAAGGCAACCAACATCAGGCGCTCGTGCCGGTGCTGATGAAGCAGGCGGGCCTGACGCTCTCCGAGGCGCAATTGACGGCGGCCGACATGCAGAAGTTGGCCCAAAATGCGCTCGCGAAGGGCGATGCCGCCCGCGGCGAGCGCCTCTACCGCCGCACCGAACTCGCCTGCGTGGCCTGTCACGCCATCGGCGGGGTTGGCGGAAAAATCGGCCCCGATCTCACGAGCATCGGCGCGAGCGCGCCGCCGGATTATCTCGTCGAGTCGCTGCTCTACCCGAGCGCGAAGATCAAAGAGGGCTACCATTCCGTTTCGATTGCGACCAAGGATGGGCAGGAACAGAGCGGCATGATCACGCGGGAAAACGAAACCGAAGTCGTGCTGCGCGACGCCGCCAACCGGGAGATTTCGATCCCCGCCAAGAACATCGCGCGCCGCACGAACATCGGCTCGCTCATGCCCGCCGGATTGATCGAGGGCTTGTTGCCGGAGGAACGACTCGATCTGTTCAAATTTCTTTCCCAACTCGGGAAACCAGGCGACTACGACGCCGCGAAGGGCGGAGTGGCCCGCGCGTGGCAACTCTACCTCATTCTCAGCTCGAACGAGCATCTCGGGGTCGAGCGCGTGATTGCGGGAGACGCGACACTGGCCGACTGGAAGCCCGCGCTTTCCCTCGTGAGCGGGGCCTTAGCCGGGGAGACGGTCGAGGAGGTGCTTCCAAATCGTAGCAACAACCGCGGGCTTTTTGCCGCGACGCGCTTCGAGTCGGCGCGGGGCGGCACCGTGAAATTTTCGCTGACCGGCGACGTGAAACGCGTGTGGGTCAACGGCCAGCTCGTGAAAACTGCCGCGCAGTTTTCCGTGCCGGCCAAACCCGGCGGCAATACGCTTGTGCTCCAGCTCAACGACGTGAAGCCCGACACGGTGACAGTGCGATCGGGCGACGTGGCGTTTTCGCTCGGGCAGTGAGGCGCGGTTTTGATGCCGTTGCCGGAACGATTCAGTTGAAAGTTGAAGGTTGAAAGCCGGCTGATGCCTTCGTGCGAAGTAGGGTTCGGTTGAAATGTTGCCGACGCATTGAATGGTTCCTCACTTGTCGAATTAAATGAGTTCTGCACGCCACTCTTGCTCGGGTCTTTCAACTTTCACCCTTCAACTTTCAACTGCATTACTCCGGCTCAGCCCAACGCCGTGCGCATCCTCGGCTCGCTTTCGCGCGTCGTGCCGTCCAACTTCGGTTCTTCTTTTCCCCATGAAATCATCGTTTACCTCCCTGCTCCTCATCCTCGGTCTCCTCGCCGCCCCTCTCGCCGCCGCGGTGCCGCCCTCGGCCCGGCCGGTGCCTGAACGCAATGTCCTCACGCCCGAAGAAAAAGCCGCCGGCTGGCAGCTCCTCTTCGACGGCAAGTCGCTCGCGGGCTGGAAGGCGAGCGAAAGTCCCGGGACGTTCGGCGTGCACAACGGCCTGCTCGTCGTCTTCGGCAAGCGCTCGCATCTGTTCTACGACGGTCCCGTCGCGAATCACGATTTCAAGAATTTCGAGCTGACGCTCGACATCTGCACGCTGCAGAAGGCGAACTCCGGCGTCTATATCCACACTGCGTTTCAAGAGACCAGCTGGCCTGACAAGGGCTACGAAATCCAGGTCAACAACACGCACACTGACGTAAAGAAAGGCGCCGGCCTCTACTCCATCAAAGACAACCTCGAGGCGCCGGCCAAAGACGGTGAGTGGTATACGATGGTCGTGAAGGTGGAGGGGAAGCGCATCCAGACGTTCGTGAACGGAAAGCAGATCGTCGACTTCATCGAGCCGACACCGGCTGCGCCGCCCGCGAATATGGCTGGTCGCATGCTTTCGCATGGCACCTTCGCCCTGCAGGGCCACGACCCGGACAGCACCGTGCTGTATCGGAATATCAAGGTTCGCGTGCTGCCGTAACCCGGCCTGCCCGTGCGTGTGTTGCTTGGCCGCAAGGCAATGCTGGTGCGGCGGCTCGCCACGTTCTTCACGCTCACCGCGCTGACGACAGTCACCGCCTCCGAGCTGCGCCGCGATGTCGAATACGGCTTGGCCGGAGGCGAAAGCTTGCTGCTCGATATCAGCGTGCCCGAAGGCGCGGGGCCGTTCCCCGTCGCGATTCTCGTGCACGGCGGTGGGTGGGACAGCGGCGACAAGAGCGGCAGCGACAATCCGGGCAACGGCGCAGACATCTCGCCGTGGTTCGCGCCGCTCACCGCGGCTAAATTCGTCTGGTTTTCCATCAACTACCGGCTCGCGCCGCAGCACCGCTGGCCCGCGGGCCTGGAAGATCTGCAGACGGCGATTCGTTGGGTAAAAGCGCACGCGGGTGAGTTCGGTGGCGACCCGGGCCGGATTGCGCTCTTCGGGCATTCGGCGGGCGGGCACCTGGTGACGTTTGTTGCGACGCGCAGCAATGCGGACACCCGCGTGCAAGCCGTGGTCGCCTTCGCGCCCGTGACGGATCACGAACAGGACTTGGGGGTGCGCGGAGGTTTAAGCATGTCGCTTCAGCGCCTGCTCGGGCAACCGAAGGAAGTCACGCCGGAGTCGCTTGCGATGCTGCGGGCGCTCTCGCCGATCAATCGGGTGCGAACGGGCATGCCGCCCGTGCTCCTGTTGCACGGCGATGCCGACAAAACCGTGCCGTTGCAGCAATCGCTGGCATTTCAAAAGAAGCTTCGCGCCACGGGCGTGACGTGTGATCTGCTAACAATTGCGGGCGCGCCGCATGCGCTCATTCCGTGGGAGAAAATCGATCCGGGCTACAAGCCGGCGATGATCGCGTGGCTCAAGCGCACGCTTGGACCCGTGACACCGCCATGAGCCGGCCGACATGGCGCGCATAACGCGACTGGAGCGGATCGATTCTTCGCTGGCGCTCCGTGCAGCGAACGCTTGATTGGCGTCATGTCGAAGTGGCTGCTCGTTGACGGATTCAATCTCGCCTACCGTTGTTTTCACGCGCTGCCGGAGCTGACACGTGCCGACGGTTTTCCGACCGGCGCGCTGCACGGCTGGGTGAAAGCACTCTGGAAATTGATCGATTTGGAGCAACCCGAGGCGACCCTCGTCTTTTTTGATCTCGGCGAATCGGAGGCGCGTGTCGCGTTGCTCGCGGACTACAAGGCACAGCGCAAGCCGATGCCCGACGCACTCCGCGCTCAAATCGATCCCATCAAGGCGCTCACGCGCGTGATGGGTCTGGCCGGTATCGAGGAACAGGGCGTGGAGAGTGACGATCTGCTTGCCGCGGAAGCAGTGCGGCTCGCTGGCGCCGGACACGATGTCGTGATTATGAGCAGCGACAAAGACTTTGCCCAGATCGTCAGCGACAAGATCAAGATTATGCTGCCGCCGCCCTCGGCGAATCCCAAACTCGGCTGGCGCCTACTCGATGCCGCGGGGGTGCAGGAAAAATTTGGCGTCCCACCACGGCAAATCGCGGACTATCTCGCGCTCGTGGGCGACACGTCGGACAATATTCCCGGGGTTGATGGGGTCGGCCCGAAAACCGCGGCGAAGTGGCTCGCTGAGTGGGGCAGCCTCGAAGGCGTGATTGCGCACGCGGCGGAGTTAAAACCGGATCGCTTTCGCGCAACCGTGGCGGCGGATGCGGAGCGGCTGCGCATCAATCTGAAACTCACCACGCTCGATCTCGCGTTGCCGGCGGTGAAACCCGAATGGCGCACGCCGCAGCCCGAGGAGTTATTTCGGATGCTCGACGGTTACGAGATGAGATCAACCGCGATGGATGCGCGGAGGCGCTATGGTGCGCCGGTAGTCGTTGCAACCCCGCAGCCCAAGCCGCCGACACCGCCGCAACAGACCGAGCTGTTTTGAAGCCGCTCGGCGCCGACGTTCCCGTCGAGCTGTGGGGCTTACTTCCCCTTCGCCTTCGGGTCGAAAATGTAACCGATGCCGTGGACGGTGCGGAACGAGTCGAGACTGAGACCATGCTCGGTGAAGAGGTCACGCACCTTCACGATATACTGGTCGAGCGAGCGGCTCTTCACGTCAGCGTGCATCCCCCAAACCGAGTGGATGAGCGCCTTGCGCGTGATGATCTGTCCAGGATGCGCATTGAGGTAGGCGAGGATGCCGAGTTCTTTACGGCCGATCTTCAGGACGGTGCTATCCGGGAAGGAAATCTCCAAACGCACGGGCGTGACGCGCGCTCCGCAGAAATCGAAAGGATCATCGCTGATCCGCACGTTCTTCGTGACGTTGAGATCTTTAATGTTTTCGGTGCGGCGGAGGACGGCGCGGATGCGCGCGACGAGTTCCACGTAGCTGAATGGTTTTGTGACGTAGTCGTCGGCCCCGATGTCGAGACCCTTGACGCGGCTTGGTTCCTCGATGTTGCCGGTCACAAAAATAATCGGCACCGAGACATCCTCGGACTTGAGTTCGTCGACCAACTGGAAACCCGTGCGGTCGGGCAGGTTGATGTCGAGGAGCACGAGGTTGGCGAAATTCTTTTTGAGAAACTTCAGGGCGTGCTCAGCGCGATTGCAGATCTGCGTGTGCATACCGGCTTTTTCGAGATGGGCGGCGAGCAGATTGGCGAGCTCGACTTCATCTTCCACGATTACGATCAACGGCTTCGGTTCGGTGCGGGGCGGAGGCGTAGTGGGCATGGTGGGATACCCCCGGTTTTTACAATCATCGCGCTGATGTCAACTATCGCTCCCGTGACGCAACGTGCTTGCGAAGCTGTGCGATGCAGCAATTGCAGACGATCGCGCGTCAAATTGATGCTTGAAGGCGTTGGCGGCGGCGTGTGCCTTCCTAATTGTGTCTGAAAAAGCACCATTGCTGATGCTCGGTCTGCCGAAGGGCAGTCTCGAGGAGTCCACTAAAAACCTGTTCGCCAAGGCGGGCTGGAAAATTACGACCAGCTCGCGCAGCTACCGCCCGTCGATTGACGATGCGGAGCTCGACGGGCGGTTCGTGCGCGCGCAGGAGGTCAGCCGTTACGTCGAGCACGGGTTTTTCGACTGTGGGCTCACCGGCCACGACTGGGTGCTGGAAAACGGTTCCGATGTCGTGGAAGTGTGCGACCTCGTTTACAGTCGCGCTTCAACGCTGAAATCTCGCTGGGTGCTCTGTGTGCCTGAGGCCTCGTCGGTGAAGACCGCCGCGGACCTGGCGGGCAAACGCATCGCGACCGAATTGGTGAACACGACGAAAAAATTTTTCGCAGCCAAGGGCATCACCGTGGAGGTGGAGTTTTCCTGGGGGGCGACCGAGGTGAAGGTGCCCGATCTCGTCGATGCGATTGTGGATATCACCGAGACGGGCTCGTCGCTGCGCGCGAACAACCTCCGGATTGTCGACACGCTACTTGAGACCAACACCAAGCTGATCGCGAACAAAGCGAGCTGGGCCAATCCGGCGAAGCGCAAAAAGATCGAGACGATTGCACTGTTGCTGCGCGGTGCGCTCGAAGCCGGTTCGAAAGTGGGCTTGAAAATGAACCTGCCCAAGAAATCGCTCGACGCCGTAGTGAAGGCGCTGCCGGCGCTGCGCAATCCGACGATTGCGCAGCTGAGTTCGCCCGACTGGATCGCGCTCGAGACGATCATCGATGAGAGCGTCGTCCGCGAAATCATCCCACAGCTCAAGGCGCTCGGCGCCGAGGGCATCGTGGAATACCCGCTGAACAAGGTGGTTTACTAACGCGAGGGAAACCACAGCCAGAAAGCCGGAAGCGCCGGATCGATTCGCGGGCTCCTGGTCCCTCCTTAACTTTCCACTGCTTCGATTTTCCCCATCATGGCGAACGTTACTCTCGGACTCCTCCAACACGCCTGCGGCACTGACGCCGCGGCGAATCTGAAGAAAACCCTCACGCTCGCGGAGCGCGCGGCCAAGCAGGGCGCGAACATCATCTGCACGCAGGAGTTGTTTCGCTCGCAGTATTTTTGCCAGGCGGAGAAGCACGATTATTTCAAGCTGGCCGAGTCGATTCCCGGCCCGAGCACCAAGGCTTTTCAGGCGTTGGCGAAAAAACATGGCGTCGTCGTCGTGGCTTCGCTCTTCGAGAAACGCGCTTCTGGCCTCTATCACAATACGGCGGTCATCATTGATGCCGACGGGAAGTTGCTGGGCGTTTACCGGAAGATGCACATTCCGGACGATCCGCTTTTCTACGAAAAATTCTATTTCACGCCCGGCGACACCGGCTTTCGCGCGTGGGACACGAAGTTTGGCAAGATTGGCGTGCTCATCTGCTGGGACCAATGGTATCCGGAGGGCGCACGACTCACGGCCATGCAAGGTGCGGAGATTTTGTTTTATCCCACGGCCATCGGCTGGCACCCAAGCGAGAAAGCGGAGTATGGCGTCAACCAGCACGGTGCGTGGGAGACGATCCAGCGCAGTCATGCGGTCGCCAACGGCTGCTATGTCGCCGCGATCAACCGCATCGGCACGGAGACGCCGGAGGGCGGCGATGGCATTGAGTTCTGGGGCCAGAGCTTTGTTGCGGGCACAAGTGGTCAGATTCTCGCCAAGGCGAGCACGAACAAAGAAGAGGTCATGCTCGTCCCGGTCGATCTCGGCAAAGTGGATGTGACCCGCACGCACTGGCCGTTCCTCCGCGACCGCCGGATCGACGCCTACGGCGATCTGACCAAGCGATTCAGCGACTGAGCATGGCGCTGTTGAAAACGAAGACGCCAGCGGCGCTCGGATTTCGAATGCCGGCGGAATGGGCGCCGCAGGCGGCAGTGTGGCTATCGTGGCCGCACAATCGCGCGACCTGGCCGGGCCAGTTTCGGCCCGTGCCCTACGACTACGCGAAATTCGTCGCGGCGATTTCGCGTTTCGAACCGGTGCGCATCAATGCGGCGGCGGCCTTGCACCCGCGGGCGAAACGCCTCTGTGCCGCGGCCGGGGCGGACATGGCGAACGTCGCGTTCTACGATCATCCGACCAACGATGCGTGGTGCCGCGACCACGGCCCGATTTTTGTGAAGCACACGAAGACCGGCGAAGTCGCGATCACTGATTGGCGGCACAACGCGTGGGGCGACAAATACCCGCCCTACGATCTCGATAATTTGATTCCGCCGCGCATCGCGCGCCGGCTGCGCGTGCGCCGGTTTGAAAACGACCTCGTGCTCGAGGGCGGTTCGATCGATGTGAACGGGGAGGGCCTGCTCCTCACGAGCGAGCAGTGTCTCCTCCACAAGAACCGAAACCCGCACCTCACTCGCGCGCAGATTGAGCAGACGCTGTGTGACTGGCTGGGGGCGACGAAAATTCTATGGGTGGGTGAGGGCATCATCGGTGACGACACGGACGGCCACATCGACGACATCACGCGCTTCTACAAACCCGACGGAGTCGTGACGGTGATTGAGCCCAACCCCCGCGACCCGAATCATAAGATCCTCGAAGAGGTCGTGGAGCGGCGCAGAGAGTTTCGCACGCCGGCGG
>JANNEY010000549.1:0-7337 GCA_031379235.1 Opitutaceae bacterium | reverse complement strand
CCCCCCCCCCCCCCCGCCCCTACAGTGCAAGCCGCTTCACCGCTTGCGTCGCCGCCGTCCGCTGGCCACGGTTTCCACTACTCCGCCGCCCTCCCCGTGCGCTTTCTTACCCCAACTCCTCTCGCCGCACGCGCTCTCGTTTTCACGTGCGCCGTTGCGCTCACTGCCACCGCCCGCGCCACCCCGGAGCTTGAAGCCGGCTACAAATTCTTCCGCGAGAAAATCGAGCCCGTCCTCCGCGCCGAGTGCTACGAATGCCATTCCGCCGATGCAAAAAAACTCCGCGGTGGTCTTCGCCTCGATCTGAAGGCGGGCGTGCTGGCCGGCGGCAACACCGGCCCCGCCCTCGTCGTCGGCGATGGGAAGAGCCTCCTCCTCCAGGCCATCCGTCACGAGGACGCCGACCTCAAGATGCCGCCGGAAAAACCGCCGCTCCCCGCCGCCGTGATCGCGGATTTCGAGCGCTGGATTCAAATCGGCGCGCCCGATCCGCGCGTCGACGAAACGAAACCGCTCAACCCCGCCACCGATCCGAAGCAGGCGCGCGGGTATTGGGCGTTTCAACCGGTGAAGAATCCCCCGGTGCCTGCCGTGAAGCAAGCGACGTGGCCCGCCGGCCCGATTGATCGCTTCGTGCTCGCGAAACTCGAGGCGGCGCAGCTCCCGCCCGCACCCGCCGCGACGAAGGCCGAGCTGCTGCGGCGTGTGACCTTTGATCTCACGGGGCTGCCGCCCACGCCGGAGGAGGCGCAGGCGTTTCTCGCGGACGAATCCGCCTCGGCCTACCCGCGCGTCGTCGATCGCCTGCTCGCGAGCCCGGCATACGGCGAACACTTCGCGCGCGACTGGCTCGATGTGGTGCGCTTCGCCGAGACCGAGGGTTTCGAGTATGACCGCCACATGCCCTACGCGTGGCGCTTCCGCGACTACGTGGTCGACTCGCTCAACCGCGACAAACCTTTCGACCGCTTCCTCACCGAACAGATCGCCGGCGACGAAATCGCGCCGGACGATCTCGAGCTGGCGACGGCCGCGGGTTTCCACCGTTTCGGGGCCGTGCGCCGCAACGCCGGCGACCAGACCGTCGCCGTCAGCCGCAACGAAATTCTTATCGAACGCACCGACATCATCGGCTCCGCCATCCTCGGCCTGACGGTCGGCTGTGCCCGTTGCCATGACCACCGGCTCGATCCGATTTTGCAGAAGGACTACTACCGGCTGCAGGCGTATTTTGCCGCGACGCAAGAACACCGTGTTTTGCTCATCGCTCCGGCCGAGCGAGAACCGTTTGAGGCGAAATGGAAGCCCCTCAACGCGCGCCTGGAGGAACTGCGCGGCCTGCTCGAAAATCTCCAAGGCGCCGAACGCCAGCGCGTCACCCGCGAGCTCCGCGTCTTCGAGGCCTCGCTCCCGCCCGCACCGCCCTCGATCCTCACGATCCGCAACGAGCCCGACAAGCGCACGCCGATTCACGTGCTCAAGCGCGGCGATTGGGAGAGCAAGGGCGAACCCGTTGCGCCCCGGCCACCGTCGGTGCTGGTGAGCGACGAGTTGCCCGAACTGCCTGCTGACGACGCCGCGCCCCGCACCGCGCTCGCGCGCTGGCTGACCGACCCGTCGCACCCGCTCACTGCGCGCGTCGCCGTGAACCGCATTTGGCAGCACCACTTCGGCACGGGACTGGTGAAGACGCCGAACGACTTTGGCCACAACGGCGACCGTCCGAGCCACCCCGAGTTGCTCGACTGGCTCGCGCGTGAATTTGTCGCCGGCGGCTGGCGCGCGAAACCGCTGCACCGCGCGATCGTGTTAAGCAGCACCTATCGCCAGTCTTCGCGTTCGCCGCACACCGTCGCCGCGACGCGGACCGATCCGGAAAACCGCCTGCTCTGGCACGTCCGCGCGCGCCGGCTCGGTGCGGAGGAAATCCGCGATGCGCTGCTCGCCGTGTCCGGCCAGCTCAACCCGAAGCGCGGCGGCGAGAGCATCATGGTCCCCGTCGACGCGGAGCAGGTGAACCTCCTCTACAAGCCCTCACAATGGGAGGTCGCCAAGGATGCCGCCGAACACCGCCGCCGCTCGATCTATCTGATCGCGAAGCGCAATCTGCGCCTGCCGTTCATGGAAACGTTTGATCAACCGGACCTGCTTTCGAGCTGCGGCAAACGCGAGGCGAGCACGCACGCGCCGCAGGCGCTGGAGCTGATGAACGGCAAGCTCGCCAACGAGCTCTCCGCCGCGTTGGCCGAGCGACTCACCCGCGAGGTGGGCTCCGACTCCGCGTCCGCGCAGCTCGTCGACCGCGCCTACTGGCTCGCGACCGGACGCGCACCGACGACGGCGGAGCAAAAGCTCGGCACCGAATTTCTCCGCAGTGGCGCGCCGCTGAAGGAGTTCGCCCTCGCGATGCTCAACCTCAACGCGTTTCTCTATGTGCCGTAGGCCGGATATTTCCTTCGCGCTGCGATCGCACGGGCGTCGTGCATTGCGCTTTTTCCGCAGCGTAGGCGCGGCAGGTTCGCAGCCCCGAAGGGGCGAAAGTCGAAAGCCCGGGGCAACGCCCCGGGAATTTTCCGGAAGAAATTCCCAAGCCCTGAAAGGGCGAAACCCCGCCGGAGTGTCGCCCCTTCAGGGCTCACGAAAAAGCCCACCACAAAACCCAGGGCGTTGCCCTGGGCTATCGACTTTTCGCCCCGTTGGGGCTCCCGGGCAGTCCACTTCAAATTGAAAACACCAACTCATTCAGAGCCCCCGCCCTCCGCGTGCTGCCCCGGCCCCGGTCACGCGCACGAGCGGCTGACGCGCACGCGTCGCGAATTCATCCGCGACTCCGCGTGCGGTTTCGGTGGGCTCGCGCTTGCCGCGATGCTGCACGCGCAGGGCTTGCGCGCCGCGCCGGCGGCGGCGCCGAATCCGCTCGCGCCCAAACTCCCGCCGCTCCCGGCCAAGGCCAAGTCGGTTATCTTCCTCTTCATGGCTGGCGGCCCGAGCCAGATGGAGACATTCGACCCGAAGCCGCTGCTCAATCGGCTCAGCGGTCAGTCGCGTCCGAAAGAATTCGGTGAGGTGAAATACCAGTTCATCAAGCCCTCCGCGAAACTCCTCGGCACGAAACGCACGTTCAAGAAATACGGCCGGAGCGGCATCGAAGTTTCGGACCTTTTTCCGCACGTCGCGACCTGCGTCGACGATCTCGCGATCATCCGCTCGTGCCAGGGCAACTCGGTCGTGCACTCCGCCGCGCAATACGAGCTCTTCAGCGGCCGCATCGTGCCCGGCGCGCCCAGCATGGGCTCGTGGATCACCTACGGACTCGGCGCGGAGACGGACTCGCTGCCGTCCTACGTCGTGATGCCCGATCCCGACGGTGCGCTCCCGGCGGGGCAGCCGATGTATGCGCAGGGATTTCTGCCCGCGATCTATCAGCCGACGATGTTCCGACCCGGGAAGAAACCCGTGCTGAATCTGGATCTGCCGCCGGGCGTCTCGCCCGCCGAGCGCCGGCGCACGCTCGATCTCATCCGGGGCCTCAACGCCTCGTCCGCCGATCCGCTGGACGACGAGTTTGCTGCGCGGATGAACGCCTACGACTTGGCGTTTCGCATGCAGACGGAGGCGCCCGACGTGCTCGATCTCTCGCGCGAGCCGCAGGAAACGCTCGACCTCTACGGCGTCGGGGCCGACGCCACCAACGATTACGGCCGACGCTGCCTGCTCGCCCGCAAACTTGTCGAGAAGGGCGTGCGCTTCATCACGGTCGTCTCCGGCGGCGGTTCGGGCCAGCTCACCTGGGATGCGCACAAGGATATCGAGGAAAATCATCTGCGCATGGCGGCGCACGTCGACAAACCGATCGCCGGCCTCATCGCCGATTTGAAGCGCCGCGGCCTGCTCGACAGCACGCTGCTCGTGTGGGGCGGCGAGTTTGGCCGCTCCCCCGAAGCCGAGGCCGGCATGGGGCGCGACCATCACAACTACGGTTTCAGCATGTGGATGGCCGGCGGCGGCATCCAAGGCGGCCGCGTCGTCGGCGCGACCGATGACATCGGCCTGCGCGCGATCAATCAACCGCACCACTTCCGCGACATCCACACGACGATCCTCCACCAACTCGGCCTCGATCAGCACACGCTCACTTATCCGCACCTCGGCCGCAACGAGCGCCTGACGTTTGTCGAGGGCAAGGTGATCAAGGAGATCGTGTGAGCAGCCCGGCGTTCCGCGTAGGCCGCGAGCTTGCTGGCGCTCAAGGCGCCGTTTGCGGAAGGAGCATGGCACTTCCCCGCCGCTACCGCCCGCGTTTGCCTCATCAGAGCCGACAGAACCGCTCCCGGGTCCCGGTCCCGTGAGAATCCAATCTCCAATCACCCGATGAACCACCGCACTTTCCTTATCCTTATTCTCGCCGGCGCGGCGTCGGCTGCCGCGGCGGAGTCGAAGCCCGAATGTTCTGCTTTTGTCCGTCGATGACATGAACGATTGGGTCGGCTGCCTCGGCGGTTGTCCCGGCGTCGACACGCCCAACATCGACCGCCTGGCCAAGCGTGGCGCCCTCTTTACCAACGCCCTGTGCGCCTCGCCTGCTCTCTTCGCTCGCTCAGCTGATTTTGAAAACGTCTCCGAACCATTCCATCCCGATGCTCCGAAAATATCTCCTGCCTCTGCTGGCGTTCCTCTTCCTCGCTGCCTCCGCCGCCGCGCAGCAACCGCGCGGCCCCATGAATCCGGATCCCGCCATGCCGCTGCCCACCGCGCCGAAAGACACGGTGTTCATGGAGGACCTGAACTGGCTCGAGATTCGCGACGCCATCGCCGCCGGTAAAACCACCGCCATCCTCTCTACCGGCGGCATCGAGATGAGCGGCCCCCATCTGGTGTCGGCGAAGCACAACTATATCCTCAAGGCCACGACCGAAGTCATCGCCCGTCGGCTCGGCAACGCCTTGGTCGCCCCCATCGTCGGCTTCGTGCCGCAGGGCGGACTCGAGCCGCCCACCGGCCACATGAAATTCGCCGGCTCGTTCACCGTCAGCGATGCCACTTACGAGGCGCTTCTCACCGAGTTGACCACCTGCCTCAAGATTCACGGCTTTCGCAATATCGTGCTCATCGGCGACAGCGGCGGAAACCAAAAGGGACTCAAAGCGGTCGCCGACAAACTCAACCCCCTCTGGAAAGCCCAAGGCGTCCGCGTCCACTTCATCGAAGATTACTACAAGAAGCACCCCGCGTGGTCCAAGTGGCAGGAGTCGCAAGGCATCAACGAGGTCGACAAAATCCACCACACCAATTTCACCGCCGAAGCGATATTGCTCACGCAAAGCCCCGAGCATCTCCGCCTCACGGAACGCCGCGCCGTCGGTCAGGCCAGTCTTCACGGCGTCTCCCTTTTGCCCGTGGAAAAGACCTTGGAACACGGCTACAAGGCCCTCGCTTACTGCGCCGACGTGACCTGCGCCGCGATCAATCAAGCGATCGCCGCCAAGTAGCGTTCGCCGTGCGGCGCCCTGATCGCGAGACCCCGAATCCCATCCCCCGCAGAAAACCCCGTTTCTCTCCGCCGATGAACTACCGCGCTTTTCTCTCATGCATCCTGGCAAGCGCGGCCTCTGCCTTCGCCGCTGAGCCGACACAGAGACCGAATATTCTGTTTTTGTCCGTCGATGACATGAACGATTGGGTCGGCTGCCTCGGCGGTTATCCCGGCGTCAGCACGCCCAACATCGACCGTCTGGCCAAGCGCGGCGCGCTCTTCACCAACGCCCATTGCGTCTCGCCGCTCTGCAATCCTTCGCGCACGGCGCTGCTCACCGGCCTGCGGCCCGACACGACGGGCATCTACAACAACAACCAGTGGTGGCGCCCAGCGCATCCTGACTGCGTCACGCTCCCGATGTATCTGCGCCGGCACGGCTATCACGCCGCCGGTGCCGGTAAGGTCTTTCATCACACCTCCGGCTTCAATCCCCCCGATCAGTGGGACGAGTTCCAACTCCAGGAATTCGACGATCCGTGGTATCGCCGCCTCGAGTGGTATCCCTGGGTGAAGAAAATCCCCAATCCGGCCGGCCATCCCTTCAACGGCCTGCACAATTTCCAGGGGGAATTCGACTGGGGCGTCCTCGACCGCAAGGAGGAAGACTACGGCGACATGAAAGCCGTGCGTTTCGCGACCGATTTTTTCCAGCGCCCGCACGCGAAGCCCTTCTTCCTCGCGATCGGCTTGTGGCACCCGCACATCCCGATGTTTGCCCCGAAGCAGTATTTCGATCTGTATCCGAATCCCAAGCTCCCCGAGGTGCCCGCAAACGACCTCGACGATCTTCCCCCCATGGCGAAGGGCTTCGCGGCTTCGCGACGCAACGAGCATGAGCGCATCGTCCAGGAAGGGAAATGGCCCGACGCCGTCCGCGCCTACCTCGCGTCGGTCAGTTTCGCCGACGCGATGATCGGCCTGATGCTCGATGCCCTCGAAAAATCACCGCACGCCAAGAACACCGTCATCGTCTTCTGGTCCGACAACGGCTGGCACCTCGGCGAAAAGCAGCACTGGCACAAATCGACCCTCTGGGAGCGCGCCACACGCGTCCCGCTCATCATCGCCGGACCCGGGGTCAACGCCGCGGGCGCTCCGCGCAATCAGTCCGTCAGCCTCCTCGACCTCTACCCCACCATCCTCGAACTCTGCGGTCTCCCCGCCAAGCAGGAGAACGAAGGCGCGACGCTCGTGCCGGTGCTCGCGAACGCCGCCGCCCGGCACCGCCCCGCGGTGACCACCCACGGCCCCGGCAACCATGCGGTCCGCACCGAGCGCTGGCGCTACATCCGCTACCGCGACGGCACCGAGGAACTCTACGACCACACCGTCGACCGCCACGAATACCGCAACCTCGCGGGCGATCCGCAGCACCGCGCGCTCAAGGCCGACTTGGCGCGCCATTTCCCCACGACCAGCGCGCAGGCGGTGCCGGAGCGCAGCGACTACGACTTCGATTTCCCGACCCACACCTGGAAACGCAAGTAGGCGCCGCGACAGGCGGTGCGAGCCGGCCGGAGCGAGTTCGCTGCACCGGCTTCAGCGCGGAACGCATCGGCCGTTGTGTTTCAGAGTCCTCCTCTTTCCCGAGTCGATAGCCCCGGACCAGACCGCTGCTCCCGGCTGACTCGTTTCAAAAAGCGCTGGGTCTTGGAACACTCTAGCCCGACTTCCGCGATTCGCCCGTTTTTCGCCTATTTTCGGGTCAAATCCGGCCGGTTCGCGCGCGCAAGTTGTTGCCCAGAAGCAAGCGGTCATTTTTTTCGAGCCGTGTAGTGGCGACCTACCCCCTAGCCGGCGC
>JANNEY010000548.1:0-3156 GCA_031379235.1 Opitutaceae bacterium | reverse complement strand
ACGCGTGCCGGCCAGCTCAGGAGGAACGGCACGCGCGTGCCGCCTTCAAATCGGCTGTATTTTCCGCCGCGAAACGGACCGGCGGGTTTGTGATCGCCGAGGAGTTCGACGGCACGATCCTTGTAGCCGTCGTCGATCACGGGGCCGTTGTCGCTGGAGAGAATCACGAGGGTGTTCGCGGTGAGACCGAGGCGCTCAAGTTCGTCGAGGAGCGCGCCGACGGTGTAGTCGAATTCGACAATGGCATCGCCGCGCGGGCCCATCTTGGTTTTTCCGGCGAAACGCGGATGCGGCAGCCGCGGGACGTGGATATCGTGCGTCGCGAAATACAGGAAGAACGGATGTTCTTTTTCCCGGCGGATAAAATCCAATCCGTGTTTCAGGAAAACATCGGCCATGTCTTCGTCGACCCAGCGCGCGTGGCGCCCCCCGACCATGTAGCCGATACGGCCGACGCCGTTGACGACGGCATTGTTGTGCCCGTGGCTCCAATCCATTTTCAGCGTGTCGCGTTCGGTGACGCCGGTGGGCTCGCCGGGAAACGGCTTCGCGTAGCTGACCTTGATGGGGTCGCCTGGATCGGCACCGACGATCTGGTGGTTCTCGACGTAAACGCACGGCACGCGGTCGCCGGTGGCGGCCATGATGAACGAATAGTCGAAGCCTACTTCAAGGGGGCCGGGTTTGATGTCCGCATTCCAATCGAGCTCGGTCGCGCCGGCACCGAGGCCGAGGTGCCATTTGCCGACCACACCGGTGCGATAGCCGGCGGAGCGGAGCACCTTTGGCAACGTCAAGCGATCGGTGGGAATGATGAGCGACGCATCGCCAGGGAGCACGCCCGTGCCCTTCTGGCGAAAGGCGTATTCGCCCGTGAGCAGCGAAAAGCGCGACGGCGTGCACGTGGCCGAAGTCGCGTAGCCGCTGGTGAAACGTAGGCCGGCGCGCGCGAGACGATCGACGTTCGGGGTGCTGACGGCTTTGGCTCCATAACAGCCGACGTCGCCGTAGCCGAGATCATCGGCGTAGATGTAGACAATGTTTGGGTGGCGCGGAGGCGTGCTCGCAGCCTGTGCGCTCGAGCAACCGAGGAGGGCCGTGGCGAGAACGCCGAAAGGCGCAATGAGGCGACGCAGTGGAATCAACATGGGAGAGGACTTTGTGGGAGTGAAGAGATTGTTTTCGATGCGAGGGTGTTTTTTCAAATTCTATCATGGCGCGCCGCCGCGCCGGCGCGGCCACGCATCAATCCAGCTGGATCGCCACTGAGCGTTCCGCCGACCCCGCGATGAAATCATTTCGAACGTGCCCGTCGTCATTTAGGCGAGGGGGCCGAAACCACCGCCGCAACGACTCCGGTTTTCAAAGACAAGGGTGGCATTTCAGCGGATGAGAGGTGTTCGCCATCACGGTTGCGCTTTGCCGGCCTTGCTTTTCTTGCCCGCTTTGCCGCCGTTTGCAGCGGCGCCGTCACCTAGATCGGGGAGGGGGAGGTAGTCGAAGTCAGTGATCATCTTCTCGGCGAGGGCGACGCGGAGGGCCTGCTCGGCTTCACGGAGCGCGGGTAGCCCACTCAGGTTTTTCAACTCGGACGGATCGCTTTCGAGATCGTAGAGTTCGTAGACGGGGCGCGGGGTTGTGAAGTAAGTCGCCCGAAGTTCGGCGCTGAGTTTGCCGGCCTCATTGGCGGCGGTCATGTCGCGCCAGGCGGCGCCGCCGGCGGAATCCACGGGACCGTAGGGAATCCACGGCGTGCAGTTGTAGATGAATTTGTAGCGTTCACTGCGCACCGCGCGGCTGAGATCGTAGCCGCTGTTGCGCATGCTGACCGTGACGGGCGCGGAGCCGTGCGGGCCGCGCTCGAAAAATACCTGCAGGCGTGGCGTGTAGTTTTCTCCCCTGAGCAGCCCGAGAAAACTTTGGCCGGTCATTTTGTCGCCAGGGGCGAGGCCGGCGGCCGCGAGAATCGTGGGCGCGAGATCCTCGTTGCTGAGCAGCGCGCGGGAATCACCGCCGGGACGGACGACACCGGGCCAGCGAATGACGAGCGGGACGTTGCAACCGGGATCGTAAAGCGAACCTTTGCCGTGGGGAAAAGCCATGCCGTTGTCTCCGGCGAAAACCACGAGGGTGTTTGCGGCGAAGCCGCGCTCGGCCAGCAGATCGAGCACGCGTTTCATGCTGCGATCGACGCGGTTCACTTCGCCACAGTAGTCGGCGAGCTGCTCGCGCATGCCGGGCGAGTCGGGCAGATGCGGCGGGAGTTTAAGCGCCGCAGGATCGGGGCGATCCTCGGCGTCGGGCGTCCACGGGTGATGCGGATCGCTGAAATTGAGCCAGAGGCAGAACGGTTTTTCGGCGGGCTTCTGCCCAAGGAACTCGCGCATTTGCTCGATCGCCATCGTGTCCGAGCCGGTCCGCACGTAGTCGACGCGTTGCTCAAATGTTTTCAGGCCGTGCTTGTTCAGGAGATCACGCGTGATGGTGCTGGCGTTGGCGCCGGAGCCGTCGAGGTGATAGGTCCGGCCCGCGATGCCGGTGAAGTAGCCGGCCTTTTCGCGCAGGATTTCAGGAAACGTGATCACGTCGCGTGGCAAGGGCGACGAGAAGCGCGTGATGCGCGCGGCGACCGGCGAGCGCCCGGTGAGAAACGCGGCGCGCGATGGCACGCACTGCGGCGCGGCGGTAAAGAAGCGGTGGAACTTCATGCCCTCAGCGGCGAGTCGATCCAGCGTGGGTGTCCGGACGTTGGTGTCGCCGTAGGAACTGAGGAAGGGATAACTGTGATCGTCGGAGAGGACGAAGAGGATGTTGGGTCGCGATGGGTTCACTGCCGGTGGCTGCGCGGCGAAGACCGACGATCCCATGAGCAGGGCTAAGGCGAAAAGCGGCCGGTGCGATATAGACATGGAAATTAAAAAATTTTCTGAGACGGGAAGGCGGAGGGGCGAATAGTAGGATCAGTTCCGCACTGGGCCGCAAGGGGCGCAACGTTCAAGACGGTGGTAATCACTGCTAGCCCGACTTCCGCGATTCGCCCGTTTTTCGCCTATTTTCGGGTCAAATCCGGCCGGTTCGCGCGCGCAAGTTGTTGCCCAGAAGCAAGCGGTCATTTTTTTCGAGCCGTGTAGTGGCGACCTACCCCCTAGCCGGCGC
>JANNEY010000547.1:0-24644 GCA_031379235.1 Opitutaceae bacterium | reverse complement strand
GCGCCGGCTAGGGGGTAGGTCGCCACTACACGGCTCGAAAAAAATGACCGCTTGCTTCTGGGCAACAACTTGCGCGCGCGAACCGGCCGGATTTGACCCGAAAATAGGCGAAAAACGGGCGAATCGCGGAAGTCGGGTTAGCGGGGACCAACGCCCCATAGCCTTGGGCTTTCGGCTGTAGGCCCGCCCGTTGGGCGGGCTTCTGCCTGGCCAGCGGCCGGGCCTACAAAAATCAGTCGACCCTACTTCTTCACCGTCAGCTCCAGAACCCGCCCCGGCAGCCAGCCGATGCGGCTGCGGAGTTCGGTCTGGCGCGTGTATTCGAGCACGTAGAGTTTGCCCGGCCCCGCGATATGCACGTCGATCGGGCGGCCGAGCGGCGCGAGGAAATTGGTGGTGCGCGCGGTCCAGCGGCCGTCGGCACGGCGCTGCATTTTCATGTGCAAGATGTCGAAGCCGTGTTCTTCGCCTTCGGCCGGGCCCATGAGGAAACTGCCGAGACGGCCGACGAGAAAACCGTTGCGCACTGCGGCGGGCCAGTCGTTCCCGAGCCACGTTAGGCCGGTCGGCGAGGTGTGCGCGTTGAAGGTGCCCGTGGGTTTGCCATACATGATGCCAGCGGGGCCGAGGTTCAGCACTGGGAGCACATATTTCGGGTTGGTCGGCGGCGGCGGCACTATCGTGTGCTGATACCACTTTGTGTCCGCGGGCGCGTCGCCCAACTGGTAGGGGAAACCGTGGTGCTCGGGCTCCTCGCCGCGTTTCGGCGGCGTGATGAAATCCATCTCCTCCGGCGCGTGCGCATCGGGCCCGTTGGAAACGGTGAAGAGATTGCCCGCGCCATCCCAGTTGAAGCTGTAGGCGTTGCGGATCCCGCGGGAGATTATTTCGATTTTCGGGGCCGAAGATTTGGGGTCGAGGCGCCACATCGTGCCGGTGATGTCGGTCTCGCCCATTTTTCCGAGGTGGGAGAAAACACCGGTCTCGCCCGCGTCGGTGCGCGAACCGCTGCTCACATAGAGCAAGCCGTCGGAGCCGAAACGGATGTCGGAGAGCCCGTGGTTGTAGGGGCCGATCCCCCACGGATAACTCGTCTGCAACCACGCCCGCGGCGCAATCGGATCGCCCTCGGCGTCGAAGGCGCTCGTGCGGAAGATACCGCACTCGTTCAGCACCAGCGGCTCGGCGGTGACGCGCTGGTTCACCGTGATCCAGAGGCGGCCGGTCGCGTCGCGCGTGAAACCAAGCGTCTGAAAATCAACCGGCTTCACGCCGACGTAGTCCTTGGGCCAGATAATCTGCTTCAGGTTGCCGCTCGCCGGATCGAAGCGCCACACGCCGCCCGCCTGCCCGAGGATGTAGAACTTGCCGCCCTTGCCATCGCTCGCGAGGCGCGCGCCGAAATCCGGCAGCCGCACCAGCTCGCGCAGCGTGAAGCCTTCCGGCGCATCCGGCAGCGGGCGAAAATCCGCCGCAGCTTTCAGCGCTTCGAAAGTCTTGAAGCCCGCCGTCGCGCGCACGGCCGCGACATTGTCGGCAATCACGAGGCCGCCGGTGTTGCCCCACGAGTTGACGACGAAGGTCAGCACATCGGCCGCCTGCGCATCATCGAGCATGACGGGCGGCATCTGCCCGTGAAATTTTTTCCCGTTCACGGTGATTTCCTCCGTGAGCCCGCCCACGATCGCGCGGATCGCGCCGGAGCGATGGGCGGCGAGCCAGTCGGACTTCGCAAGCGGCGGGTAAGTGTTGGCCACGCCGTCGCCCGTCGCACCGTGGCAGAGCGAGCAGTTGGCGAGATAGAGCGCCTGTCCGCGCGTCATCGCGGCCGACATATCGGCGGCCGCATCAGCGGCGGCCAGCGGCGCGACGGCACCGAGCAAGGCTCCAGTCAAGACAAGGCACGAGCGGGGGAAACGCATGGCCGCGACGCTAGGCTTGCGCGCGCACCGCGGTCAACGAAGCGATTGCCCGCGGGCGCAGCGCAGTTTTCGGTCGTAGGGGCGCGCCTCGTGCGCGCCCTCCGCAAACCGGGCGCGGACGAGCCACGCCCCTACGCAATCAATGCCGCGGGCAAGAAAGTAAGCTGATTTGCGGCGAGCGCTACTCCGCAGCCTTGCACCAGCCGGGGGAATTGATTGGCTGCCCAAGTGTGCGCTACCCCGCGCACACCGACCGGTCCGATTCGAATGATGTGCCCCGCGCAAAGTAAGCTTCGGCCGTCTCGCAAACTCCAGCAAGGTCACCCCCATGAAAACATCCCGTCAGATCCTCGCGTCCCTCGTGGCGCTTTTCGCCGTGTGCTGTCTGCACGCCGCTGATTCGAAACCCATCGCCCGCGTCATGACCGTTCTCGACGTCGAGACCGACGACGCCAGCGGCTACGCTACGTGGCTCAAGGAATACAACGAAATCGCCAAGGCCAGGACCGGCAATCCGCAGTTGTTGCGGATTTTTCAAACCGCCTTCGACGGCCACACAACCGGCCGCGTGCGTGTCGCCGCCAGCGCTTCCTCCGTCGCCGAGCTCACGAAACAAATGAGCTCGATCGAAAACGACCCCGCCATTCTCGCGAATCGCGAACACCTGCGCGCCATCCGCAAGATGGGCGCGCGCATGCTCTATCAGGCCGTGCGTTTCGAGGGCCCGAGCTCCGCAGGTGCTCATAACTACGTTACGCTCGCCAACGTCAGCGACGAGGCCGGCTACCTCAAGGCGCTCGACGAGCTGCGCGCCATCTTCGACGGCGCCGGCCTCAAGGACCTGAAGATCGCAGCCTACCGCGTGATCGCCGGCCGCCTCGATCACTCGCACCGCGTCACGATCAGCGCGCCGTCGGCGGAGCGTCTGGCGGCGTTCATGGATGCGGCGGCCACGAATCCCAAATTCCTCGACTGGCTCGCGCAGTCAGGGAAGTTCCGCACGGTGGTCTCGAACACGACCTCGCGCGAAATCACGAAGTAGCCGTCGACCTCAGGGCCCGGCCAGACAGGGCGGCGGACCGCGCCGCCCTTTTTTGCGGACAGCGATCGCCGGCCCGCCCCCACTCAAAATTCCCAGCTCGCGCCGACACTCGGGAGGAGCGGGAGCTGTTCGCGGGGCTTACGGGTGCTGGTGGCCTGCGCGCCGGACACGGCGACGTTGTGATCGTAGCCGAGGAGGTTGGTGCGGTTGTAGGTGTTGAACACGTCGAGGAAGGCACGCACTTCGCCATGGCGGAGTTTGAACCGGCGCGTCGCGCGCAGGTCGAGCCGGTGGTAGTCGGGCAGGCGTTCGCCATAGAGCGGGCCGTTGGCGGAGACGAGGAGGCGGCGGCCGTTGGTGAGCGGCGCGAGGGAGTAGACGACATCCGTCGTCGGCCAGCCGGAATGAAAGTGCCACGCCGCGCTCAATTCCCACTTCGCCCCGAGGGTATAAGTCGCATCCGCATAAAACGCGTGCCGTTGATCGCGCGCGCGCGGAATCCAGCGACCGGCGATGCGCTCCTCGGTTTTCGCAAGAGCGTAACTGACGTGCCAGCGCAGCGCGGACGCGCCCCGGCTCGCGAGGAGCAGCTCCATGCCGCGCGCGCGGCCGCGGTCGGGATCGAGGCGCACGCGGTCCGACTGCGCCTCCGGAAAAAGATCGTAGGCGTTATCGATGTTTTCCCAGCGGGACCGCAGGCGGGACGTGATCCGTTCATAAGCCTCGGCGCGGAAGGAAAGTGTTTTCCCCAGCGGTTGCTCCACCCCCAGCACGCGGTGTTCGGAATGCTCGGCCCGGCCAAACGCGCGCTCGCCGTCGGCGACCCGCAGCTCGTGCAGACCCTGCGCCTGCGTGTAGCGGCCCCACGCCGCGCGCACCGTGGCGCGACCGAGGTTCAGCGCGGCGTTGAGGCGCGGTGACCACTCGGCATCGCGCGTGCGCTCTTGCCGGTCGAAGCGCAGGCCCGGCTCAATCACAAGCGGCGTGAACGGCTGGAACCGGCCGGAAAAATATGCGCCGGCCGAGGTGCCGCCGGGACGGAGGCGCGCGTTTTGCGTTTCCGTGACGACGACCTGCGCGCCCGCGCTGGCCGCGGTGCGTTGGTGCAAGAGCGCGTAGTCGTAGCGCGCGGCGTTGTCCTTGGCCTCGAAGCCGCCGCGCAGCAACGCGTGTTCGGAAAGTTGCGCGGTCCAGTCCTGCCGCAGCGCGAAAACCTCGAGCTGGCGATCGTCGCGGAGCGAAAATGGAAAACCGTCGAGCCGCCCGCTGCCGTCGCGGTGCCAGTCCAGTCGGGTCCACGAAAGCACCGCCTCGCCGCGCACGCCCTCCGCCGGCTCGCCGCGCCAACGCGCCCAGACGGTGTCGCTCGCGTAGGAACTGCTGAGCGTGGGATCGTTGGTGCGGCGGTAACGGAAACCGTCGCCGGCGTGAAGCGCGTGGAGCGACACCGTGTGCTTCGGCGTGAGATCGAATTCGATTTTCCCCGCAAGATCGTAGTAGCGCGGCGAGACTTCGTCGTCGCGGCCGGCGACACGCAGGGCGACATCGGGATACCCGCGCCGGCCACTGACGAGCCAGCGGCCCCGGGTGCTGGCGAAGACGCCTTCGCTGCGCGCCCCAAGACCAGTGAGACTGAGGTTGAGCGCGGTGAGAGCGCGCGCCGGTGATTTTGTTTCCATCGTGAGCACCGCCGCCAGCCGGTCGCCATACTCCGTCGTAAATCCACCCGTCATCAAATCGAGGCGCCGGATGGTCGCGGGGTCCACGATCGAGAGCGCGCCGCTCACGTCCTTGAGATGAAACGGCTCGATCAAATCCACGCCGTCGAGCCGCGCGCGCAGCTCGGCGTGCGGCGCGCCACGCACCCAGAACTGCGCCGACACATCGTCGCTCGCGAGCCCCGGCAGCCGCGCGATCGAGCGGTAGAGATCGTCGCCGACCTGCGGGAGCACCTCGAGCTCGGCCGCCGTGAGCGACGCCGCGGAACCGCTCGCCGCATCGGCGACGCCGAAGCGGCTGGGCGTCACGACGACCTCGGCGAGTTTCGTCGGCGCTTCGCCGGCGACGGCGGCGCGAACGAAAGTGAGGACAACGAGGGCGAGCAGGAGGCGTTTCATGCGGGAGCAACGCAAACTTGCCAGCGGACTCCGGACGTTTCAACTCGCCACATGCGCCCCCTCCCCTTCGCGGCCCTCGCGACCGCATTGCTCTCCGCCAGTCCCGCCATCGCCGCCGAGCTCGCGCCGCTGCGGTCGGCGCTCACGCTGCACGCCTCGTTCGACGGAAAATTCGACGCGGATTTCTCGCGCGGTGATCGCACGCTCTATTTCACGGGCGGCGGCACGAGCGGGGCAGCGAAGGAGACCGACGTGATCAAGGTCAGCGCCGACGGCGGGCGTTTCGGCGGCGCGCTGCTGGTGACAAAGAAAAATCCCGTGCGTCCCTTTTTCAAGGGCCCCGGCGCCATCGACTACAAGGCAGCGAACTGGAGCGGCACGGTGGCGGTGTGGCTGAAGCTCACGCCCGACGAAGATCTCGAGCTCGGCTACTGCGATCCGGTGCAGATTGTCGGCGGCGACGCGAAGAAGGGTTTCATTTTTCTCGAGTGGTCGAAGGACGAAACGCCGCGGCATTTCCGTTTCGCGATCCGGCCGCTGTTCGAAATTTGGAACCCGAAGAACCAGGACTGGGCGAAGATGACCGACGCGGAGCGGCCGATGGTGGCGCTGCACCGCGCGCCGTTTGCGCGCACGCGCTGGACGCACGCGGTCTTCACCTTTGATCGACTCAACGCGGGCAAAGCGGGTATCGGCAAACTCTACCTCGACGGCAAACCGCAGGGCGCGATCAAGGACTGGGATCTGACGTTCGGCTGGGAGCCGGACAAGGTGCAGCTCGTGCTCGCCGCCGCCTACGTCGGCGGCATCGACGATCTCGCGGTGTTTGATCGGGCGCTGAGCGAGCGCGAGGTGGCGCAGGTTTTCGCGCTGCCCGACGGCATCCGTGCGCTGCGATAATCGACGCCAAAAAAAGGGCGGGCCCGCAGGCCCGCCCTTGCCGGATGAGATTTTTCGCCTGCCGGATCAGAACTGGCCGGTGACACCGAACTTCACCGTGCGCGGCACAATCCACTGGGAGCGCGTGCGGCTCTCTTGGAACATGTATTGGCGCGGGCCTTCCTGCGCGATGTTGTTGACGTTGAAGAAGAGCGTCGCCTCCGGGCGGACCTTGTAGGTCACACCGGCGTTCATGACGCGCCACGCATCGCGGTAGATGTTACCGTTGCCGGGCGAAGTCAGGCTGTAGGCGACCGGATATCTGCCGGTGTAGTTCATGTCGAACGAGGCGCCGAATTTCCGATAGTAGTAGAGCAGGCCAACATTGTAGGCGCGCGGGATGAAATTCGCGACCTGGCCGTTTTTCAGCTCCACCGTGCCACCGCGATTGCCGCTGGTCTCGAGGTAGGTGTAGTTGGCGCGCGCCGTGAGACCCTTGAGCGCTCCGGGGAGGAACGTGAGGCGTTCGCGGAAATCGAATTCGAGGGCCTTGAGTTTCGCCGTGCCGTTGTTGTTGGCCTGAATGATTTCGTAGCCCTCGTAGAGACCGTCAAAGCCGTTGTCCTGGCCGGTGGGCACGAGCTGGCCGGAGCGGCCGGACGGCCCGATGTAGTCCTTGATGTTTTTGCGGTAGCCGCGGACGGAGAACATGCCGGTGCTGCCGAAGTAATACTCGAGCTTCACGTCGATGTTGGTCGCGATTTGCGGTTTCAAGTCGGGGTTACCCAGCGTCACGGTGCGTGCGGGGTCGCTCGCCGTGGGAGCCGTAATCAAGTTGGCGAGCGCGGGGCGGCCGTAGCTGTTGGACCAGCTGGCCCGGGCCTTGAAGTTCGACGTGACGTCGTAGGCAAGATGGAGGCTGGGGAAATATTTGTGGTATTTGCCGTCCTTGGCGAGGCGGGCGTAGTCGAGCGCGGCGCGCTTGAAGTGATCCGGCTCGTTGGCGATGAGCGTGCTGCGGGCGCGGAAGTAAGTGAACGTGTCCGTGGTCACAAATTCGCCGCGGAGACCGCCGAGGGCCGTGAGCCGGCCGATGCGCGTCGAGGCCTGCAGGTAGGCGGCGTCGACCCCTTCCTCGAGGATGCGGCGATTGGTTAGCTGCTGGGTGGCCGTGAAGTTGACGTCTTCCTCCCACAGCGCGGTGTTGCCGAGCGTGCCGCTGATCGAGGCCGGATCGACGATGGGAAGGCGGCGGCCGCCATTTTGGATTTCGAATTCGGACATCGGCATCAGCCCCGAGGCGGGCAGCACGGTGCCGACCTTCTGATACCAACGGCGGGGATAGACCTGCCGGTTGTTCACGCGGCGGTTAACGGTGTCGAGACCGGCCTTGAGGGTCACGGCGTGATCAAACGGGAGAAGGTAGGAGGCGTTGATGTTGGCGGCGACTTCGTTGGTGTCGGTGATGGTGTCGCGCTTCACGAAGGCCGCCGACGTGACCGGGACGGGCTGCGTCGTGGTGTTGGCGGCGGTGATGACAAAGGGCGTGTAGCTCGCGATGTCGTAGACGCTCGCGCCGCCGGTCTGCGTGAAGACGCGGCCGCGCAGGTCGGAATTGTCGAGGATGAAGCCAACGGCGTCCCGTGTGCGCATCGCAACGGTGCCGCCCTCGCGCTCGCGGCCCGCGCCGGAATCCCAATGGGTGTTCGACCAGCGATAGGCGTGGTCGACCTTGAGCCGACCCCAGTTGTGTTCGAACGCGAGCGTGCCCGTGGGGTTTTTGCTCGTGAACGAATATTTTTGCGGGAAGAGGCGCATCTGCGCCGCACCGACGGCGACGCCGCCGGGCTGGAGCGCGGTGTTGTTGACCGGCAAAAACTCGATGCGATTGGCCGTGTAGCCGGCCTTGAAAACGCCCGTGGCGGTCGCGGGGGTGCCATCGTTGACGGTGAGATTGACGCCGGCAAACGGGTTGACCGCGGTGTAGGTGAAGAACGGTTCGGAGCCGGCGTTGTAGAGGAAGCGCAGCGAGACCTGCGTGCTGGACGACACGCGGTAGTCGACGCGGCCGCTCAAGGCGGAGAGGAAGCGGTCGTTGAGACCGCTCTGGCGCGTGTAGTCGCGCAACTGCGCGACCGGGTTAGTAGTGTTTTCGTAAAGATTGATGTCCCAATCGTGGGGGTTGAGGACTTCCTGGTAACCGATGCCAAGCACCACGCCGAGATTGCGGTTGCCGCCACCGACATCAAAGACCTCGGTGTAGCTCAGGCTGAAGTCGGGACGAAGCGGGCGCTCGGATACCACGAAGTTCCGGTCGGACCACTCGGGGAACCAGCGGCCGGAGAGGCTGTAGTTGATCCGCCGGCGCTCGGACATTGCGAGCGGCGACTTGGTGCGGAGGTTGAGCTGGCCGCCGAGCGAGTCGGCCCGCTTGTCGGGCGTCTGGCCCGCGATGATCTCAATCGACTCGTAATTCGACCCAGAGAACGAATGCAGGGTGGCGGAGCGGCCGTCGCCGCCCACACCGGTGGAAGACATGCCGTCGATGTTGAGCCGCGTGTAGCTCGCCGGCATGCCGCCGATGCTCACGTTATTGATCAGGTTGTCCTCGTCGGTGGTGAAGGTGATGCCGGGGAGACGCGAGGCGAGTTCGCCAACATTCTGCGTCGGGAGGATGCCCCACTCGTCAAAGGCGGTGACGTTTTTCACGTTGGGCGCGTTGCGCTGCTCGGTGATGGAAAGCGCCTGACCCTCGCGCTGCGTGGCGACCGTAAACGCCTCCATCGTGATCGCGTCGGAAGATTTGAGGGCGAGCGCGACGCGGGCGACCTGCCCGCCGGCGACCGTCACGCGTTCGCGCGAATCCGTGAAGCCGGAATACGAAACGACGAGCTCATGCACGCCGGCCGGGACACCCGACAGGCTGAACGCGCCGGACGTGTCAGTGACGCCCGAGATGTTTTTCCCAGGAATGCTCACGAACGCACCCTGTAGGCCGTTGCGCGTGGCGCTGCTGGTGACGCTGCCCGAGATGGTGCCGGTGCCTTGGGCAAGGGCCGCCGTGCCGGCGGCAGCAGCGAGGAGGAACAGGCTGGTTGCGAGGCGCAACAGCCGGACGAGCGGCGAGAGCCCGCGATTGGAACGGTGGTGGTTCATGGTGTCTTTGGGTTGTCGGCGGGTCAGTTGCCGCCACTGGAGTCCACAGGTGGATTGAAACGAAATGAAAACGCTCGGGAGGACCAAGTCGAATCCGATCTGGCGTCTCATCCACAGCCTCACGGCTCAACGGCAACCGGCAGCCCGACCCGCGCCAGCGCGAGCAGCGTGCGCGCATCCCAATTCGCGAGCCGGAAGCAGCCGTGCGATTCCGTGCGCCCCACTTTCTCGGGATCGGGCGTCCCGTGAATTCCGTAGCCCGGGAGGTCGAGCCCGATCCAGGCGACGCCTACCGGATTGTTCGGACCGGGCGGAATCATGAGTTTGCGGCCGAGCTCACGCGCCTCCGCCGATTCGGGAAACACTGCCGGATCGAAGGTGTAGTCGGGATCAGTCACGACCACGATCACGCGCAGTTCGCCAAGCGGACGCTTCTCGACCCGGCGCGCGATACTGACGGGGAAATGCGCGATCACCCGTGACTCGCGATCGATCACCTCAAGGACGCGCTCGGCGAGTCGGATCTCAATGCGCGTGGCGACGGCAGTTTTTTCCACGCGCGTGACGGCAGGGGCGCGGAACTTTGTCTCCGGCGCGATCTCGTCCCAGTTTACCTGTGGGTTGAGCCGACGTAGAAATCCGGGGCCCGCGTGGTAACGTTCGGCGGCAAACTCCAGGGCCGTCGCATAGGCCAGTGATGGTTCCCGGGATTTTTCGAGCCACGTGACCGGCACGGGTCGCAACGAGGCGAGGTCGGTCTCCGTGAGCGAAACCTCACTCAGAGCCGGCTCATCGAGCACGAGTTTTTCGCGAGTAGCAGCATCAAGTTCACCGCTAGGTTCGAGACCCTCACGACGCTGATAAGCCTGAAGCGCGGCCGCCGATTGCGGTCCGCGAATTCCGTCGATCGAGCCACCCGAAAAGCCGCGGCGCGCGAGGGCCACTTGAACTTCAAGCCAAGTGCTGGCAGCACGGGGATAGGCGTCCGTCGTCGCGTCTGCGGGCTGCGCGGTCACAACGCCACGCGCTAGCAAAGCCAGTCCCGTCAACACGAGGCGCAAATAAGCATGGCGACACGAAAACGGATGCATGTGGTCGAGGCCGAACAGAAGGGAGGCCAACAAAGGAATAATGAAACTCCGGCCGCACGCCGCAAAAAACTGCTCGTCCGCTATCGTGGAACCGCAGGCGGGGTGGCGAAGAGCGTCACTTTACTGCGAACGCCGAGTGTGAAGGGTTTCCAATAGAGCCGGAAAGACGGCTGAGATCGGTGAGCCAGCCAGGAATTCCTCGGCCGTTTCTTTGCGGCCACGCGCGCGCAAACCGGCATAGACATGCAATTCGAATTGCTCGGAAAGCACGTCCCTTGATTGGGTCAAACCGAAGGCCCCCAGGAGAAACATCAGCGCTTCAGCCGTCGAGAATCGGCCGGCGTCCTGTTGAGCGCGTAACCAATAGCGACTCGAGCCGGTCATGGGCAGACTCACGGTCCGCCCCCACGAGGCGACTTCACGTGCCATGGCCGACGTCTCTCCCCAAGAGCCATCGAGCATCACAACCTGAACCGACTCCGGCGGCACCCCCATCGGTGCCGAACACCCATGCGGATGCAGAATCCAAAGCTCACGGCCGGGAATCCGGACTTCGTCGATCCCAAGGTGGCGTTCACGACGCCACACATGATAGCGGGATTCTGGGAGCACACGACGGATTAGATTTCCCGTGCTACTCGGCCGGTAAACCTCGCGATGGTGGGCTAAAATATCGATTCGAAGCGGACATCGCAGCTCCCTAAGTCCGGCACAGATACACCATCTCAGGGGCTGGCGGCAGTCTTCACAGCGGACTGTCGTGCCTCGCACTACGCTGCGCATGGAGGTCGGATTTCGTCGAATGCGGTGGCCGATTCAACTACTGCGCCTGCCGCACAAATTCGATGTCGAATGTCTGCTGCATCTGCGGCTGCGTGTATTGCCCCACCAGTCGATCCGACGGCACATCATGTTTCAGAACATAGGTGGCGCCGGGGTAACCAACATCGTTGAGCTCAACCGCAACTTGGAGTCCCTCGCCACCCTGCATCCAAATCGCGCGCGAGACACGAATCGGCTTAGGGTTGAAATAGCCGGCATCAAGCACGCCACTGATGTCGGCCCCTCGAATTTCGAGGACATAGCCGCCATCAGCGCGCACCCACCGACCGAACAATTTTCGAACGGGATCGGGGATGGTTGAGACGGGCGTCTTCGCTGCGACAGCCGCGGCTGACGGAGTTACGGGTTGAGGTTTGTCTTCAACTCCCTGCTTCCGGCACGAAGCCGTGCCGAATGTTGCCAACAAGCAGCCGCACAAAAACAAGCTGCGACGCCTTTGAGCCGGCGAAGCGAAAATAAATTTTAGCACGACAATAGGAGACGCCCCACCATCCAAGCTGGCAAGCCCGCCGAAGCAGCGAAGCCTACCCAATCCAGCACAACGGAAAATCCCTCGTCTCAGGATCTCGCTTCGACGCGCAAGGGTTGCGCACCCACCACAGCATGTTCGCGTCCACTTGCCATGGCCGTGGAAACTTCATTGCTACGCGAAGGCGCGGTGGCATGTCGTGCCTTTGCACGCCGGGTGTCGACAATCTGAGTAATCAGCGCCGGGACGGTGCGGAAAATTATCTGCAAATCGAGCAGGAGTGACTTGCGCTGGGTGTATTGGACATCGAGCCGAATCATCTCGTCAAAGGTGGTCCGGTTTTTTCCCGATACTTGCCAGAGCCCGGTCAAACCGGGAACAGCATTGAAACGCTCGCGTTGCGCCGTCGAATACTGGGCATACTCGTAAGGAATACAGGGACGCGGCCCAACAAGACTCATCTCACCGCGGAGAACATTAATGATCTGCGGCAGCTCATCGAGACCGGAAGCACGAAGGAGCCAACCACCGGGAATCAAACGGGAGTCGCCCTTGCCATCCAGCTTCTGCATGGGGACATTCGACCGCATCAACTGGGTAAAATAAGCCTGATGCGTGGTTACATCCGCACTGATGTGCATTGTGCGAAATTTGTAGAGCTTGAAGCGGCGCCCGGTGTAGCCGACCCGTTCCTGCCTAAAGAAAACCGGTCCCGGCGACGCTATCGCGGTCAGAATCGAAGCCAAAAGAGTGCAGACCACAAAAAATGGTAAGACCGCAAGACAGCACAAGATATCCAACGAACGCTTCCAAACAGGGAGCGGCGCCAAACCGCATTTGACCGAGACAGAGGAAGACAAGCTGGCTGCTTTCATGAGTGGCACTAGGTCGATTTGTGTAGCACTATTTCTCGGAGCTCCAAGGCGATAATTTGAAACAAACCTGTGTCACCCTATGCCCTCGCGGAGTTTTCGTATACCATGTCACGGTCACCGACTTCAAAATGATGATTTATCACGAGAGATTTGATTTATCATTATCATTTTTACACCAACGCTTTATAAGCATTACTCAATCTACCACATTTGAATAAATAATACCATGGGCTGATCGCCTACTGACCAAAAGACCCATCGAAATGGTGCACCCCGGGAAAAACACCTAGTGGCCGCAGCTTCAGGATCCAGATTCCAAGATTACGAATGAGCCACCAGAATTGGGACCAGGCGAATAACGTGCGCTCACCACTCGCCTTCGATAGGCGTCATGTTGACCAACTTCTATCCCCATCTTCAAGTCGCACCGAACCTCGGTAAAAACCCGGCACTGGATCGTAGCGCAAAGCCTGCGTCGCGCCGGCCTCCGAGGTAAAATAGCCCAGCAAAGTCAGCTCCTTAATCAGCCGATAACCATTTATCACAGAACCGGCGGTTTGAATTCCAGTCGTCCGCTCATAAGCCCGCAAGAGCGTCTCCCGCTCCATCGCGGATTGGTTTTCGAAGTTTCGCCAGCTTGGCGACGCCCGCATTTCCGCCAAAGCTTGCCGCAACGCTTCGGCGCTCTCGGGCGTGAGACACTCGCTCGTCATGGCTAATATGAATCGACCGATCCCGACCGCCCCAGCCCCAGGCGAGCTTGGCGTCGTCGGTAAGATTGTGTCGCCGATCGCATTGAGAAGATCTTCGTCGGCTTTGATCGAGCCCGTGGGCACCGGGAGCGCCGCCCACGTGCGCGCCGGTAGCACCAATCCCAACGTCGCAGCGGCGGCAAACAAACCAGACCGCCGGATTACGTCACGTCGGTTCAGATTCATAAGCTGCCTCTTTTCAGTTCTTCGACGGCGTGGTTAACCGCGCGCGCTGTCAGCGCCATGAACGTAAGCGACGGATTCTGTGTGCCGGTCGAGGCCATGCAGGCACCGTCCGTCACAAAGACATTGGAGCACGCGTGCAGCTGGTTCCATCGATTGAGCAGCGACGTTTTTTGGTCACGGCCCATCCGAACCCCGCCCATTTCATGAATGTCCAAGCCCGGCGCGCGCTTGTCGTCATTCTTGGTAATTCTTTTGGCCCCCACCGCCGCCAGCATCTGCTCGCCCTGCTGCAAGAAGTCGCGCATCAGCTTCACGTCGTTATCATGATAGTCGATTGAAGTGATGATCTGTGGGATGCCCCACGCATCGACTCGTTCCGGCGAGAGTCGCACATGATTCTCTTTTCGCGGCACCGTCTCGCCCTGCATCATCATGTAGATACCCCAAGGCCCCGGCCGGGTAATCTTCTGCTTAAACGCCGCCCCGACTCCGGGCATAGTATAGCCTTGGGTCCAACCGGGACGCGTCGCACTGAAGAAAACCATGTAGCCGCGCTGAAAATCTGTCTCCTGCTTCCGCACATTGCGAAAATTCGGCATCATGGGCTGCGTCGGGCGGCGGCCCGAGTAGTAGGAATCGTCGAAACCCTCCACGTCCGCGCGCAGACTTCCACGATAGTTGTGAAACGCCACATAGCGACCGAGCAATCCCGAGTCGTTACCCAACCCACCCGGAAAACGCCGGGATTTTGAGTTCAGCAAAATCAGGTTGGTGTTTAGGCAAGCCGCATTCACGAAAATCACCCGCGCAAAAAATTCCGTCGTCTGCTTCGTCAACGCATCCACCACACGCACCCCGCTCGCCCGACCAGATACATCGTCGTGCAAAATGGATTCGACGACTGAGTGCGGTCGCACCGTCAAACGGCCCGTCCGCGCCGCCCATGGCAGCGTTGCCGAATTGGACGAAAAATATCCCCCAAAAGGACAGCCCCGGTAACACAAGTTACGCGCCTGGCATTTCCCCCGCCCCTGCTCAAAATGCACCGGCTGCGGCTCGGTGAGGTGCGCACAACGCCCCTGCACCACACTTCGCCCGGGAAATGCCGCCATGATTTTTCCGCGGGCGTGGCTCTCAACGTCGTTCATTTCCCACGGCGGCAGAAATTCGCCGTCGGGCAGCGTCTCCACGCCATCGCGGTTGCCGCTAATGCCGACGAATTTCTCCACGTGCGAATACCAAGGCGCGAGATCGTCGTAGCCGATCGGCCAGTCGGCGATTCCATCGCGCACCGCTCCCTCGAAATCGAAACGACTCCAACGCTGCGTCTGGCGGGCCCAAACCAGAGATTTGCCGCCGACTTGATAGCCGCGAATCCAGTCAAACCGCTTTTCCTGCACATAGGGATGCTCGGCATCCTTCACGAAGAAGTGTTCCGTCGCCTCGTCGAACGCATAGCAGCGTTTCGCAATCGGGTTATCGCGCACCGTCGCATGCGGTAGGCGCCCGCGATGCGGCAGATCCCAGGGGTTCTTGAGCGCCGTCGGGTAGTCCTTGAGGTGTTGCACGTCGCGCCCGCGCTCCAGCACGAGCGTCCGCAGTCCGGCGTCACATAGCTCCTTCGCGGCCCAGCCTCCGCTGATCCCTGAACCAATCACGATCGCGTCGTAGGTGTGCTCACGCGCGCCTTGCGTGGTCGGGTGGTTAGCCATCGTCAAAACATCGAATGGAACCACCTCACTAATTCAAGCCCACCGTGCAGTGGCCCAGATTCAGGTTTCGGGTGCTATCAGCGTCTTCTCGATGAAGCGCAGGATTTCGGCCCGTCCAGCCTTGGTCTTGGCTGAGGTGATAAAAATTTCCGGTGACACCCGGTCGATTCCGCGGACGGCCTTCATGATTGCGTCGACATTGGCGCTGACCTGCGTCGCCGAAATCTTGTCCGTCTTGGTGAAGACGAGGGCAAATGGCACCACGCAATTTCCCAGCCAGCCCAGAAATTCGACATCAATCGCCTGCGGCGGCAAGCGCGAGTCGATCAGCACAAACGCCATGCGCAGATTCTTTCGCTTCTCCAAAAAATCCGCCACCGCTTGATTGAATCCGAATCGCTGCTCCCTCGCGACCTTCGCGTAGCCGTAGCCCGGTAAATCCACGAGACTCCAAGTCGCGTTCACCAAATAAAAATTAATCAACTGTGTCTTGCCCGGCGTGTCCGAAACTCTCGCCAAATCCCGCCGCTCGGTCAGCAGATTAATGAGCGACGACTTTCCGACATTCGAGCGCCCGATGAAGGCGAACTCCGGCCGCGCCCAAGCCGGGCACAACTTCAAATCGGGAGCGCTCTGCACAAAATCCGCCGACTTGATTTTCATGGTCTGTGGGACACGCAAAACGCCACGCGGTCAAGAGACCACCGCAAACAAAACGACTTCACAGGAAACCACCCCTATCCGCTAAGCGCGCTTACTCCCGTCTTCAGGGAGCGGAGTGCGCGGCACTTTCACCCGATGAAAGCCAACGTCGTCTTCAAATCCCTCGGACGCTGATCGGGTGGCGATGACTAATGTCGCCACACACGCCACAGCCAAAAACAGAAAGATCACGAGGGTTAGGGTAGCCACAAGAAAGTCCGCTGAGAGCGATTCACTCTAATCACGCGCCTGTCCATCAAAAGTTTCATTCTTATTACAAAAAATCCGCCATCGATCTGCAAAAGCCACCGCTCGGCTGCAGGAACGGGATGCCGCACGCTCTCTTTGCAACCTGACGAATCGGCCCGAACGCCCCCATCGGCTCCATCCGTTTGTTCATGACATGGCTTTGCCCCAAAGAGTCCGGACATTTCAATCAACTCGCCCGCTAGCGCCGGCCCGCGGCCGTCGCACCTTGCCCTTCACAGCGAACCACCCACCGCCAAAGAAGGCCAAAGGCCACACTAACGGCGACCAGCGCCCCCGGCACCGCATACGGTGCTCCAACGACCAACCGCCAAGCGAGGCCCACTCCACCCAGTGCGAGCGCGCCATAGACTATCGTCACCTTTCGGTGCGACACGCCGGCCATCACCAACCGCTGGTAAAGGTGCGAGCGATGCGCCCGGAAAATATTTTCCCCTTTTCTAAGCCGGCGCAGGATCGTGAAGCCTCCATCCGCGACAAACGGCCACACCACCATCGCGCCAGCCAATAACACGCGATCAAATTTCACTTCCTTGGGTGCTTCCACAGCGAAGAGCAAAGGCAAAACCGCAAAGGCGTAGCCCAAAACCGTGCTGCCAGCGTCTCCCATAAAAATTTTTGCCGGTGGCCAATTCCACGCCAAGAAACCGAGGCCACCCGCCGCGAGCGTCACGCCCATCAGCGCTACCGTGGGCGCCCCAAGCATTCCGCCCGCCGCTGCCCAGGCCGCCCCCGCCACGAGGGCCTGCATTCCGGCCAGCCCGTCGATTCCGTCCATAAAATTATAGATATTGAGCAGCCCCACGATCCACAGGAGCAACACCCAATACCCCACCGACGGTGGACTCAGCAACGCGGTCACGCCGTCCGCCTCTCCCGTCGGCCAATAGCACGCGGCCATCCACAGCACCGCGCCAGCCACGACAAAGTGCAGCGCGAACCGGAAACCCGTCGACAACGAGACAAAGTCATCCGCGAGTCCAATTCCAAAAAGCACAATCGCCCCGCCCAGAAACACCCCGAGCAGCGCTTCCGGAATCGCGTCCCACGTCGCCAACGCGCCAATCGCCAGCAACACCACGGGAATGAACCCCGCCCCGCCAAGTCGCGGCACCGGCAGCTCATGGGAACTCCGTAAATTCGGCCGGTCGAGCAGTGCTTTCCGGTGGGCCACCCGGCGCACCAGCCAGACGGCGAAGCCCGCCATCACTGCGACACTCAACCCCACTCCTGACAAAAACACCATCGGCTGGCTCATGGACCTAGGTTGGCGAACACGGCCGCGCCTGATCCGAGATCAGGAGCAAGACAATCGTCGTTCGCTGCGGGCGGCTGGCCATCGTTCCGATACATTCCGGCTGCAATGTCCGAACGGGTCGAGACGTTATGTCCAACCAGAAAACTTCTTTTCAATCGGAACTCTTTTCCCGCGGATCGCGCCGCACCATCTCCGTCAGTCCCCGCGCCAGCGGCCACGCCGGCGCGTAGCCCAGCTCGCGGCTGATTTTTGCCGAGGAATATGCCGAGGAATCCGTCAGTTTCGCGAGCGTATCGCGGTCGAGCGGCACGCGGCGGCGAATCAACCAGCCCACCATATCACCGGCCAGGGCCGCCGCCCGAAACGCCACAAGCGGCACCGTTAACCCTGACGACGACATCCCCAACGCTGCCCGGACAGCGAGGAACAGTTCCCGCGTCGAGTAGTGCCGTCCATCCGTCACCAGAAACACGCCCCCGCTCGCCGCCGCCTGCGTGCCAGCAAGCACACACGCCTGCACCGCATCCTCGACAAAAACAAAGGCGCGCCGATTGCCGGTCTCGGGAAACGGCGGAAAACGCCCGCGTTCCACGGCATCGACCATTCGGCCCATATTGCCGTGCCCCCGCTCGCCATAGACCATGCAGAACCGCAAAATCACGGGCTCAACCGCCGGCTCCGCCAACACGAGCCGCTCGGCCGCCAGTTTGGATTGGCCGTAAGCCGTCTCCGGCCCACAGGGCGCCGATTCGTCGAGCACCGCATAGCCGCCTTCGCCCATCGCCTTGATCGAACTCGCGAGCACAAAACGGCGCGCCCCGAGTGGCCGCGCCAGCGCCAGCGCCGCGCGCGTCCCACCCACATTGACGCGCTCATATTCACCCGGATCCGCGTGCAGTTCCGCGAGCGCATGCGCCTTCGCCGCGAGATGCCAAATCACATCCACGGACTCACCCACCAACCCCGCGTCTACCTGAGCCGCCGTAAGATCAGCCGCCACGTAGCGGTCCCACGGGCCATCCCCCGCGGCCCGTGACGAGAGTCCAACTACCCGCCAGCCTTCAGCGCGCAAACGCGCACACAGCCGCCGGCCAATCACGCCACTCGCCCCGGTCACGAGCGCGGTCCGTCGGATGCGCTCAGCCACCGGCCACCTCCGCATAAATCGCCGCCGTCTGCGCGAAGATCGCCTCTTGGGCGAATTCCCGTTCGGCGCGCTCACGGCTTCGCGCCCCCAGTCGTGCCCGCAAACCGGCATCACCGATCAGTCGCCGCAGCGCGTCGGCCAAACGCCTGGCATCGCCCACGGGCACGAGCAGACCATTGTCCCCATCGGTGATCACTTCACGACAACCCGACGTATCGGTGCCCACCAAGGGCAGGCCACTCGCGGCCGCTTCTAGCAGCGATTTGGGCAGGCCCTCACGATAACTGGGCAATACCGCCACATCCGCCCGCGCATAGATCGCCGACACATCGGTCCGGTGGCCAAGCCACTCGACCGCGCCTTCTGCCTGCAGGGCGTCGGCCTCAAACCGCGTCAGCGAATTGGGGTTTTTTTCGTCCACTCCACCGACCAGTTGCACGCGGACCGCCACGTCTGCCCGCCGTAGCAACCGCGCCGCCTCGGCCAATTCATGCACGCCTTTGTCGCGGAGCAATCGAGCGACCATCACCACGACCGGCCGCTCGCGCGGGCCGTGCACCACCGGCTGAAAGCGCTCGGTCGCAACCCCCGACCCGCGGACGAGCCGCAGATTCGCTGCTGGCACTCCCAACCGATCCCGGAAAAAGGTCTGATCCTCTCCATTCTGCAAAATCACCCGCGTCTGCCTCCGCGCGAAGAGTCGACGAAAGAAAAGCAGCACCATTTTCCGCACCACGCGCACCCGCCCTCCGCGATGGGTGAAAAGGTAGCCCAAGCCCGCGAGCGCGTTGATCACTCCCGCCCGCGGCACGAACAGCGCCGCCAGCGAGCCATAGAGAATCGGCTTCATCGCGACATGATGGACGACCGCCGGTCGCTCCGCGCGATAGAGCCGAATCAACCGCCACAGGTAGCGCACATCGCTCAACGCAAACAATCGCCCGCGCTCCAAGGCCAGGGGCGTGAGCTGCAACCCCGCCCGCGTTATCATCGCGGCGTCTTCCGGCCGGTTCACCTGAGTCACGACCCGCACCTCCCAGCCCGCGCGTTGCAGCGCCAGGGCGAGTTCGAAGCGATGGGACAGAAAATACCAGTCCTCGCTGATCACCATGATGGCTTTGCGCCGCGGTGCGGTCATGGGGTCACAAAGCCGGGGGAAAATCGCATCATGTGGCGTGGTGGAACGTTTCACCCATCGGGGTTCAGATGGTGTGACGAGATTTTTCGTCTGCAGACTTCGCTCTTTCGCCGGCCATCAGTAAGTCAGCCACGCAATCCTCGACGTTTTGCCCAAACGACTCCGCCGAGAATTTCTCCGCCACCAGCCGCTTCGCCGCCGCTCCCATTGCCCGGAATTCCGGCCAGCGCTCAAACGCGTCGCGCACCGCATCACACGCGGCCGGCACATCGCCCACGTCAATTTGCCGGAGATGCACGCGATCCTGCGTGAAACGCGCGACATCCCCCACCCGCGCGCTAATGCAGGGCAACCCCAGCGCCATCGCCTCCAGCAGTGCGTTGGGCATGCCTTCGAAACGGCTGAACAAAAGGAAGACGTGCGCCGTCCGCAGAAACGAAAACGGATCCGTCACCGGCCCGACAAATTCGCACGTCTCGGCGACGCCGGCTTGGTCGATCAGGGCCTGCAACTCGCGCGCCTCAATCGGGAGACCCGCGATCCGAAGCCGCACGTTGCGGCCCTCGGCCCGGAGCCGCCGCACGGCCTCGACCGCAAGGTCGTAACCCTTCACCTGCACGCGCACGTTGCCCAGCATCACGATTTCGAGGCGCTCAATTTTTTCCGGCAAAGCCACCGCCGTGGCGTTCAGTGCCTCCGTTTCGAGCGCGTTGTAGAGCACGCGGCAGCGCGCCTCCACGCCGGGCAGGAGGCCCGCGAGCTGCTCTATGTTAAGGGCGGTGTTGCTCACGTAGCGCGCACACGAGGCATCGAACAGCCGCCACCAAAATCCGCGCCCACGCACAAATTCCGCGCCCGCCGATCGCAGCGAGCTGATCCGGGGCACAAGCCCGCGGAACCAGACGTTGGCCATCACCTCGGCCCGATGACCCCAAGTCCAGAGCACGCTCGGGTCATCGCGCCGCAGGCTTTGGCGACAAGCCACGACCGATCCTACCAGCCAATTTCGGCCGGCCTGCGGCTCATGCACGCGCACCCCCGCCGCGCGCGCCCGCCGCAGCAGCGGCTCCAGGCGCGCGCCATGCAACCCCGGCGCGAGCGTGAAAACCTCCGCCGCATAGCCGCGCTGCACCAGCGCGAGCGCCGAAAGCACCACTTGTTTCTCCGCGCCCGCGCCGTCGAGCGAGTTGAGCAAAAACACCACGCGGCCTTTCGTCGCCCGCGGGGTTTCCAACGCCAGTCTCGAAGCGCGTATCGGCGCCGCCGCCGGCCCCCAGCGCTTCAACCACGCGCTGAACATCAGCACGGACCAGAGCCGGTGCTCGTGATTGCGCCGGCCGGAGAGATGTTCCGCCCAAAGTTTCCGCACGAAGCCCGTCTGCACGTAATCGCCGAGCGCGGAATCGTTCAGGAGTTCTTCCGCCCAGTCCCGCAGCGGTCCGCGCAACCAGACGCCAATCGGAACCGCAAATCCGGCCTTCGGCCGCTCAAACAGTTCCGGCGGCACGTGCCGCGCCAGCACGCGCCGCACCATCGCCTTGCCGACGCCGTGCTCGATCTTCGCCACGAGCGGCAGCCGCCACGCAAAGCGCATCACGTCGTTGTCGAGAAACGGAATCCGCCCCTCGAGTCCGCAGCTCATCGCCGCGCGATCCACCTTCACCAGAATATCGTCGGGCAGGTAAGTCTGCGTGTCCCAGAACATCATCCGCTCTTCCAACTGCGTCAGGTTCGCGGGCAACACCAATTGCGCGAAAGGCAACGGCTCCTCCTGACCCGGTTCCACGCACAGCGCCGACGCCTCATCCAATAACGACGTGAGCCGGCGGTAGAGTTCATGTTCATCACGGGCCTGCGCCAGGCCCGCGACCTTGTGCAGCTTGTCCCCCGGCGATCGCAGGCGCCGGAGTTTCGGCACCACCGCGCCGACCATGCTCGCCAACCGGTCCCACACCTCCGGGCTCAGGCTGCGCGCCAGCGCTACGAAGCTCGCGCGCACCGGTGCTGGCAGCGCGCGTAACCGCGCCCAGAGCGCCGGCGCCGCCACGTAACGATTGTAGCCACCGAACACTTCGTCCCCGCCATCGCCCGTCAAAGCCACCGTCACGTGCTGCGCCGTGAGCTGCGCCAGCAACGTCGTCGGGATCTGCGATGAATCCGCAAACGGCTCGTCGTAAATCTCGGGGAGCCGAGGAATGAGCGTGAGGCCATCCTCACTCCGCACCGTGAAGGTCGTATGCTCCGTCCCAAGGTGGCGAGCCACTCGCTCGGCGGCGGCCGCCTCACTCAACCCCGTTTCATCGTAGCCGACGGTGAAGGTCCGGACACTTTTCGCGGACGCCCCGCGCATCAATGCCGCCACCGTCGAGGAATCGATCCCGCCCGATAAAAAACACCCCACCGGCCGATCCGAAACCAACCGCATCTGCACCGATTTCTTCAGCAACCGCTCCGCCTCGCCCGCGAGTTCGTCCGCCGATCCCGTCAGCCGATTCGCCGCGGTCTCCGCGACCATCGCGGCCATGGTCCAGTAGGGCACCGGCGTGCCGGGCCGGGCCTCCGCCAGATCGAATCGCACCCAGTGCGCCGCCGGAAGTTTCCACGTCTCCGCGTAGATCGAGTGCGGGGCCGGCACGTAGTTGTAGCGGAAGAAAAGCGGCAGCGCCGCGCGGTTGATCGTGGCGCGAAAATTCGGATGCGCGCGTAGCGCCTTCAACTCCGAGGCGAAAAAAAATTGTCCGTCTTGCCACGCGTAATAAAGCGGTTTCTCCCCGATGCGATCGCGCGCGAGCACGAGCGAGCCGCGCCGGGCATCCCAATAGGCGAAGGCAAACTGGCCGTTCAATTTTGGGAGCGTTCGTTCCGGCCCCCAGCGGTGCAGCGCCGCAAGCAGCACCTCCGTGTCGCTGCGGCTGCGAAACGCCCAGCCGGCGCGCTCCAGCTCCGCGCGCAGCTCGGGGAAATTATAAATCTCGCCGTTATAACTGATCACTCCGCTGCCGTCGGGCGTGAGCATCGGCTGCGCCCCATCCTGCGAGAGATCGATGATGGCCAGCCGGCGATGGCCGAGATGCACCCGGCCACTCGCATCGTGCCACGTGCCCTCCGCATCCGGACCGCGATGGGCGAGCGTGGCGACCATGCCGTGTAACACGGACGCGCGGCGCCCGGTGTCGCCGCCCGAACTGCTGACAAAGCCTGCGATGCCGCACATGAGTTTTAGCTGGGCTGGCGCGGCGCTTGGCCGGCGTCCACGGCGGCGAGCCACGGCGTCACCGCGGTCACGTAGCTGCCCACGCTGAGCCGCGTGCGCGCGAACTCCGCGCCCGCCGCACCGATGCACGCGTTGCGTTCGTTGGTGCCAGCCGCCTCGGCGAGACCACGCGCTACATCCTCCACGCTGCGGGGATTAACAAAAAGCGCATTCACCCCGTTCCGCAGCTCGAGATTGTAGTCGGGGATATCACTCAGGATCACCGGTCCGCCGGCCAGGAGCAGCTCGCCCAACCGCGTCGGGAAACACGCCCGCGACGACCGATCGTCACTGCGCAGCAAAATGGTGGCGGACGACTCGGCATATTCGCGCGCCAGCCCGGCATGATCCAGCCGACCCTCCATTGAAACATGGGCCGAGATACCCAACGTTTCCGCCAGCCCTCCGCAATCGCCACGAGCACCGCTCGAGAGCCCGACCAAGCGCAGTGAAACGGCCTGCCCTCGGGTCCGACAAAGCGCCGCCGCGCGCAGCACCGTCTCCAGGCAATCGCGCCGCGCGCCTTCCCCCGCGTAAAGCACCCGCCCGGGAATTTTCTCCCGCGCCGCCCCGGCGATCGCGCGCGGCCAAAAATCCGCGTCGGCGAAAGACGGCAGACGGAGAATATGCCGCGCCCCGTGGCGCGCCACGAGTTCGCTCAGGGTCGATGAAATCACGATGTTGCCCGCCGCCAGGGCCGGCACTTTCCGGAGGTGAAGCTGCTCGCGCAGGTAGTAACCTTGCAGCCAGCGCGCCCGATAGTCCGCCGCGACATGCAGCTCCGCATACTGCTGTAGAAACAAAATCCCACTCGCCCCGCACATCCGGTGGAGTCGCGTCGCCAACACCGGATCCTGATTGTAGAGCAACACCCCGCGCAGCGTTGCGCCCTCCGCCTGAATTCTGCGCTGCACCGCCGCGAGCAGCGCCCGCCGACCCGCGGCACTTCCCTCCTGGCCGATCAGACCGAGCCACCGGCGCTCCAATTTTCCGGTGGGATTCGGCACTCGTTCCAACGCCACTGCGGGATCGAGACTCGGCATTGGCGGCATGGACCCCGCTCCGAATCCGATCAGATGCACCGCGCATCCGCTCCGCGAAAACAATGTCGCCAGTTGCCGTGCCCGTGTCGCCCCGCCGCCGTTGTCGGCCAGGTCGAGCGCTGCGACGACGATCAAGGATCGACCGGCCGGGCCACCCTGCGCCGGGCGCCCCGGAAGCTCATCGTCAGGCCTCGGGCACATGGGGCGCAGAAAACAAAAAGCGGGAGAGGCCAACGCCCAGGCAGGCCGCGGTATTCGCCATCTGGAAGGCCGCGCTCATGATAAAGTCTCCCCCGACGATCGAATACGCCAGCTGGAGCGTGACGACCCAGAGGCAGAGGCGGCCGACCACCGTGCACCGCAACGTTTGCCACCGGGAGAAAAACAGGGCGAAGCCGAAATAATAGACCACGAAAAGCAGGCCCCCACCCTTCAGCACAAGCGTCATCACACCCACTTCAAACACGCGGCGCCCGAAAAAACCGTAGTCCGGCAGAAAGTTTGCCTCCCAAATCCGTTCCATCTCCAGAGTGGCGAGGGCGCCGGGATCGAAACCGATCCATTCCACGCCGCCCCCCATCCCCCGGCCAACGCACCACTCTACGGGCGTGAACCGGCTGAAGCAGTCCACCACGATCTCGAATCGCTCGTTTTCCATAATCAGGTAACGCATGAAGCCGGACGAGTAGTGAATGTCCGATTGCCCGGCGAGCCGATCGACCAACGAGCCGAACTGCGGGATCAGGTAACTGCCCCCGATCGCCAGCAGCAGGCCCGCGCCGACCGCCAGCA
>JANNEY010000545.1:0-8932 GCA_031379235.1 Opitutaceae bacterium | reverse complement strand
TCGTCCGCGCCCGCGTTGCGTCCGCCCGCCGGAACGGGCGCGGACGAGCCGCGCCCCTACCTCGCGATATTCGCCGCGTAGCGGATGCGTGATGCCCTTGGCGAGAAACAATCCGGTGAGCGAGGCGGCGCTCGCTTTGATTTCGGCGGGCGTGCCTTGCGCCAGAAGTTCGCCACCGTGGATTCCGGCGGCCGGCCCGAGATCAATGATGTGATCGGCGCGGGCCATCAGCCCGTCGTCGTGCTCGACGACGAGGAGGGTGTTTCCTTTCTCGCGGAGCGTGATGAGCGTCTCGATCAGGCGGTCGTTGTCGCGGGCGTGGAGGCCGATGCTGGGTTCGTCGAGCACGTAGAGCACGCCGGAGAGATTAGAGCCGAGCTGCGCGGCCAGCCGGATGCGCTGCGCTTCGCCGCCCGAGAGCGTGTCGGTCGGACGATCGAGCGAGAGGTAGCCGAGGCCGACGTGATCGAGGAATTTCAGGCGCTCGGCGATCTGCGGGACGATGTCCTGCACGATGAGTTTGCCGCGGGCGTCGAGGTCGAGGCGCGCGAGATTTGCGAGCAACTCGGAGGGCGTGCTGCGCAGGAGCGCGGGGAGGGAGAGCGCGGGGGATTTTTGATTTTCGATTCTCGATTTTCGATTGGGACGGAGATGCAGTTTCACCGCGCGACCGAGGCGGTTGAGGCGGGCGCCGTGGCATTCAGGGCAGGGCGTGCCGCTATCGGAGAGATCCTCGGCGGAATCGACCCCGAATTCGCGCAGCCGCGCGGCGGGATCGTCTTTGTCGTCCTCGTCGGCCGGCTCGAGCATCCAAGGGAAAACACGGCCGTGGCCGCGGCAGGTCGGGCACCAGCCGCGTGGGGAATTGAAGGAGAAATTCTTTGGATCGAGTTCGGGAAAGCTCTCCCCGGTCTCGATGTCGGTGCGTGTCGTGGAGAACCAACTGAGGATCGTGCCGTCCGGCGTGAGGAGGAAACAGGAGCCCTTGCCGAGCTGAAGCGCTCGTTCGAGCACTTCAGCCGAGGTGAGAGGTCGGAGGTCAGAGGAAGGAACTAATTTTCCGGTGGTGGTGCTTTTTCTTAATCCTGACCTCTGGCTCCGGACCTCTGGTTTCTTCAAATCCGCCACCACCACTTCGATGTCGTGCTCTTTGTAGCGGTCGAGTTTTTGAAACGCATCGACGCGTGTCAGCCGGCCATCAGCGCGCATCAACTCGTAGCCTTGGTTCTCAATCCACGTGGCGATGGGTTGATGGTGGCCCTTGCGGCCGCGGATGAGCGGGGCGCAAAGATAGAGGTGCTTCGCCTTTTTCGCCTTGGGCGTGGCCTGCACGCGGGCGAGGAGAGCTTTCAACTGACCGGCGGAGAGCGGCTGCACCGGTTTGTCGGTGTCGGGGTGGTGCTGTGTGCCGAGCCGTGCGTAGAGCAGGCGGAGATATTGCGCGACCTCGGTGATCGTCGCGACGGTGGATTTGCGCGAGCCGCGGGTGACGCGCTGCTCGATCGCGACGGTCGGCGGGATGCCCGTGAGCCGGTCGATCGCGGGACGCGGGAGCTGTTCGACGAATTGGCGCGCGTAGGGCGACATCGACTCCATGAACCGGCGCTGCCCCTCGGCAAACACGATGTCGAACGCGAGGGTGGATTTGCCCGAGCCGGAGACGCCGGTGACGACGTTGAGCTGACGATGCGGAATCGTGAGCGAGAGATTTTTGAGGTTGTTCTCCCGCGCGCCGATGATCGTGAGGTCGCCGGCGCTGAGCGTGAGTGCGCGGTCGTAGGAAGCGGGCGCTTCGGCCGCGAGCGCCATGCGGTCGTTGGCCGCGAGGGCGGCGCGGAGAAATGGCGATGTCGCCGTTTCGGCAGCGGCGACGACCTCGGGTGTTCCCTCGGCGACGATCTTTCCGCCGTTGGCGCCGGCATCGGGACCGATTTCAATCAGCCAGTCGGCAGATTTCAGCACGTCGAGATTGTGTTCGATGACGACGACGCTGTGACCGCGATCAACGAGAGCCTGAAGAACGATGAGGAGGCGTTTGACGTCGTGGCGATGGAGGCCGGTGGTGGGCTCGTCCAAAAGCAGCAGGGCTGCTTTTGGAAGTTGAGCGTTGAGAGTTGAAAGTTGAGAGATCGAACCGGTGAAAGTGCCGAGGTAGCGGACGAGTTTCAGGCGCTGGGATTCGCCGCCGCTGAGGGTGTTGAGCGGCTGGCCGAGGGTGAGGTAGCCGAGGCCGACGGATTCGAGGCTCGCGAGGCGGGTGCGGATCACGGCGTGATCGGTGAACAGCGGGAGCGCGTCAGTGACGGACGTCTTGAGCAGGTCGGCGACGGAGCGGCCGTTCCACTGAATGGCGAGCACCTCGGGTTTAAAGCGCCGCGATTCGCAGACGGGGCACGGCACAAAAACGTCCGAGAGAAACTGCATCTCGACGCGCTCGTAGCCGAGGCCCTGGCAATGATCGCAGCGGCCCTCGCCGCTGTTGAACGAGAAGCTCGAAGCGCTGAAACCGGCGGCGAGGGCGGCGGGCGTCGCGGCGTAGAGCTCGCGGATGAGTTCCCACGCCTCGGTGTAGAGGGCGGGATTGGAGCGCGGCGTGCGCGAGAGCGGTGATTGATCGACGAGCACGATCTCGCCGAGCGCTTCGTCGCCGGAGATGGCGGCGATGGTGGCGGGGTCCTCTGTGATTTGGAGGCGCTGCGTGAGCAGGCCTTGATAGATGACGTTATCGAGCAGGGTGGATTTGCCGGAGCCGGACACGCCCGACAAACAAACCAGCCGTTGCAAGGGCAGCGAAAAGGTGAGGTCGATCAGGTTATGCTTGGTGGCACCGGTGAAGGTGAGCCAGCTGGTTTGTTTGGATTTTGGATTTTCGATTCTCGATTTTCGATTGTCGGAATCCACCGGGCGATGCGTGGTGGGAGTTTCGATTGACTCGCGGCCGGAGAGATACGCGCCGGTGATGCTGTGCGGCGAAGCCAGCATGGCGGGCACGGAGCCTTGAAACACGATGTGGCCGCCGCGACTGCCGGGTTCGGGACCGACCTCGATGATATGGTCGGCGGCGCGAATCATCGCCTCGTCATGCTCGACGACCACGACGGAATTTCCGGCGTCGGTCAGCGTGCGGATGATCGCGATGAGCCGGTTGATGTCGCGCGGGTGGAGTCCGACGCTGGGCTCATCGAGGACAAACAGGGTGTCGATGAGCGAAGTGCCGAGACAGCTCGTGAGGTTGACGCGCTGGACCTCGCCGCCGGAGAGCGTCTTCGATGTGCGATCGAGCGTGAGGTAGCCGAGGCCCACTTGCGTGAGATAACGCAACCGGGTCGTGATGGAGTCGAAGGCGAGGTCAGCCGAGCGGTCCGAGCCGGGTTGGGCGTTGAGAGCGGAGGGTCGGGAGCCGGATACTAACGCGAGTAAATCGGCGACGGGGAGTTGGTAGAGTTCGGGCAGGGTGCGGCCGTGCCATTTCCAGCACAGCGCCTCGGGTTGGAGCCGCAGCCCGCCGCAGTCGGGACACGGGTTGTAGGCCCGGTAGCGCGAGAGAAAGACGCGCACGTGCATCTTGTAGGTGCTCTTCTCGAGCCAGCGGAAGAAGCCCTTCAGGCCATACCAATATTGCGGCCACGGCTTGCCGTTCTCCTCGCCGTAGCCGGGCTCGCCGTCGACGACGAAACGCTGCTGCTCGGCGGACAGCGAGGCGAAGGGAACATCGGTGCGGATTTTTTTCTTCTTCGCGAAGACGAGCAGGTCCTTTTTCGAGTCGCCGTAGATTTCACTCTCCCAGCACTTGATCACGCCATCGTCGATTGAGAGGGAGTGGTCGGGCATCGCCTGCCGGTAGTCGATCTCGATGATGCGGCCGAAGCCGCGGCACTTGGGGCAGGCGCCGAGCGGGGAGTTGAACGAGAAAAGCGCGGGCGTGGCGGCGCGAAAGGTGCGGCCGGATTTCGGCGAACGCAGGCCGCGGGAATAGTGCCCTGCGGGCATCAGTGTAAGTTCGGAAGATGAAGTTGAAGAGCCGGGAGTGCCGAAAAGGAAGACCTCACCTTTGCCGAAGTGGAGGGCGGTCTCGATGGCCTCGAGGGCGCGGGGTTTTTCCGCCGGCCCAAGGGCGAGGCGATCTTGGACGACGAGAAAGTCGTGGGCTTGCGCCAGTGGCTGGGGATCGGCGAGCAGATCCTCGATCTTGTGGACACGGCCGGCAAGGAGCGTGCGGATGTAGCCCTGATTTTTCAGGTTTGGGAGAATCTCCGGCCACGTGAGGTTCGCGGGTTTGGTGACCTTGAAGGCGATGATGACACTTTGCCCGGTATGGGCGGCGAGGGATTTTGCCCAGATGCTCTGCGGCGTGTCGTCGTCGATTTTTTCACCGGTCGCGGGATCGAAACACTCGGCGACGTGGCTGAACCAGACTTTGAAGAAGTCGGTCAGCTCCGTCATCGTGCCGACGGTGGAGCGCGAGGTCTTGACGGTGTTAGTCTGCTCGATGGCGATCGACGGGCGGATGTTTTCGATCGAGTCGACCTTGGGTTTGTCGAGGAGGTCGAGGAACTGGCGCGTGTAGGCGCTGAACGTCTCGACGTAGCGGCGCTGGCCCTCGGCGTGGAGCGTGTCGAAGACGAGCGACGATTTGCCGGCCCCGCTCAGGCCGGTGACGACGATGTAGCGGCCGAGGGGCACATCGAGATCGAAGCCTTTGAGGTTGTTCTGCCGCACGCCGCGCAGGCGGATGCACTCGGGCTTGGCGCGGGCGACGGCGGAGGCGGAAGATGGCACGTGCCCACGAAGTAAGTCGCGCCGAGAAATGCAACTCGCGGGGCGATTCGCCACGCGTCTCCTGACAGCACGTTGTCAGTCGATGCGGTTATTTGCTGGCGAGCGTGAGCTTCGCGCCGGCGGAAACAATGGCGGCGACGACGGGCGCGGTGGGACGCGTGTCGGTTACGACGGTCATCCGCGGGCCGAACGGTGCGGTGAGGCTGAGGGCCTTGCGGCCGAACTTGGTCGCATCGAGGGCGAACACCGTGCGCTCCGCGGCGACGATCATTTTGCGCTGGGTGGCGATGACGAGGGCGTTGTTGTTCCAGACGCCATTTTCCGTGATGCCCGTGCCGCCGAGGATCGCGATGTCGGCATGGACCTGGTCGAGCGACGCCTCGCAGAGCGGTCCGACGAGCGTGCCGAAACGGCCGAGGATGCTACCGCCGGTGACAATGGTTTCCACGTTGCCCACCTCGCCGAATAGGCTGGCGACGGGCAGGGAGTTGGTGATGACCTGCAGCCGCTTTTCCACGAGCAGCCGCGCGACGGCAAAGGTGGTCGTGCCACCGTCGAGAATCACCGTCGTGCCGGGCTGCACCTGCTCCGCGATTAGGCTGGCAATGGCAAATTTCTGGTCGGCCTGGCGCTGGATCCGGGAAACGAAATCGTGCTCCTGGCTGAGGGCGTCGGTCTCAATCAGGGAGGCGCCGCCGTGGTGACGGCGCACGATGCCGCGGCTCTCCAGCGAATCGAGGGCGCGCCGGACCGTGGAGAGCGAGCCACCGAAATGCTCCGCGAGCGAGCGCAAGTCGGCGTATTTGTGCTCGTGGATGTGCCGCTCGATGAGGTCGGTGCGCTGCTTATTGGTCATGGGGCCAGCCGGACGATAGGGTCGGAGGGGCGAGAAGCGAGGCGGGCGAAAAGATCGAGATAGGCGGTGACCTGCCGGGCCGGATCGAACGTCGAACGGGCGAAGGCCCGCGCGGCCGCGGCGCGCTCGTCGTGGGCGAGTTGCGGCTCGCTGATGCGGCGCGAAAGCGTGGCGCGGAAGGCCGCGCGATCATCGCGGGCAATGGCCCAGCCGGTGCGGCCCGGGATGAAGCACTCGGCGATACCCTGAGCCTCGTAGGCGACCGCGAGGAGCCCGTGGGCCTGGGCTTCGATGAGGAAATTCGAGAGCGCCTCGCTCCACGACGCGTGCACGGCCAGGTCGCCCGCGCGATAGAGCGGCGAGGGGTCGCGGTGAAAGCCGAGGAACTTCACGCGGGCGCCGAGATTTTTCCGCGTGACAAGGCGCTCGCATTCGGCGCGCGCCGGGCCGTCGCCCGCGAGCCACAACTGCCAGTCGAGTTGCTCCGGAAGGCTGGCAACGATTTCGACCAGCTCACGTTGGTTTTTCTCGGGGCGGAACATCGCGACGCAGAGCAGAACCCGCGTGCGTGTGGTCGCGCCGTGCGCAAGGCGCAGGGGATTGCGGAGTGAGGCCACCCCGCCCATGGCGGCGGACGGTGACTCGGCGGGAAACACAAGTGAGTTGTAGATGACCGAAATCCGCTCGGCCGCGACACCGTAGCGCGAGACGAGGGTGTCGCGGGCATCGCAGCTATTGGCGACGAGGTGGCGAACCGTGCGAAGTGAGCGACGGAAGAGTGCGGGGAGCGATTTGCCGGTGCGCATCGATCCGATGACCGCGGCCTGCGGCAGCGCGCCCTGCAACGACGCGCCGTAGCAGTTGGCCATGCGACCCATGCAGAGCACGATGTCGGGCGCGAGCCGGCGGGCGGTGGCCAGCAGTCGCGGCGCGAGCCAGTCGAGCCGGAGATCCAGCGGTTGCAGCACGTGATGCGTCACGGCGCGGCCCACGGTGGCGGCGAGCGAACCGCCGGGCCGGAACGTCAGCAGCGTGGTGGCGTGCCCGGCGGCCGCGAAGGCGTTCGCGAGCAGGACGGACTGGCGCTCGGTGCCGCCGCTCCGGAGGTGGTCTTGGATGATCAGGATTTTCATTGCCCGGCGCGCCCTCGGGGCGGAGGTTGGCGGTTCACGTCATGAATTCTCCGATGCTGCAATTGTTGGTGCGCTGGGCAGTGCTCGCGCTGGGCGTGGTGCTGGCGACCAAGATCGTGCCCGGCATCGCCTGCACAGACGGCATGACGCTCGTCGCGGTCGTGCTGCTGCTGAGCTTCTTCAACGCGATCCTGAAGCCGCTCTTGGTGTTGTTCACGCTGCCGTTCATCGTGGTCACGATGGGATTGGGGGTGGTGGTGATCAATGCCTTGTTGTTTCTTTTGGTGGGGCGTTTGGTGGCGGGCTTTCACGTGGACAGCTTTTGGTCGGCGGTGGGCGGGGCCGTGGTCGTGAGTGTGACCAATCTGATTCTGAGCCTGCTCTTGCGCGGCGGGTCGCCACCGCGTTCGCGTCCGCCGGCGGCGCCGAAAGCGAAACGCGACGACGTGATCGACATCTGAGCCGCCCTGCCCTCTCAGGGGGAGGTGGGGCAGACTGCGTGACGGAGTTTCCGTTTGACGGTGCTTTCCGCGCCTCCGACTTTGGGCGCATGGCTGAAACCATGGAATACGATCTCATTGTCATCGGCGGCGGCCCGGCGGGCTACGCCGGCGCGATTCGCGCCGGGCAGCTCGGCAAAAAAGTCGCGTGCATCGAGCTGGAGCGCGCGGGCGGCACGTGCCTGAACTGGGGCTGCATCCCGACGAAGGCGCTGCTCAAGAGCGCGGAGTTCTACCGCTCGCTGCAAAAGGCCGAGACCTTTGGGGTGACGGTGAAGGACATCGGTTTTGATTTTGCCAAGGTCATGGACCGGTCGCGCGGGGTCGCGGGGCAAATGGCGAAGGGCGTCGAGTTTTTGTTTCGCAAGAACAAGGTCGATTATTTCGTCGGCCGCGCGCAAGTGACCGTGCCCGGCATGGTCGAGATCACCGAGGGCGAGCATAAGGGGAAATTTTTCAAGACGAAAAACGTGCTCCTCGCCACGGGAGCGAAACCGCGCCGTCTGCCGGACGTGCCGGTCGACGGCCAGCGCGTGATGACCTCACGCGAGGCGCTCGAGCCGCGCAAGACGCCGCCGAAATCGATCATCGTGATTGGGGCCGGTGCCATCGGCGTGGAGTTTGCCTATTTCTTCAACGCCTTCGGCACGAAGGTGACGCTCGTCGAGATGCTGCCGCAGATTGTGCCCGTCGAAGACGAGGAGGTCGCGAAGGCGCTCCAGCGTTCGTTCGAGAAGCAGGGCATCGCCGTGCATGTGAACACGAAGGTCGAAAACATCCGCGTGCGGAAGGACAAGGTGGAGATCTCGCTCGTGAAAGCCGGCGAGGCCAATTCGACCGAGGTCGAGGCGGAGTCGCTGCTCGTCGCCATCGGCGTGGTGCCGAACCTCGACGGCGCGCTCTCGAAAAACGTGAAGCTCGAACTCGAGCGCGGCTACGTGAAGGTGAACGACAACTATGAGAGCAGCATGAAGGGCATCTACGCGGCGGGCGACATCATCGGACCGCCGTGGCTCGCGCACGTCGCGACGTATGAGGCGGTCAACGCCGTCAACGCGATGTTCGGCCACCACCACGGCGGGCGGGTGAAGATTTTCCCGGGCGCGACGTATTGCCAGCCGCAGATCGCGAGCACGGGGCTCACGGAGAAGGCGGCGAAGGAAAAGAAACTCGACTACAAGGTCGGCAAATTTCCTTTCACGGCGTCAGGCAAGGCGGTCGCCGCCGGCGATTCCGAGGGCTTTGTAAAGGTGATCTCGGATGCGAAGACGGGGGAAGTTTACGGTGTGCACATCCTCGGCAACGAGGCGCCGGAGCTGATTGCGGAATACGTGCTCGCGATGAACACGGAACTCTCCATCGACGAAGTCCACCGGTCCATCCACGCGCATCCGACCTTGAGCGAAGCGCTGATGGAGGCCGCGGCGGCGACGACGGGCGAGGCGATTCACATCTGAGCGGGCAACCGTGGGAGTATCGTAGCGGCGGGCCTCCGTGCCCGCCGTTTCAGTGCGTTCGCAAACCTAACCCGACTTCCGCGATTCGCCCGTTTTTCGCCTATTTTCGGGTCAAATCCGGCCGGTTCGCGCGCGCAAGTTGTTGCCCAGAAGCAAGCGGTCATTTTTTTCGAGCCGTGTAGTGGCGACCTACCCCCTAGCCGGCGC
>JANNEY010000544.1:0-13447 GCA_031379235.1 Opitutaceae bacterium | reverse complement strand
GCGCCGGCTAGGGGGTAGGTCGCCACTACACGGCTCGAAAAAAATGACCGCTTGCTTCTGGGCAACAACTTGCGCGCGCGAACCGGCCGGATTTGACCCGAAAATAGGCGAAAAACGGGCGAATCGCGGAAGTCGGGTTAGTGCGCGGGTGAGGAGTTATCGCGCTGAGAGGACAAATGAAGCGAGCTCTCCGGCGGGCGAGGTCGACGGCGAAACTATGTGATGCTTTTATTGGTGCGAATGAGAAAGGGCCGAGTGGTGGCGGCGAAAGACGAGCCTGTTTGTGCCCGGAACGTTGGCAGATCGTCGGGCTATTTCCCGCGCTGGGCGAGAAACGGCTCGAGTTCGGCGGCGCCGAAGTCGGCGAGGATTTCTCCCGACCAGTCGAGCACGGGAGCCTTGGTCTGGCCGGAGAGACGGCGCATCTCGGCGGCGGCGGCCGCGTCGGTGGTCACGACTTTTTCGTCGTAAGCAATACCGCGGCGGTCGAGGACCTCGCGGGCTTCGGTGCACCACGGGCAACCGATCTTGGTGTAGAGGGTGGGGCGGGTTGGGTTCAAGGCGGGGAGCATAGGTTAGAAGGTCAGGATATTGAAGCCTTCGCGCTGGAGCGCGAGCAAGCTGGGCAGGCCGGTGGTGCCGGGCACGGCGTTGGTCGTGATGCGGGCGAGGCCCTGGTCATCGGCGCCGAAGACATCGGCGCAGCCGCAGGAGACGCCCACGACGGTGTCGAGCACCTGTTTGTAGAGCGCGTGGGCGGGATGGCCGGACTTGTTCAACACGGCGGGCCAGCGGGTGCCGGCGCCAGCGAAGATCAATTGGACGGTCTCGCCGGCTTGTTTGAATTCGAGGGCGACAGCGAGCGCGTTGAAGACGCGGCCGAGGGCTTCCTCGGTGTTGGCCTTGGGATCGGAGAGGACGAAGAGGGCAGTTTTCATAGAAATAGAATCGTTGTGCTTTGGAAGAAGGAGGTGGACGGGTTGGTAATTTACGCGGCGACCGGCAAGGCGGCGGCTTTCGGAAAGTCGACGACCGTTTGGGCGACGAGGTTTGTGTAGTTGGTGAGGATGTTCAGCGCGACGTGGGCGACGGTTTCGATGATTTCGGCATCGGTCGCTCCCGCGGTGCGGACGGCGGCAAGTGCGCCATCGGAAACGAGGCCACGGGTCTCGACGACGGCGGCGGCGAACTTGAGCAGCGCGTCGGTCTTGGGCTCGGTGGCTGCGATGCGGCGGGCGGCGAGGATTGCATCCGGCGCAAGACCGGCGCCTTTGCCGATGAGGCTGTGGGCAGCGAGGCAGTAGTCGCAGGCATTCGTTTCGGCGACCGCAAGGGCGATTTGCTCGCGGGTCTTCGCGGAGAGCACGCCCGTCGCGAGTGTGCCGCTGAAGCCGAGATAGGCCTCGAGCGTCGCGGGCGACTGGCCAAACGTGCGCATGAGATTCGGCACCATGCCGAGTTTGGACTTCACGGCGGTGAAGAGTTCGGCGGTCTTACCTGTGGCGGTGGTGGGATCGATAGCGTTGATGCGGGACATGATGTTATTTTTTGTTTTCTGATTTATGTTTGAGATCCGACCGGTGAATCCGGTCGAAAGGTGGAAAGAGTTAGTTGCGGGCCCAGCGGAATTTTCGGTCGGCCTCGGTGATCTTGAGGTCATTGATGCTGGCGTAGCGGCGGCGCATGAAACCGTGTTCGTCGAACTCCCAGTTCTCGTTGCCGTAGGCGCGCCACCACTGGCCGGAGACGTCGTGAAACTCGTATTCGAAACGCACGGCGATGCGGTTGCCCTGAAATGCCCAGAGTTCCTTGCGCAGACGGTAGTCGAGTTCGCGGTGCCATTTCCCGCGGAGAAACTCGACGACGGCGGCACGGCCATTGACGAATTCGCTGCGGTTGCGCCACTCAGTGTCGACCGTGTAGGCGAGCGACACGCGCTCGGGATCGCGGCTGTTCCAGGCATCTTCAGCGGCTTGGATTTTTTGCCGGGCAGTCTCTTCGGTGAAGGGTGGGAGCGGAGGGCGTGGATTCATAGGGAGGAAACGCGGAGTTCAGCCTTTGGCCTGCAACTGGGCTTCGAGTTCGGCGATACGGCTACGCAGCGGAGCGGCGGCGCGTTCGACTTCCTCGGCCGTAAAGCGCGGCGTGATGTATTTCGGGCAGTTCCAATCGAAACCCGTCACGCGGATGCGAAACATCCGCTCGACCAACCGCACCGGCACCCCCTCGGGGGCGAGCTCGGCGGCGAGGGTCGGGTTGGCCTTGGCGGAAATGACTTCGGCGTGACCGATGAGCTTCAGGCGCTCGCGGCGGGCGTAGTCCATGAGGAAGAGCGCGACGCGGTCGTTGGCGGCCACGTTACCGGTCGTGAGGAGCTGACGGTTGCCCGCGAGATCGGCGAAGCCCAGGGTGTGGGCGTCGAGAAATTTTAGGAAGCCACGCGGACCGCCCCGGTGCTGGATATACGGCCAGCCGTCGGCGTTGACCGAAGCGACGTAGAAGCTGTCGCGGCGTTGGATGAACACTTCCTCCTGTGCGCCCATTTCGTCGGGGCCGGGAGCCGGCGGGACTTTTTGCGACCGGCCGTAGTAGGCCTCTTGAGCGAGGAGAACTTCGGGAGTGAAGGCGGTGCTGATAAATTGGTGGGCCATGGCGATGAGTAGGAGTAGACAGGTCTGTCTACTGCATTGCAAGCGCAAAATAGACAGAGCTGTCTATTTTCTTGCCGGCCCCCGCGGTGGAGCCAATGTCAGGCCATGCCGGAACCGGAAATTTCGTCTCCCAAACGCGACCATCTCATGGCCACGGCGTGGCGGTTGTTTTACCGCGACGGCTTTCGGGCGGTCGGCATCGACCTGATTCTGGCCGAGGCAGGCGTCGCGAAAATGACGCTCTACAATCACTTCGCCTCTAAGGAGGAACTGATTGTGGCGCTGCTGGAGAAACGGGACCGCGAACTCCGCGCGTCCGTCGTCGCAGCGGTGGAGGCCGCGGGAAAATCACCGACGAAGCGGCTGCTCGCCGTTTTCGACTGGCTGGAGGCGTGGTTCGGCGGCGTTGATTTCAACGGGTGCGTTTTCATCCGCGCGTTGAGCGAATACCCCGAGGCGACGCACGCGATCCATCGCACAGCGTGGAATCACAAAGTGGCGGTGAAACAAATGCTCGCCCAGCTCTGCGAGGCCGCGGGGGCCACGAATCCCGAGGGATTGGCGGAAACGCTCAGCCTGCTCATCGACGGCGCGATCGTGGCCGCTCACGGCACGCGCGAGACGGGATCGGCGCGTTCAACACGCGCGACGGCGGCGGTTCTCCTAAAGCTGGCCGCGGCCTGAGAAGGCCGCGGTGCTTACTGTCCGAGCACCCACGCGAAGATCAACGGCGCGACGATCGTCGCGTCGCTCTCGATGATAAATTTCGGCGTGCTGCCGGCGAGTTTGCCCCAGGTAATTTTCTCGTTGGGCACGGCGCCGGAGTAGCTGCCGTAGCTCGTGGTTGAATCGCTGATTTGGGAGAAATAACCCCAGAGCGGAACGCCCGTGCGCTGGAGATCCTGGTGTAGCATCGGCACGACGCAGATCGGGAAATCGCCGGCGATGCCGCCGCCGATTTGGAAGAAGCCGATGGACCCCTCCTTGTTGCGGAGTTTCTTGGCGTTCTTCGTATACCACTCGGCGAGCCACGTCATGTATTCGATGCCGGTGCGGACGGTGTGGACGTTCTTCACGTTGCCGCTGATGACGTGGCCGGCAAACATGTTGCCGAGCGTCGCGTCTTCCCAGCCGGGGACAATCATCGGGAGGTTTTTCTCGCAGGCGGCGAGCATCCACGAGTTCTTCGGATCGATCTGGTAGCTCTTCTTCAGCTTACCGCCGCGAAGAATCTTATACATGAACTCGTGCGGGAAGTAGCGTTCGCCGGCCTGGTCGGCCTTCACCCATTCATCAAGCACGACGGTCTCGATGCGGCGCATCGCTTCCATCTCGGGGATGCAGGTGTCGGTCACGCGGTTCATGTGGCGCTTCACGAGCGCGACCTCGTCCTTGACGGTGAGGTGGCGGTAGTGCGGCACGCGCTCGTAGTAATCGTGGGCGACGAGGTTGAAGATGTCCTCCTCAAGATTGGCGCCAGTGCAGACGATGGCGTGGACCTTGTCCTGCCGGATCATCTCGGCGAGGGAGATGCCGAGCTCGGCGGTGGACATGGCGCCGGCGAGGGTGACGAGCATTTTGCCGCCCGCGGCAAGGTGCGTCTCGTAGCCCTTGGCGGAGTCGAGAAGCGCGGCGGCGTTGAAGTGGTGGTAGCTCTTCGCGAGAAACTTCGAGACCGGACCTTTCTTGGCGGCGAGGGCGGCGTTGATGTCTTCGGGGCGTTGGGTCTGTCGTTTCGCTTTCATGTGCAGGGTGAAGTTGAGGAAGTCTGCCTCGGAAAAAAGGAAATTCTGCGGTCGGCGCGCACATTGAAGGAAGCCGGCGGGCGGGAAAGAAAGGGCCGGACGGTGATGCCGGAGAGCGAGATTGGTGTTCTTCTTCCCGAACTTCCCGTTCTTCCTGTGGGTGTCCGATGCTCGCCTCGTTTCTCGCCGCCCTTTTCTTTGCGCTTAACGCCACGTGCGCGACCCACAGCGTGCGCGCGTTCGGGCCGGTGCGGGCGAACACCGGTCGGCTGCTGATCGCGGCGGTGCTGCTCGGGCTTTTTGCCCACACGTTGGGGAGCGGCTTTGCGAGCGCGAGCGTGCCGTGGTTCATCGCCAGCGGGATAATTGGCATGGGCCTCGGCGATCTCGGGGTGTATGCGGCGCTGCCGCTGCTGGGATCGCGGCTCACGGTGTTGATGACGCAGTGCCTCGCCGCTCCGCTCGCGGCGCTCGGCGAATGGCTCTGGCTCGGCACGCCGCTCACGGCTGCGCAAAGCGCGTGGGGTGTGCTCATCCTCGGGGGCGTGGCGATCGCGATTATGCCGGGACGGGCGAATCCGGCGCGGGTAACGGTCCGGCCGATGGGTTTCCTCTTTGGTTTCATCGCGGCGTGCGGGCAGGGATTTGGGGCGCTGGTGAGCCGGAAAGGGGTGAACGTCGCCGAAGCCGCGGGCGAAGCGGCGCACAATGCCACGTTTGGCCTCACCGCCGCCTACCAGCGCATCCTCGCCGGCCTGATCTTTGTAATTGTCTGGTTCGCGGTGCGGCGCGTGATCGGGCGCCTGCCGGTGGCGCCGGCCGAAGTCGCCCCGGCGGATCGCCGGTCCGCCAATCTCTGGATGCTGGCGAACGGGCTCGCCGGCCCGGTGCTCGGGGTGGGTTGCTACCAGTGGGCGCTGGCGACCTCGCCGAGTGGCATCGTGCTCCCCATCGCGGCGACGGCGCCACTGCTGGCTATCCCAATCGCGTTTTGGCTCGAAGGCGACCGGCCGCCGCACCGTGCGATCCTTGGCGGTGTCCTCGCCGTGGCGGGTTGCGTGGCGCTGACGGTGGCGCGGTAGCGAATCCCGTTTAACGCGGCGATTGACGCCGTGACGGCGAACCGGTGTGTTGTCCGGTTCCGATGCTCACCATCGCCGACATTTCCAAGTCCTACGGCACCCGCGAACTCTTCGCGGATGTGTCGCTCTTCATCGCCCGCACCGATCGGCTCGGCCTGATCGGGCCCAACGGCGCCGGCAAATCCACGCTCTTCGGCCTCATCCTCGGCGAGGAAAAGCCCGACACCGGCACCATCGAGTGGGAGCGCGGCGCCGACTTTGGCTACCTGCCGCAGGAGAGCGCTCCCGCCGGTGACGAGACGATTCTCCACATTGCGACGAGCGGAAAAAAACTCGAGCCCGACGAGGACGACTACGACATCGACTACACTCTCGAACCACGCGCGAAAAAAATCCTCGCTGGCCTCGGTTTCAAGCAGGGCGATGCCCTCAAGCTCGCGAAAACGTTTTCCGGCGGCTGGGTGATGCGCGCCCACCTCGCCCGCCTTCTCGTGGCCGAGCCCGCGCTGCTGCTCCTCGACGAACCGACCAACCATCTCGATCTCGAGGCGCTGCTTTGGTTTCAGGACTACCTCATCCGCTACCCTGGCGGCCTCGTCGTCATCTCGCACGATCGTGCGTTTCTGAACGCCCTTTGCACCGGGATGCTCGAGCTGCGCTCCGGCACGCTCCATTACTACCACGGCAACTACGATAATTTCCTCACCGAAAAAGAGGCGCGCAAGGCCCAGCAGGCCGCCGCCTTCAAGACCCAGCAGCGCGAGATCGCCCATCTTCAGGTTTTCGTCGACCGCTTCGGCGCCAAGGCCTCGATGGCCTCGCGCGCGAAATCGAAGGAGAAGCAAATTGAACGGCTCAAGGAAGCCGCGGTCGAAGAGCCCACCGAAGAGTTGCGGAAAATGAACTTCAAGTTCCCGCAGCCCCCGCGCTCCGGTCTGAAAGTCGTCACCCTCGAACACGTGCAGCAGGCCTACGGCGACCACGTCGTTTACACGGACCTCAACTTCGCCTGCGAACGCGGTCAACGCATCGTGCTCGTCGGCCCCAACGGCGCCGGCAAATCCACCCTCCTCAAAATCCTCGCCGACGTGATCCCGATCCAGGGCGGCAAGCGCGAGCTTGGCACCAACGTCGTCGCCGGCTACTTCGCCCAGAACCGACTCGACAACCTCGACACCAGTATGACGGTGTTCGAAAACGTGATGTCGCTCCGCACCGTGGAGAACCAGCTCACCGAGCAGCAGGGCCGCGCCATCCTCGGCGCCTTCCTCTTCCGTAAAGACGACGTGCATAAACCCATCAGCGTCCTCTCCGGCGGTGAGAAATCCCGCCTCGCCCTCGCCCGCATCCTCGTGAAGCCGCCGAATCTCCTCCTCATGGACGAGCCGACGACCCACCTCGACATCCAGTCGATCGACGCGCTCGTCCACGCGCTTAAGAACTACGAGGGCACGCTCATCTTCATCAGTCACGACGTGCACTTCATCAAGGCGCTCGCGCAAACCGTGCTTCACGTCCACAGCGGACGGCTCACGCCTTACGCGGGCGATTACGAATACTACCTCGACAAATCGAAGGCCGGCGATGCGCGCGCAGCGCTCACCGCGGGCTTTACGGACGCCCGGCCCGTCCAGCAGAAAGCCGTCGCGACCCCCGTGGCGAAAGCGACCGACGCATCCGCGGCGAAAAAACCCAGCGCGAACGAGATTCGGAAATTCCGCGAGCATGTCGGACAATTGGAAAAGAAAGTCGTGGAGCTCGAAACCAAGCAGGCTGAAATCACCGCCGACCTGGAGGATCCCGCGTCCTACGCCGACAAGGGAAAATTCCACCACCTGAACCGCGAGCTTAGCACGATTGTCGACCTGATCACGGCCGCCACGAAAGAGTGGGAAAATGCGGCGACGAAACTGGGGGAGATGGAAAAGCCGTAAGGGGGCGTCTACCGCAATTTCAATAATAGTGTGGCCGCTTTTCCACTATTAGCTGGTTGGTCACAGTAGGGGCGCGCCTCGTGCGCGCCCGAAGGCGTGGACGAGCCACGCCCCTACACCGGCTACAGTATTTCTGTATCTGCGCTAAAAATGTGCCGCCCCCTTGTCATTCTTAGCGAAGCGAAGAATCCAATAGGACGTTCGCAACTCGGAAAACGCCGCGCGGATCGCAGTGGATTCTTCGCTCCGCTCAGAATGACAGGCAAAAAACCATCTTCGACGCGCTTCAAGGGACACGGGCCGCAAGTGCCCGGGGTCACCTACTGCCGGTCGATGCGCGAAAACAACCAGACGCCGAGGCCGAGGAAGATCGCGTTGGGGACCCACAGTAAAATTTCCGGATGATATTCCGGGTGGCGGTCGAGGGATTTCACGGCGGAAATCAGCAGATAGAACCCAATCACGAGCGCGAGCGCGACGCCGAGGTTGGCCGAGGTTTCGCGTCGTGAGACCTTAATCCCGAGCGGCACACCGATGAGGGCGAAGGAAAAAACGGCCAGGGCGAGGTTCCATTTCTCGTGGAAGATCAGGGCTAGTTTTGTCTGGGCGCGGGCATGTTCCTTCGTCTTTTCCGGCGGCACGGTTGCGGCGGCGAGCCGGATGCGCTTGGCCTGCAGGCCGTCATAGGTCAGCCAGTCATCCTTCATTTTCTCGGCGCTCTTGCCGAAGTAGCGGTCGAGCGAGAGGCGCACTTCCTCGATTTTGTCGACCGACGGCGCCTTGGGCGACTTGCTGAAGTCCTCCGGATTTTCGGCGCTGCGCTCCTCGGCCTTGGCGTTGACCAGTGTGGGCACGAGGCTGTTGGTCGGCTCGTCGTAGTCGAGGCGGCCCGATTCCGCGCGGATGAGCCGGCGCACGCGCTGCTGGCCGTCGAGTTCCCAGATCCAGATGTCGCGCAGCGTCGCGCCGTTTTTTTCGCCGACGTAAATGACGTTACCCTTGAAAGAGCGGATGAACGTCTTCGGCACGATGAAACTCAGTGGATTCGTGCGCAACGCTTCGGCAAACTCCCGCTCGTAGCTCACGCGGGCGTGGGGCATCGATTGGAAATTGATGTAGAGCGCCGTCACGCCGCCGAGCGCGCCGATGATGAGCACGGGCCGGGCGACGCGGGCAAGGCTGACGCCGCCGGTGCGCATCGCGGTGATTTCGCTGTCCGCGGACAAACGGCCGAGGGTCAGGAGCACGCCGGTGAGCAGGCCCATCGGCACCGCGTAGATCGCCATCGCGGGCACCCAGAGCCAGACGAGGTGCACGACCGTGAGCGCCGGCAACTGTCCGGCCAGGACGTAGGCCATCAGGTCGCGCACGACGTTGCCGAACGTCAGCACGAACGTGAACAACGCCACCGCCGCGAGGCACGTGCCGAGCACGCTCTTGAAGATGTAGCGATCGAGAAGGTTCACGCGGGAAGGTGGGCAGCAAAATTCATTTCAGGCGCGTCCCCCGCTGACAACCCGCAACGCAGCCGGTTCACTCCAACGGGCGCATCCCACTATCTTGCAACCCCGGTGAAGCAGTCCGCTGTGGGGCGGGGTTTATCCCCGCCGTGCCTTGGCGGGCATAAAGCCCGCCCCACATTTGCAAGAAAGTGAGATGCGCCCCACTCCAACCCGAGCGAAAAATGCGGGGACTCCCCGGCGGCGGCGAGGCAGGCCGGGCGGCGGGCTCATCGCTCCGCGCCCACGCCGGCGTGAGGCCCCAGTGCAGCGCGACGACTTCTTGGCCTGCGTGGCCGGCCTCACCGGCCGAGCGCACGAAGGGAATCGTGGAACTGGGCGCGATGTTGTAGCGCGAAATAAAATCCGCCACCGCGCCGATCCCGAGCGAGGTAAGGATCGCGCGGTAATGCTCCTGGCGAAGAACGAAACGGCGGCACATTTTTCAGCTCCAGCCCAACCGCGGGTTCAAAGAAACGTCAGCTGCTGCCCGCCGGGCCGGCGAAAATGGGCGGTGGCGAGCGGCCGGCGCTCCTGGTTGAGGCCGGCGCGGCGCGCAGCCACGGCGAACAGCGCCGCGATCTGCTCGGCGAAGATGCCTTCGCCCTTCATGCGCGCGCCCCACTCGGAGACGTTGAGTCGGCCGCCGCGGATTTCGCGCAAGCGGGATAGGACCCGGTTTTTTTTTGTCGGGGCGTGTTCGTCGAGCCACCGCTGGAAAATGGCCTTCACAGCGTGCGGCAGCCGGAGCACGACGTAACCGGCGCGGGTGGCTCCCGCCTCGGCCGCGGCGGCGAGAATCGCGGGCATCTCGTGGTCGGTGAGGCCGGGGATGAGGGGCGCGGTCATCACGCCGACGGGGATGCCGGCGGCGGTGAGTTCCCGGATGGCGCGTAGGCGTGCCGTCGGCCGCGAGGCACGCGGCTCCAGTTTTCCCGCGAGTTCCGTGTCGAGCGTCGTGATCGAAACATAGACCGCGGTGCAGTCGTGCCGCGCGAGTTCGGCCAGCACGTCGCAATCCCGCGTGACGAGCGCGTTTTTCGTGATGATCGAGATGGGCTGGCGCAGCTCGGCGCAGACTTCGAGGCACTGGCGCGTCACCCGAAAATGCCGCTCGGCCGGCTGATAGCAGTCGGTCACGCCGCTCATCGCAATGCCCTCTGGTGCCCAGCGCGGCGACGACAGCTCGCGGCGGAGCAGCTCGGGCGCGCGCAGCTTCACCATGATCTTGGTCTCGAAATCGAGGCCGCTCGAGAAGCCGAGGTATTCGTGATACGGCCGCGCGAAGCAGTAGGCGCAGCCGTGCTCGCAGCCGCGGTAGGGATTGAGCCCGTAGGTGAAAGGGATGTCCGGGCTGTCGTTGCGCGTCAGGATTGATTCGCTGGCGTCGAGATAAAACTCGGTGCGCGGATTCGGCCGCTCCTCCGGCAGCAGGTCCGTGGCGTCGGGATCGGGGGCGAGGTGGAGGCGCTCGAAGCGGTTGGGTGGATTGGTGCTCGCACCGCGACCGGGAATCGGCGCGGCCGGGTGGAGTGGGCGAGTGTTCATCTGAACACGTTATGGAAAAACGTGGCTGCGCCAGCCTCAATCGCTTTCCTCGCGGCATGTTTGCCGACCCTGCCTTGCGCTCGTTGACGGTCACCCGCGTGGCGGGCGCCGCACGATCCTCGGCGCACGAGGACATCGTCGCCGTCGAGGAGCCGCTGGAAATTCGCGTGGCAGGCCGGAGCGTCGCCGTGGTGATGCGCACGCCGGGCCACGACCGCGAACTCGCGGCGGGATTTCTCGTGACCGAAGGCATCGTGCGCCAGCGCGATGAAATATTGGACATGGTGCGGTGTGCGGCCGCGCAGGAGAATTCCGATTCGGCCGCCGTGGAGAACATCCTCGATGTCCTGCTCGCGCCCGGTGCGACGGTGGACTTGGCGCGGCTCACGCGGCACGTGTTCACCTCGTCGAGTTGCGGCATTTGCAGCAAGGCCAGCATCGACGCCGTGCGCTCGCAGTGCGCCCCGCTCGCGTGCGCCGTGTCGCCGCAGCGGACGGTGCTCGCCGCGCTGCCGGCGAAATTGCGCGCAGTGCAGGCAGGCTTTGCGGCGACAGGTGGACTGCACGCCAGCGCGCTTTTCACGCTGGCGGGCGAGCTGGAGTGGGTGCGAGAGGATGTCGGCCGGCACAACGCGCTCGACAAGGTGATCGGGCACGCGTTTTACGCGGAGCGGCTGCCGCTGGCGGAGCGGATTCTGCTCGTGAGCGGACGCGTGTCGTTCGAGTTGATGCAAAAAGCGCTCGCCGCCGGCATCCCGTGTGTCGCCGCGATCTCGGCGCCGACTTCGGCGGCGGTGGAGTTTGCGCGGGCGAGTGGTCAGGTGTTGGTCGGCTTCTTGCGCGAAGAACGAATGAATGTTTACGCCGGCACCTTAGCGGAGTGAGCGTGTCGCAGGCACCCTCGTTTCCCATCACTTCACTCAATTTTGCCGATGACCCGGAATCTTATTTGGAAAAAAAGCACCGCGTGGGCGCGACTGGCGTTCGGGCTTATGCTCGCGCCCGCCAGCACCGTTTCTCTTTGTGCGGCCGAGGGCGAAAGCATGGCCGAGCGCACGTTGAAGCGCCTTGTCGAGCGGCAGCGTGAGGTGCTCGCCACGGCCGCCAAGCAGGGCGAGGAGCTAGACGAGGGTTCCCTGCGCCAGCAGATGCAGACGCTCAACCACGACTATGAACTGCTGCTGCGCAACAACCCCGCCTACGCGGCGGCCTACGCCGCCTACGGTTATTTTTTGAGCAAGACCTCCATGAAAAAGGAGGCCGCCGCGATGCTGCTCAAGGCCAACCAACTCGATCCCGACATGCCGCTGGTGAAAAACCAGCTCGGCAATCTCCTCGCGGAGGATGGCAAACCCCTGCAGGCCGCGCCGTATTTTATCGCGGCGATCAAGCTCGAGCCCAAGGAGCCGCTTTACCACTACCAGCTCGGCACGCTGCTGGTGGAGGCGCGCGATGATTTCCTGAAAACCGGCGAGTGGACCCGCCCCTCGCTCGACAACGCGATGCACGAGGCTTTCCGCCGCGCCGCCGAACTGGCGCCCGACCGCTTCGAGTTTGCCTACCGGCACGCCGAGTCGTTCTACGATTTGGCCCAGCCCGACTGGGACGGTGCGCTCAAGGCCTGGGCCGCGCTGGAGGACAAAGCTCCGACCGACATCGAGCGCCAGACGATGCGGCTGCACGCGGCGAACATCTGTCTGAAACTCGGCAAACGCGAGCACGCGAAGGCGCTGATGGCCACCGTGGACGAGCCAAAATTGCAGGGGCAGAAACAAAAGCTCGTTGCGCAGATGGCGGAGACGCCAAAGAAGTAAGAGATGGATTTCGATCAGATCGACCTGCGCACGGTCGCGCTCCGTTTCATCGTCTTGGTGCTAAGCCTCTCGTTGCATGAGTGGGGCCACGCGATCATGGCCGATCGGCTGGGTGACGATACGCCGCGCGCGCAAGGCCGGGTAACGCTCTACCCGATGGCACACGTCGATTGGATCGGCACGGTCCTGCTCCCGATTCTCGGCGCGCTAGGTTTTTTCGGCAACTTCGCCAGCCTTGGCTGGGCCAAGCCAATTGAAACCAATCCGGCCAATTTCCGGCGCGGTCAAGTGGACCAGGCCTTGGTGACGATCGCCGGCCCCGGCGTTAACTTCCTGCTCGCCCTGCTCGGCACGGTGGGTCTCGCGATTGCCTATCGCGTGCACTCGGAGCCGCTCCAGGATTTTTTCGCCATGGTCCTGACGATGAATGTCGGGCTGGTCGTTTTCAATATGTTGCCCATTCCGCCGCTTGATGGGTCAAAATTCCTGATGTATTGGTTCGGGATGAGCGTGGAAACCTACGTGCGATTCGCGGCCTTCGGCGGTTTCATGCTGCTGGTGCTGATCAATCTGCCGCCTTTCCGTGCCTTCCTTGGCACCCTGATTCGCGGGGCGCTGTTGCCGTTCAATGTCCTGCTGCACGCCCTGACTTGAAGCGTCCAAGTGCAGGCAGCCTCGGCGATACACGTGGGCTCACAACGCCCGGCGATTGGTTGGGCTTCGCGGAAAAGTGCTACGCGCGCGAGCGGGTCGCACTCGGGCAGGTGGCCATCGATGCGCACGACGAAGCGCTCTACCTGATCCTCCGCACGCTCGATCTCCCGCTCGACAGCGAGGCGGACGTGCTCGCCAAAAAACTTACGACGGCGGAGGGAGCGAAACTCGCCGAGGTTTTCCGCCGGCGGATTTTTGACCGGGTTCCGGCGGCCTACCTCACGCGCGAAGCGTGGCTCGGTGAACACCGGTTCTATGTCGACGAGCGCGTGATTATTCCGCGCAGCTACTTTCTGGAGATCATCCCGCAGTTGCCGGGGTTGCTCAGTTGTAGGGGGGGGGGGGGGGGGGCCCGCCCGGCGCGGGGGTGGGGCACGGCCACGAGGAGGGGGGGGGCGGGCCAGCCGGCGGGGGGGGGGCCCCCCCCCACCCCGAAAACGCCCCCCCCCCCCCCCCCCCC
>JANNEY010000539.1:0-9667 GCA_031379235.1 Opitutaceae bacterium | reverse complement strand
GCGCCGGCTCCCTCAACCTCTCCGCCCGCACCCAACACTACGCCTCCCGGCCCGCCGCCGCCCTGTGCTTCTTGCGCACCTCCCGCCACTCGTCATGAGCCCAAACCGGAATACCGTGCAGCTGTCCCGCATCACCCGAATTCGCCCTTGCCACAAGACAAGGGCAACCTAGCTTCCGACGTTTTCCCCCTATGATTTCGTGGATCCAGAAATACTTTCAGCAGCACTTTAAGGTCATGTTCGCCGTCCTCCTGGGCGTCATCATCATCTCGTTTGTCTTCACCATCGGTGCGGCCCCCGGCATTGGCCGCGCTGACCGGCGCATGATCGACCGCGAGTTTTTCGGCTACAACCTCGCCCTTCAGTCTGACCAGCAGCGGCTCTTCGGCGACGCGGGCTTCAGCGCCCAATTGCGCGTCGGAGCCTTTGCCCAGTTGGAGAGCGAACAGATCCAGAATTACGCGTTTCAACGCGCGGCGACGCTCCACCTCGCCGATGCGTGGCACCTCCCGGAAGCCACCAACGAGGAAATCAGAAAGCAGATCGAGACCCTGCGCATGTTCGCCGGCCCGGACGGGCAGTTCGACGCCAAGACCTACACGACTTTTCGCGACAACCTGAAAACCAATCCCCGCGGCCGCACCGAGGCCGACATCCGCCGCATCATCAGCGACGATGTGCGCGCCGAAAAAATTCAGGAGCTGCTCGCCGGCCCCGGTTACGTGCTGCCCGGCGAAATCAAACGCCAGTTGGTGCAGGCCGACACGTCATGGACCCTCGCGACGGCGAGCGCCGACTACGCTGGGTTCAAGCCCGAGATCAAGCCGACCGATGCCGAGCTCACCGCGTTTTTCGAGCAATCGGGCGGGCGCTACGACATCCCGCCGCGCGTTGTGGTCAGCTACGTTGATTTCCCCGCGCTCAGCTACGTGACGAAAGTCGAGGTCAACGAAACCGAGGTGCGGGCATTCTACGATGCGAATCCCGCGAGCTTCCCTAAGCCGGCCGACGCCCCAAAACCCATCCTCCCTTCTCCGCTGCTCACGCCTCCCGCCGCCGATCCGGCCGCTGATTTCCTCGCCGTCCGAGCCAAGGTAGAATCGACCTTGAAGCTGCAGAAGGCGCAGAAACTCGCGACCAAGGCCGCGAGTGACGTATCGCTCGCGCTTTACGAGGCCAAGGCCACGACGCAGCCCACGATCGATGCCCAGCTCGCGAAATTACAGCTGAAGCCGCAGGATTTGCCGCCTTTCTCGCGCGAGGCCGCACCCTTGGAGCTGAGCGGTTCTCCCGAACTCGCCGCGCAGGCTTTTCGCCTGAACAAGGATAGGCTCGTTTCTGATGCGCTCAGCACCCCGACGGGTGCCGTCATGCTTTTTTGGAAAGAGACGCAGCCCTCACGGAAACCTTCCTTCACCGAAGCGCGCGAGAAGATCGCGACTGACTACCTGGAGAGCGAGCGCCGCAAACGCTTCGTCGAAATCGGCAAAAACGTAAAGAGTCAGATTGAGACGCGGCTCAAAGCCGGCGACACGATCGAAGTAGCCGCCGCTGCGGCCGCGGTGAGCTCCGGCCTGAAGATTGAAGCGAAGACGCTCGCGCCTTTCACCCTCCGCAGCCGGCCGCAGGATGCCGACTACACGGTGCTCAGCACGCTGGAGCGGCTGGAAAAAGGCCAGATGTCCGACATGTCGATGGGTGCGGACAAGGGCATCTTTGTTTACGCGGTCGACAAGAAGGCCCCTGACGTCACCGAAGCCAACCCGCAGTTCGCGGAGACGCGCAAACAAATCGCGAGCTACAGCGGCCGGGCCGGGGCTGGCGCCTATCTTTCGGAATTGGTCGAAAAGGAACTCAAGCGCTCCGAGCCGAAGGCGCCGTAAGCCGCACCCGTCTTCAGACCAACGCGCTCAAGCCCGTGCCGCCAATTGTGCAGCACGGGCTTTCCTTTGGGCCGGGAAGCTTGCACAATTTTTCCGCAATGCCGCTTCGGTTCTACGCCCCGCTCAAGCTTCCGTGCCGCCTATGCGGCCCGGGCTTCGAGCACCGGCAAGCGGCAGCAGCGCCCGACCTCACGGCCTGTCCGAAATGCGGGCAGAAGGTGCACAGCACCGCGGCCAATTCGGTAAATTCCCCGAAACTTTCCGCCCCACTTTCCGTCTCGCGCGCCAGACAGGCCGGCTTCACCGTTCTGAAACGCACCCCCGGGGGCGAGTATGAAAAACAGTAACTTTCGCTCGCCCTCAGTGTTGTATCCCGCATATCCGGATCTACGTCTTTTCCCTCACGTCATGCCACGCTACCTCGTCCGCGCCCTGCTCGCCTTCACCCTTAGCCTGACCGCACTTGGCCAGACGCCCGCCGCCACCGGCAGCGCTTTCTCGCTGGAGGACGCCATCGGCCTCGCGCTCAAGAAAAATTTCGACCTGCAAGTGCAGGCCTATGCCGTGGAAAACGCCAAGGACGCCATCGCGATTCAGGAGGCCGCCTTCGATCCGACAATCAACGCTTCGTTTCGACGGAGCGTCTCCCAAGCCGCCTCCACCACCAGCCGTCTCGACGGCACCGCGTCCACCGGCCCGCGTAGCGATAACACCACACTGACTTTCGGCACGACCCTGCCGCGTATCACCGCGACCAACGGTGTCGTCAGTCTCAACACTAACCTCTCGCGCAGCGCCACCAACTCGCTGAATTCGCTGATCAACCCGAGCTTTGGCCACGGCATCTCCGCCAATCTCAGCCAACCTCTCCTCAATGGGGCCGGCCGCCAGGCCGCGACCGCCGCCCGCGACCGTTCCAAGCTCGGCCTCACCATCGCCACCATCACCTACAAGAGCCGCGTCCTCACCCTCATCAGTGACACCGAAAACGCGTATCTCAATTTGGTCGCCGCGCGCGAGACACTCCGCATCCGCCAGCTCACGTTCGACTACAACCAAAAGCTCTTCGAAGAAAACCAGGCCCGCCGCTCGACCGGCGTCGCCACCGATCTTGATGTGTTGTCCGCCGAGGTCGGCGTCGCCAATGCCCGGCGTGGTATCGTGCAGGCACAGCAGAGCGTCGCTGATGCCGAGGATCGCCTCCTCAACCTGATCAATCTCCCGAATTTTGACGTCAAGGTGGGCCCGGTGGCCTTCAATGAATATAAGGATGGCGCGCCCAACTTCGCTACGTCCTACAAGCGTGCCCGGGATTTTTATCCCGACACCCTCTCGATCGAGGAATCGATCAAGCAGCTCCAAATCGATCTCGAAACCGCCAAACGTAATCAGCTCCCCAATCTCGATCTTACAGCCGGCCTTGGTTACACCGCGCGCACCACCGCCGAAGGCTACAATCAGGCGATCAGCAATCTTCCGAACGACCACGGCAACAATTGGAACCTCGGTCTCACCTACTCGACCCCTTGGGGCCGTCACGCCGACAAGGCCCGCTATCGCACCGCGCAGAGTTCGCTCGCGTCGCGCAAGGTTCAGCTGGAGCAATTGGAGCAAACCCTCCTCGTCAACGTCCGCACTGCCGTGCGCGCCGTCGAGACCAACATTCAAGCCGTCGAAATCGCCGCCAAGGCGACCGAGCTGGCCCAGCGCCAATACGAGCAGCAGAAAGCCCGGTTCGACGCTGGCCTTTCCACCAGCCGGCTCGTGCTGCTCGCGCAGGACGATTTGGAAAACAATCGCTTTCAGGAATTGAGCGCCCGGCTGGCCCTGCGCCGCGCCGCCGCAGAACTGGGCCGCCTTGAGGGCACGTCACTCCAGCGCTTCCGCGTCCAGCTCCCGCAGTAAGGCGACCCGCCCCACTCACAATCCCTGCGCGCCCGCGCAGGGATTTTTTTTGCCCGCGCCTGGCGCCGCCGCTTGCGTCCCAAAACCATTCTCATCGCAAAGCGCGCGCGGCGCCGTGGTAATCCAGTTGGATTCATTCGGTCGCCGTGCGTCTCGCCATGACCGGTCAAATTCGTTCTCCTGCTCGGATCACTCATGACCGCCGCTCTCCTCATTCGCGCCGGATTCTGGCTTTGGTTTTTCGGCGCGCTCGCCGCGGGCCATTTTCTGCTGCTGCAACGCGTGCCTCCAGTCGCCGTGCCGGTGCTGATCTTCGGCATCGCGGGCTTCCTCCTGTTCGCGCTGTTCCGGATCGCGGCGCTGCGAACTTGGATCTTCGCGCTGGATCTGCGCGCGCTCGTGCTTGTGCATCTCACCCGCTTCGTCGGGATTTATTTCCTCGTGCTGCACCAGCGCGGCGAGTTGCCCTATGCCTTCGCCGTTCCAGCGGGAATCGGTGACATCGTCGTCGCCGTCATGGCGCTGCCCGTGGCCTTCGCCCCACTGGACGAGGATTCGCGGCGGCGCGCGCTGATGATTTGGAATACCGTCGGCTTGGTCGACATCCTCTTGGTCATCGTCAGCGCGGCCCGGATCAACTTTTCCGCGCCGGAGGAACTCCGCCTCCTCACCCAGCTTCCGCTCAGCCTGCTGCCGACTTTTCTCGTGCCCCTGATCATCGTCACCCACGTGATCATCTACGCGCGCACATCGCGCCGGCAGCCGCTATTTTGAAAGAAACGCGGGGCTCGCGACCACCTGCTCAATCAAATCGCGGAACCGGTAGTCGTCGCCCTTTGCGGCGGCCAGGATCCTGTCCACGGCGGGTCGGTCCAAGGCCTCCATGCGCCGGCCGCAGGCGTAGGTGAGCAGTCGCTCGGTGAGCATCCGCGCAAACTGTTCTTTTCGCGCGGCGAGGATTTTTTTCAACCCTGCCACATCCGAAAATGCGTGCCCGCCGGGCAACTCGCCCGCCGTATCGATGAGGCCGCCCTTTTCGTAGCGGGTGCGTTGCGCCCCGATCGGATCGAAGCCCTCGAGCGCAAACCCCGGGGGATCGATTCTCCGGTGGCACTCGTAGCAGGCGGGATTGTCCCGATGTTTCGTCAGAATCTCCCGCATCGACTTCGCCCCGCGAATATCCGGATCGATTGGCGGCACATTGTCAGGCGGCGGCGGGGGCGGAGTGCCCAAAATATTTTCCAAGACCCAGACACCGCGGATCACCGGCGAGGTTTCGATGCCATTGGCACTCACCGTCAGCACACTCGCCTGCCCCAACAAGCCCCCGCGCTGCGGCGTTTTGAACGTGATCCGGTGAAATTCGTGGCCTTTGGAGGGCTCGACGGCGTCCTCCATCCCGTAGAGCTGCGCGAGGGGGCGGTTCGCAAAGGTGTAGTCGGCGTCGATGAATCGCACAATCGAGGCATTGCGCTCCAGCAGGTCGCGCGTGAACAACTGGGTTTCATGTTTCATCGCGGGGTGAAGATTCTGCGCGTAGTAGCGAGCAAACGTGCTCCGCTCCGGCGCCATGTCACCTAGGCTCCGGAGGTTCAGCCACGCGTCGAGAAACCCGGTCACGAAGGCCGTGGACCGCGGATGCGCGAGCAAGCGCCGCACTTGCGCCTGCAAGACCGGGGGCTGCAACAACTCGTCATTGTCGGCCAGGCGCCGCAACTCCGCATCGGGCATCGTCGACCAGAAAAAATAAGAGAGCCGCGTCGCCAGCGCATGGGCGGAAAGCGCGCGGCCCTCGCTCGCCACCGCCGCCCCGGGCTCGACGAGATAGAGAAAGGCCGGCGAACAAAGTGCGGCCTTGAGCCCGTCTTTCATCGCGTCGAAGGGCTTTTTCCCTTCCCGCCGGCGCGTTTCCACGACCGCCATCAAACGATCGACTTCATCCGAGCTGGCGGGGCGGCGATAGGCGCGGTGGGCAAAATTCTCCAATATCTCGCGCGTGCGATCCGCCGTGAAGGCAGTCTTACCGACGATCTCGCGATAGCCGGCGTGGGGCCATTGCTCGACGAGCGGTCCGCGAATTTCCACCTCGTGGATGCGGATCTGCGGAATCTGGCCATGACGCAAAACGGCAAAACGGTGGGCGACAATACCCGTCCCACCACGGACGTCCTCTGGGAACAGGTCGTTGTAGGTCCGCATCACGCGGGCATACGCACTGCGCACGCTCAGCATCCCGTTCGGAAAAGTGAAGCGCGGCGCGAACCCTTGGTCCAGCCACACGCGAAACGTGTGCCACTCCGCCTCGTCATCCTTTAGCACGACCTCACCCAACTGGGGCTCGATCGGCTGCGGCAGATGCATTGCACCAGACTTGGCGCTGCCAGCCACCACGCCGAGGCGCAGTGGCATCGAAAGGTCCGTGCCGAAGAAGTTGGGATCGTAAGGATTCCGGCGAAATTTCGCCTCGGCCTTCACGCGCACTTCGTAGAAACCATCGGCCGGCACGCCTTGGCCGAATTTCAACAGTGGTCCGTAGGCCCCCTCATGCTTGTCGGACAACGTCGTTTCATAGAGGGCCATGAACCGAAAGCCATTGGCCTCGCGATGCTGCCGCAACTCCGGCTGCTGCTGAAAATTGTCCGTAAACCGCCACGTCTGCTCCTTCGGCCGCTCCGTCTGCGCGAACGCCTTTTCGACCACCTGATCCGCCGCATCGAGGTATTGCGCGAGTAGATAACCCGAAGTCCTGAGCGTGTCGCCGATATTGTCCATGTGCCACGCTGTCTGATCGCGTGGAAATTTCGTCGTGGGATCAAACATGGTCAGGTTGATCGCGAACAGATCGCCCACGGTATTGAGGTATTCGCGGCGGTTCAGTCGGCGGAGCACCGTCTGTCCGCCCGTGCTCGCAAGGCGCGCCTGCCCATCGGCCACCAGCTGCGTCAATCGCGCGACGACGTCACGCGTCGTGCCCTCATCCGGTCGGCGCTCAGCCTTTGCCGGCGGCATCTCACCCAGGTTCAGCTGGTCGATGATATCCTGAAGTTCAATTAACGTGCCCGGCTTTTCGACGGGCAGCACCAGCTGATCGAATCGACGGTCGGCCTTTTGTTTCTCCGGACCGTGACACTCCTGGCAATAGGTGGAGAAAAATGACCGCACGACACTATCCGCCGCGGGGCCGAGATTGCCCGCCGCGGGCGCCGTTTGCGCCATGAGAGAAGGGGTGGCAGCCGCCACGACCAAAGACGCGCTCAGCGCGCGGACCAACGTGAGCCAGCCGAAATCGCCGCGGAGTCCTCGCTTCATCTCACGCCAACTCCAAGTCACGCATCGCGCCGGTGCTAAGGCCAAAGCGGTTGGTCTCGACCCCGAAACGCTGCAGCATGCTGAGGTAGAGATTGCACAGCGGGACGCGGCCCGCGCCTTTCGCGGGGTAGGCCCGATGTTCACCATGCTTGAACCCACCACCGGCAAAAATCATCGGCAGGTTGGCGTTGGTGTGGGCGTTGGCGTTGCCCATGCCACTGCCAAAAAGCACCATCGTGTGGTCGAGCAATTTGCCGTCGCCGTCTTCGAGCGACTTTAGCTTGGCGATGAAGCGGGCAAACTGCTCCATCTGGTATTTTTCCAGCTTGAGGAGCCCATCAATGTTTTCCTGCACTTGGCCGTGATGCGAGAGGGCATGGTATTCCTTCCGCAGGCCCAGCGCCGAGGCCTCGAAGCCACCGGCAATCTCGAGCGTGGCGATGCGCGTCGAATCCGTCTGAAGCGCGAGAGCGATCAGATCGTAGAGCACAGGCAGATCAGAAACAAAACCCGTGTTCGCCGGCTCGGCCATGCCGGGCTTCGGCTTGGGCACGCCAGCCCAACGCTTGCCGAGTTCCATTTGCTTTTCCACGTCGCGCACCGAGCTGAAGTATTCGTCGAGTTTTTCCCGATCACGCTTGCCGAGCTGACGCTGCAACGACCGTGCCTCGCCATTCACGGCATCGAGAATTGACCCCTGCAGCGCGAAGCGATCCGCAGTGCGCGCACGGTCCATGTCGGTGTCCGTGATGAATAGCTTTTGGAAAAGCTCCTTCGGCCCGGGAATCGGCGGCACGCGCGTGCCACTGCGGTTCCAACTCATCATACACCCACCGTGCAATCCATCCTCCGACCCGATCGTGAGCGCGGGAAACCGCGTGGCGCCACCAATGGTTTCCGCCGCGCGCTGGTCCAACGTGAGGTTGCCCTCGGGCATGCCCTTGGCGTCCACTTGTTGCACCCCGCTGAGGTAGGCGTGAATCGCGAAGTGCCCGCCCTTGATGCCGTGATCGAGGCCCGAGTAGAGGGTGAAGTCGTTTTGATGGGGAGCCAACGGCTGCAGCAGCGACGGCAACGCGTAACCGCGGCCCGTATTCTTCGGGAAAAACTCTGGCTGATAGAAACCGAGCATGTTGCCGATACACACCATGCGGGTCGGCCGGGGCGCACCGATCGCAGCCCCCGCCTTGCTCCCCAGTCCCAAACTCGCCCCAAGCACACGCGGCGACAACGACTCCAGCAGCGGCAATGCCAGCGAAACTCCTGCCGCGCGGAGGAAGAAACGACGGTTCACGACGTGAGGCGAAGTCGGGGTGCGCATGACTGAGGTTAATGACACAGCCGGAGGGAGCCGGCAAGGCTCACGATCGGCCCTACTGTAGCACTCGAAACATGCTCGTGTAGTCGTCCGTCCAGAGCGGGATGCTGTTGGGCGCGGCCGGCGGACTCGCCGCGTTGCGGACTTGGGCACGCGCCATGAATTCCTGATTCTTGCTGAGGATCATCCACGTCGACGCATAAAACCACCACGCGCTTTCCTCGTCACTATCCCCGCCGTCTTCGCTCTCGATTTGATAGGCGGGAAAGCCGAAGGCACGCGCGGCATTTTCCACCACCGGGCGCAAGTCGAGGTAGCGATTGGAAATGTTCACCAAAATCACGCCGTCGGGTTTCAAGTGCCGCTGGTAGATTTCAAAGGCCTCCTTCGTGAGTAGATGGACGGGCACGGCATCGCTGCTGAAAGCGTCCATGATCAAAAAATCGAGATCCTGCGGGGCTTCGCGCTCCATCGAGAGACGTCCGTCACCCATCACCACCTCGATCTTGGCTTCGCTGGTCGCGAGGTAGCTGAAGGGCTTTTCCGCGACCCGCTTCACCTCGGGATCGATTTCGTAGATGCGGAGATAGTCGCCGGGTTTGCCATAGGCCGCGATGGTGCCGACGCCGAGACCGAGCAGTCCGATGCGCTGGTTCTGCTGCCGGGGAAACTGCCGCAGCGCCAGGCCCAGCCCGCTCTTCGGCCCGAAATACGACGTGATCATCCGCGCGCGACTCGGCTCGGCAAACTGGATGCCATGCGTGATCCGACCGTGTTGCAGGAGGTAGTAGCGCGACAAGGGATCCTCCTTGCCGTATTCCTGCACCGAAAGCACGCCGTAGAAATTCCGCACGCTCACGAGATTGCCGCTCGAGGTGTCGCGGATGTGCACCCCCAGCACGACGACGAGCGCGCCGAGTCCGGCCCCGATCAGACCGCACGTGAGGCGGTGCCAGTTCATTTCCGCCGTGCGACCTCGGCGGAGGAAAATCACGCCGCTAATGACGAGCCCCGCCAGCACCCACCACGGCCAATGCAAGCCGGCCCGCAACGATGCGTTCCATGTGCTATCGACGAATTCATGCGTCACGAGGCTGTTTCGCAGCGCCCATGCCATCCCGCGATCGAGCGCCTTGTCCGCACCGTAAATGGCCGCGAGCACCAGCAACGCGCCGAAGATACGCCAGCGTTGCGGGCTCAGGGCATCTTTGCCACGCCACGAGAGCACGAGCAGCCAGATGCTCATCCAGAG
>JANNEY010000520.1:0-5106 GCA_031379235.1 Opitutaceae bacterium | reverse complement strand
ATCAACGTCCCGGGCCGGTGCGCGGCCGGGTTGATCAAATACTCGCGCAGCCAGCCGGGCTGCAACCGACGCGCGAGGTTCGAGATGTCGAGCACGTGGATGCCGAGCGACGGGCGATCGCCCCAGCGGTGGCACGTGATGCAACTGACGCCACCGAGCGTGCCGAGCAGTTTGCGCCCGGCTTCGACGTCGCCCGCGGGCGAGGTGGTTTCGTGACGCGCGTCGCAGGTCGCGAGCAGCGCCGGGAGGTTGGCGACGGCCGCGCCATACAGCGGCATTTGCGTGGCCAGATACGGGCGCTCGCGACGTTTGCCGGTCAGGGTCTGGGCAAACCATTCCGGTTGTAGCTTGCGTCCGATGCCCGTGAGCGGGGGCGGGAAGCGGCCGGTGTCGCCAAGATTGTGGTCGCCGAGAAAGTAGGGTTTCCGCGCGGCGTCCGGGCCGCCGTGGCCGTCGCGTTCGTGGCAGGCCACGCAATTCAGCGCCTTGAGGGTGTCGGCCGCGGATTGGGCGGGGGATACGGGTGTCGCGCGGACGGGGAGATAGGCGAGCAACGAGGTGCGTTGGGCCGGGCTGAGGGCATAACGCGGCAATCCGGCGGCAGGAGTTTCGTCGAGACAGCCGCCGGTGTTTCGCTGGAGCGCGACCGACTGCACAGCGGGAACCGAGGGCAACGTGTGGCACGCTGCGCACCGCGCCGCCGTGACGATCTCTCGGCCGCGCGCAGCGAGCGCGGGGTTGGAGGTGAAAACCGGTAGCTTCGGTGCAACCTCCGCATCGCTGCCGGCGATCCCGAGGAGGTAGGCGGCGATATCGAGCACGTCCTGCTCTTCCATTTCGATGCGCGGCATGCGGCCATCGGGGCGCGTTGCCAAGGGATCGCGGACCAACGCGGCGAGGGTCGCAACGTCGTATTTTTCGGCGAGCGCGGGAAACGCGGCTGAGCCGTAGGAAAATTCTCCCGCCTTCGGACGACCGTCCGGTGGTGCGTAGTCGGCTTGCGGCGCATGGCAGGCGACACAGCCCTTGGTGTGATAGAGGGCCTTGCCGAGTTCGGCATTGAGGTGGCTCTTCTTGGGCGGCGCGGGCTTTTTTGGCGTCAGGGTGCCGAGGTAGTGCACGACCGCTTCGACGTCGGCCGCGGCGTGATTGACCAACAGATGGGGCATCGTCGTGCCACTGTGCCCGCGTGCGGGGTCGGCGATAAACGCCCGCAGCCAATCCGCGCTGGTCCTCGTCGTCACCGTCGTGAGGTCCGGGCCGCGACGCGGGGGCAGGCCGGTGTCGCCGCCGTGGCAGTTGACGCAACCGAGCTCGTTGTAGAGCAAGCGGCCGCCGGCGGCGTCGGGCGCGGCAGTGTGAAAGCGCTCGAACCCGGCGACCCACGGCTCCGCGCGCACGCCCAGAATACTTAGGAGCGCCGCGAAACCGAAGCGCAGGCCGCGTCTCACCCGGCGACCTCCCGACGGCAGCGCTCGAGGTAGTCCCGTGACTGGTTGATCGCCGCCGTGATTTCCGGGACGGTCGGGAGAATGGGAATTCCGCGCGGCGTCGGGTGCATGAAGATTTCCACGAGTCCTGTGTAGCGGATTTCGGCCAGCGCCTTGATAACTGGACGATAGTCGAGCCCGCCGCCGAAGCCCGGCAATTGCCGCAGTTCGATCTCCTTGGCCACCTTCTTGGAGATGCCCTCGGAGTGCTCCTGGAAATACATGAACGGAATCTGCTTCGCCCCGAGGTCGCGAATCAACGCCGGAAGTTGCTCGATCCACGGGTACAGGTGGTGCGGAGCGAGGGCGACCCCGAGGTGGGCGGAGCGGTTGAACTCCGCGAAATAGCGCAGCGAGTCCGGGTGGTGGAGGAACTGCCGGTTGTGATTCTCGATGGCGATAGTGACGTCGCTCTCTTCTGCTGCCGCGACGTGAGGCTTCATTTTTTCAAGGAAGGCCAGAACCGCTTTCTTGGCGTCCGGGCCCGAGGGCTCGCTCGGCCCGCCGCTGCCGGTGACGACGATGCCGCCAGAGAATTTCTTCATCCATTTCATCTCGTCGCCGAGGCCGAACGGGCCGAGGGGATAGCGCGTGCTTACGCCAAGCTTCACGCCGTGCTGAGCGAGCAAAGCGCCAAAAGTCGCGTCGCCGATCTCCGTGATTTGCTCGCGCTGGTTGCCGTGGGGTCGGCACCAGATGTCGATTGCCTCGCAGCCGGTCTTCGCCACCTCGGGCAAGATCACCGCAAGCGGCATCTCGCCATAAAGCGCGGATGACAGCACGTAGCGCAGGCGAAACGATTCGCGCGTCGCGGCGCGGGCGAGCAGCGGCACCGTCGCGGCAACGGCCAAGGATTGGAGGAACTGGCGGCGTGGAATCATGGAGACAAGCAAGCGGGACAAACGGGCGGGGGACGAATGACTATAAAGCCGCAGCTCGCGCGGCTTCGAGCATTTTGATCCACGGTCCAAGGTAGTGGCCGTTGTCGCGGTAGGTGCGGCCGGAGACGAGATTGCCGTCCACCACGCACGGGGCGTCGACGTAGATGCCGCCGCACACCTCGAGATCGAACTGGCATTTCGCCACCGTGGCCATGCGCCGACCCTCCACGCAGCGCGCGTAGGCCGGGATCTCCACGCCGTGACACACCGAGGCGATGGGCTTGTTCGCCGCGAAAAAATGCTTCGTGATCCGCACGAGGTCGGCGTCGTAGCGGATGTATTCGGGCGCCCGGCCGCCGGAGAACATGATGCCGAGATAGTCCTCCTCTTTTACCTCGGAGAACGGCACGTCCACATCGATGGTGTAGCCCTCCCATTCCTTGGTGATGGTCCAGCCCGGCTTCACCTCGTGCATCACCATCTGGTAGCGGCGCCGCTCGGGACCGGTGACGACCGGCTGGATGCCGGCTTCGATCAACCGGTAGTAGGGATAGAGGGTGTCGAGCGTCTCAGCCGCGTCACCCACCACGATGAGTGCCTTGCCGTGGAATGGAGGAGTCATGCGCCGCAGTATATTCTACTTGCCCGTGATCGTCACTGCACTGCTTAGTCAGCGAACCTCAGGTTTTTCGTCACCCCTTCTCTTATGGCATCCCGCCGCCGCCGCCGCCCTCCCCGCGTTGCGCTCTTGGTCGAAACCACGCGCACCTACACACGCGAACTGCTCGCCGGCGTCCGGCGCTACGTCGCGGCCCACGGGCCGTGGTCGTGCTTCATCGAGTTGCGCGCGCTGGAATCCGGCCCGCCGCCGTGGCTGAAAAACTGGGATGGTGACGGCATCCTCAGCCGCACGTTCACGCAGGAAATGGCCGATGTGATTGCCGCGACGGGGTTGCCCGCGGTCGAACTGCGCGCGACCTACCTCAAGAGTGACCTCCCGTTTGTCGGGATGGACAACCAGTTGATCGGGCAAATGGTCGCAGAACATTTTTTTGACCGCGGCTACCGGAACTTTGCGGCCTACAGTTTGCACACCGAGCGCTTTTTTGAGGAGCGGGTGCGAAATTTCGTTACGGCGGTAGAGGGACGCGGCGGATCCTGTTCAATCTTGCCCGAGCCGATTTCCGATCGCGCGGCCGATTGGGAGAAGGGCCAGACCCGGCTGATGGCGTGGCTCGCGGAGTTGCCAAAACCGGTCGGTATCTTTGCCGCCAACGATCAACTCGGCGTCCGGCTGCTCGACGCGTGCCAGCGTGCCGGCATCGCGGTGCCCGAGGACGTCGCGGTGGTCGGTGCGGAGAACGAGGAGACCCTGTGCGCGTTTGCGAACCCGCCGCTGACGAGCGTGCGCTTCGACGGTGCGATCGTGGGCTTTTCCGCTGCGGAACTCCTCGCGCGTCTCATGCGCGGTGGGGCGCGGCCGAAGGGCGAGATATTGTTTCCGCCGAAAGGCATCGTGGTGCGCTCCTCCTCAGATCAGTTTGTGATCAACGACCGGCTCGTCGCCCACGCGGCGCGGATGATTCGCGAGAACGCGGCCACCGGACTGAACGTCGACGAACTCTGTCGGAAATTGAACGCCTCACGCAGCACCCTGGATCGTCGGATGAAGGCGGCGATCGACCGCACGCCTAAGGCGGAAATTCTCCGCGTGCGCTTCCATGAGGTGGAACGCCTCCTGCGCGAAACCGACCTGACGATCGAGGCCATCGCCGAGCAAACGGGGTTTGCCTACAGCCACTATCTGCAGGCCGCGTTCAAGCGCGAATATGGCCAGACGCCTGGAGAGTTCCGGAACGGGAAACCGTCCTGATCCCTCGGTGCTCTTTCGTGACCGCCACCATGATTGGGAGGAAAAACGAGGTGCGACTCGTCCCCGGCGCGGCGGACGGAGACCGGGCGGGCGTCAACCGCGTGACGAAAAATCTGACAAACGGCGCCTCAAAAACCCAGTGACAGGATTCTACCATGGGCTACTATCGGGTGGTTCCGTCGCTACCCCCAAACGCGGCTCCGCCCCATCCCCGCAACCCATGACTGCCCACCCCACGTCCCTGCCTCTCGCCCGTCGACTCGCCGGCCGCTGCCTCGCTCTCGCGGGCCTCGCCGCTGTTTGCACGGTTGGCCAAGCTCAAATTGCCAACGCCGTCTCAAGCCGGTCCGTCGCAAATCCAAGCTCGGATGCGGCGAAAACGGCAGCCGACGCCGGAGGCATCTCCGGGCGCGTCAGCAATGGCGCAACCAAGGCGTTGCTCGAGGGCGCCGCCGTGGAGATCCCTGCGCTCGGGTTGCGCACGCTCACCGATTCCATGGGTCGTTTCCGCTTCGACCGACTCCCGGCGGGCACTCACGCGGTCGCCGTCACCTATACCGGCCTCAATCGAGAAGTGCGCCCGGTTGCGCTTGCCGCGGGACAGCAAGCGCTGGTCTCGATCGACCTCGCCTCCGATGTCTATCGGCTGGAAAAATTCAGCGTGATCGGCGAGCGCGAGGGCAATGCCGCCGCCCTCACCGCCCAGCGCAACGCGGACAGCGTGAAGAGCGTTGTGGCGCTCGATGCCTACGGCAACCTCTCCAACAGCGAGGCGGGCGAGTTGCTCATCCGACTGCCGGGCATCGCCGGCTCCCTCAACGGCGAGGGCGTCGTGAGCGTGTGATTGGTGCCGCGGACCATC
>JANNEY010000490.1:0-1599 GCA_031379235.1 Opitutaceae bacterium | reverse complement strand
CGGCATGAACGCACGCGAGCGGTTCACATAGCCGATGGTCTCGGACAGCGCCTGCGACATGTCGGTGCCCGGGTGAAACTGTAGCTTCATGATCGAGGCGCCCTGAATCGATTTCGATTCAACATGCTCGATGCCGGCGATGTAGAGGAAGTGATACTCGTATCGGTAAGTCAGGTAACCCTCCATCTGCGCCGGGTCCATGCCGCCGAACGGCTGCGCCACGTAGATCGTGGGAATGCCGAGCGCGGGAAAGATGTCGCGCGACATCCGCTGAATCGCGACCCCGGCGGCCAGCGAGACGGCAAGCACCATCACGATGACGGTGAGAGGGCGACGCAGGGCGAGCTGGAGGAAATTCATGCGGGGGGCGAAGCGCGGCAAACTGCGGCGAACACACCAAGACGGCTCTTCAAAGATGCGGTTGCAACCGGAATGATCGCGCGGAAGGACGGGATAGTCCGCCGTGACGGACTGATTGGCCTGAACAAGCGCCCAGTGACAGCACCGCTTTTTGTTGTAGGGCGGGGTCTCCCGACCCCGCCTCCGGGAAGCGGATTCGGACTCGTTCTCAAACCGGCGGGTTCAGGAGACCCCGCCCTATAATTTCAGTCGCAGCCCGTCATACGCCGGCTTCACGCCCGCCGGCAACGACGCCTCCAACTCCGCGTGTTCGCTCAGGTGCGTCAGGTGAGTGAGCCACGTCGCAGGCGCGCCAATCTCCCGCGCCACCGCGACCGCCTCATCAATCGACATGTGCGTGGGGTGCGGCAGCGGGCGCAGGCCGTCGAGCACGACGCCATCGGCCCCGCGGGCGAGCGCGACGGCCTCGCGCGGCACGCGCTTGCAGTCGGTGTAGTAGACAAATTTTTTCCCGGTGCTGCGCTCGGTGAAGACGAGCCCGAGCGTGTTAAGTCCGCCGTGCGGCAGCAGCGTCGATTGAATCGTCCCCTGCGGCAGGTCGATCACGTCCGGCATCGCTGTAAGTTTGAACGCCGCGTAGCCTTTCGCGATCGGGCGCTCCGCCATCGCGTAGGGATACATCGCGAGCACGCGCCCCATCCCCTCCTCCGTCGAATAAACCGTCAGCGCGTTGCCCCCGATCAAATCGCAGAAACGCCGGAGATCATCCATGCCCGCAACGTGATCGGCGTGACCGTGGGTGAGGATGAAGACATCGAGCTGCCGGATGTTTTCGCGCAGGCATTGGAGGCGAAACTCCGGCGCGGCGTCGATCTGCACGTGCAGACCGTCCATCACGACGTGCACCGAGGCCCGTGTGCGCCGGTTGCGCGCGTCCACCGAGGTGCAGACCCGGCAATCACACGCAATCATGGGCACGCCTTGCGACGTGCCGGTGCCGAGAAAGATGACCTCCATGCCGCGGAGCATAGGCAAAGTCATTTCACCCGCGCGAGCCTTATGCCCAGCGCCCATTGCATTGAGACTTCGCCCGTCCACCGGCAAAGTCCAAACGCACTGGCCACGGATATTTTGCCTGGCACACCACTCAACCGGACCGTTGCCGCTGAATTCAAGATCGCCCGCTAGTTTTGCCGGTTGGAGGTGGGCCGTGCGCTCCGCGCGCGGCAGGGTCATGTC
>JANNEY010000479.1:0-22945 GCA_031379235.1 Opitutaceae bacterium | reverse complement strand
AGGGTTACGCCGAGAAGCTCGGCCTGCAAGGGAAAGTAGGTGAAGCGGGATTACTGCGCCTAAGTGAAGGGCTGCATCTGACCACGGGTGAGCGCCTGACCCAACGCATGAACGAACCGCCAGAACGCCGACGGAGAAACCGCGGCGAATCGTCGCGTGTTTTACGACTTCACGATCAGTCCGCCGAAGTCGGTCTCTGTCGTCGCGTTTCTGGCGGATGACCGTATTTTGCAAATCCGCGAATCGCGGCTCAAAAGAGCCCGCGGAGAACTGGACCTTCTCCTCAGCTCGGGCCGGCGCTCGTCCTGCCGCCGTCTTTGATCGGTGTGGCGAACTTGTATTCGATGTCCCACGGAAAATAGATCCACTTGTTCTGCTTAAATTCCTTCACGCAGGTATCGACGATCGGGCGGCCGGCGGGTTTGGCGTAGAGCGTCGCGAAATAAGCCTTCGGCAAAAGTTGGCGCACGACTTGTGCGGTGCGGCCGGAATCGACGAGGTCGTCGATCAGCAGGAATCCCTCGCCATCGCCCGCCACGCTCTTGAGGATTTTCACGTCGGACCGGGTCTGCGCCTCCTTGCCGGTTTCCGAAGAAAGGTAACTTGTCACGCAGATCGTGTCGACGAGGCGCAGATCGAGTTCGCGGGCGACGAGGGCGGCGGGGACAAGGCCGCCGCGCGTGATGGCGATGATACCTTTCCATGTGCCCTTGGCGTGGAGCAGTTCGGAGAGGTAGCGGGCGTCGCGATGGAGTTCGACCCACGAGATAATGATTTCGTCTTCGTAGTTTGAGCGGGACATGGGGGGGAGTGTCGGACACGAGAGTTCGGAGAAAAATAAATTTCACTGATCCGGCGCGAGCAGGGCGAGGCTTAGTCTTCTGCAAAGCACAAGGTGAGACGCCCCGGCCACGACGGGAACGCGCACGGAGTAATCCGGGCGACGGACGAGCGAGCGGCAGAGGGGTTTTTCGAGCGCGACATTCTTTGTTCGATGTCGCGTCAACCTTGTGGTTCTGCGGCGGCTGGCGGGGCGAGCAGGCGGCGTCCGTCGTGGGCTACTTCAGCGATCGCTGCGGCCCAAGCGGTCGAGACTTGGTCGAGCCAAAGAGCGCCTTGCTCGACGGTGGCGGCCCGGGCGTCGCCCATGATGCCGGATTTTGAGAGGTCGGAGGTGATCCAGGCCATTGTCGCGGGGGCGCGCTCGGGACGGAGTTCGCCGGGATCTTCGACGCGACCGGAATATTCGCAGACGGCCGCGGACATCTCGACGTATTGCGGCGCGGTGGCCAAGAGCCACGCGGTCTCGGCGGTGTTGGCGTGATAGCCGAAATTATTTTCCTGCGGAGGAAGCCCCAGATCGACTTTCGGCGCGAGGAGGCCGCAGCGGAGGCCGAGGGTCGCGGTGATTTCGCGGAGAGTGTAGATGATGACGGCGGAGTTTCCGCCGTGGGTGTTGAGGATGGCGATTTGGCGGAAGCCCCACGTGTGGACTTGTCGCGCGATAGTGAGAAGGAGGGCGCGGAGCGTTTCCTTGGAAACGAAGAGCGTGCCGGGGAACCCGGTGTGCTCGTTGCTTTTTCCCACGGTGATGGGCGGGGCGACGTAACAGTTCACGTCGGCGGGCAGCTTGGGGAGTGCGCGTTGGAGCCAGACTTGGGCGAGAAAGGAATCGACGGCGACCGGGAGATGCGGGCCGTGCTGCTCGATGGCGCCGGTCGCAATGATGACCGGGGCCCAGGCTTTGTCGGGGAGCGCGGCGATCTGGCGCGGGGTCATCGCGGGGAGATAGCGGTCGCGGTAGGAAGGAAAAATCTCAGCGGGCATGGGGAATGGGAACAGGGGACGCGGCTCAGGGTTGGGCGGGAAGGATTTTCCCCGCGTGTGGCAGCGGGGGGCGCGCCTGAATTTCCCCGAGGAGCGACAGGAGTTTTTGCGCGGCGGCGGCGAGTGTCGCAGTGCCTTCGCTGCGCGCGGCGGCGAGCGGCACGGCAGGATCGCTCAGCGGCAGGACTCGCTCGTCGCCCCATCCGCGTAGCGTCGGCGCAGTTGAAGTCGCGGGCGGTTGATCCGCCTCGCGATCGAGGAGCGCCGTGACGAGGGTTTGGAACTTTCGGCGCGTGGCGGTGGCGGCGCGCGTCGGGTGCAGGTCGAGGCCGAGGCCGCTCAGGCTGATACGAAAGATTTGGAGACCGAGCGCGATGCGGTTGTCGCGGGCAGCGGCGGCGATGAACTCTTCGTTCCAAGGGCTTGAGTTGAAGAGGATGACTTTGCGGAAACCCGAGACGGCGATAGAGCCGAGCACATCGGCGACGAGGGCATGCGCGGTCGGTGGATCGACGGCAAACGCGCAGCCCGGATCAGCACCGAGGACAAAGCGAAGCGGCGGGATGACGAGGAGCGGAAGCGACGCGGGGCGCGACTGCGAAGCGGCGCGGAGGACGTGCATGAGCACGGTTTCCTCCGCATCGAAGGCGTGGCCGAGGCCCCAGTCGGCGGTGCCGGCGAGCGGGACGATGACGAGCGTGCGTTCGGGTTCGGGCCAGCGCGAAAACTCCGGCCAGCGGCGCCACGGCCAGAACGTGGCGTCGTCGGCAATGCAGAGAGGCGTGACCGTCGGAAGGGGTGGCATTTTATTCGGTGGTTGCGTAGCATGGGTCGCCTGACCCGTGGGTCGGCGTCGGACACGGGTCGGGAGACCCGTGCCACGGTTAGCGGGCGGCGGTGATTTCGATTTCGACGCAGCAACCGGGGCGGGCGAGGCCCGTGACCTCGATGAGCGTGCTGGCGGCCATGGCGGTGCCGAGGTAACGGTTGCGGACGGCGGAGAATTTCGGGAAGTCGTCGATGTTGGTGAGGTAAGTCTGCGCGCGGACGACATGATCGAAAGTCATGCCGGCGGCGGTGAGAATTTCGCCGATGAGCTTGAAAACGTAGTCGGTCTGCGCCGTGGCGTCGCCGGGGGCGATGACGTGGCCGGCGGGATCGACCGCGAGCTGGCCGGTGGCGTAGAGGAGCTTGCTGTCGCCGTAGTCGAGGAGGATGCCGGGGCTGTAAGCGCCGCGAGCTGCGGCGAAACCGGCGGGGTAAATGAGAGTCTTCTTCATGGGAGCAACTCGTCGTCGCGCTGATTGAGAAAGACAAGGATGAGGCCGAGGATGGCGAACATGCGGAAAGCGGCGTTCTGGCCGTTCCACGTCGAGGACTGCCACATGAGGAACCATTCGCCGCCGATGGTGATGAAGGCGAGGAACCAGAGCAGCGTATTGAGCACGAGGCCGGCGGTGGCGAGGGACTTGGCGTGTTGCCAGACGGCGGCGGAAGCGCTGCGCGCCTGCCAGAGTTTCCACGCGCCGGCGGCGAGGAGCACGCCGGAGATCAATTCCCAAAGGATGATCGAGGCGTAGAACGCGTGGTGGATAAATGGTGACGTGAGGGCGCGCCACATGCCCTTGTTGCCGGGAAACGTGGTGTCCATGCCAAGCACGTGGCGCACGAATTCAAAATTGGAGCCGTAGTCCGTGAGGTTGTTGAAAACAACGATGAGGAGGAAGAGCGCTGAGGAGGCGACGAGGGCGGCTTTGGAAAGGCGGATCATCATGGCGAAAATGGAGTGCAGTTAGCTGGAACGGTCGGCGAGTTCGGCGAAGTCGGGCACGACCGGCGAGTGGATTTCCTCTCCGTCAATGCAGCGCCGCGCGGCACCGGGACGGCTCAGTAGTTCGCTGAAACGCTGCGCCGCAAAAATCACGAGGCGGGCGGGCGCGCCGGGCGCGATCCGCCCATACTCGGGCAGCCCGATCAGATCGGCGGCGGTGCTGGTCACGACGCGCACGGAGTCGGTCAGGCCGGAGTCGAGGTGGGCCAAGCGCACGCTGTGTGCGTAAACGTCGACCATGTCATAGTCACCGTAGGCATGGAAGGCGTCGCGGACGTTGTCGCTCGCACAGGCGACGCGAACCCCGGCGTCGAGCAAATCATGAATCAGGGTCAGACCGCGCCAGAACGGCGAGCGCGGAAAGTCCGCGGTCGGCGCGCGCCGACCTTGCAGGTAGAGATTGCACTGCGGCAGCGAGATAACGCCAATCCGCGCTTCATGGACGAGGCCGATGGTTGAGCGCGCGCGGCCGTGATCCTGCACCGCGAGGCTGCAGCAGTGCCCGCAGACGATGGGAAGCTCGAACTGGGCGCGCAACACAGCCTCTGCGACATGGCGGAGACATTCTGCGGCGGGGTTGCCGCTTTCATCGACATGCAGATCGATGCCGACGCCGCGCTCACGGGCGAGCGCGAGGAGCCGGTCCAGCTGCGCGGGCAGGGCCGCAGACATTTGCAGAAAACCGCCGAGAGCGCTGGCGCCGTGGCGCAGCGCGAGGTCGGCGAGTTTCTCGCCCGCGGGCGTGGCGTAGGCATCGCCACCCAGGAGGGGCACAGTCTGGAGTTCGATGCGGCCGTGCCATTCGGCGCGCAGCGCGGCCATGACGCTGTGGCTCCGCTCGGCCCAAGGGAGAACGGTGTCCACATGGGTGCGCATCGCGCGGGTGCCGTGCGCCCACGCGGTGCGCAGCGCGAAACCGGCGCGGCGGCGCAGGTCGGTCTCGGTCCAGTTCTCCTTGTCGTGGGCGAGAGTGTTGAGCGCGTCTAAAAAGGTGCCGGTGCGGTTGGGCGCGCGGTGCCACGTGTGAGTTTTGTCGAGGTGCACGTGGGCATCCACAAACGCGGGAAAGACCAGTGCGCCTCCGGCGTCAAACTCGCGGGCGTTTGCACGGTCTCGTGGCGCCGGACTACGGGCCAAGGCAACGGACGCGATTTTCCCCTGCTCGATTGTGAGGTCGCACAAGACCGCCGGTTCGAAAGGATCGACGGACGCGGGCGCGACGGCGGGAGGAAGCAGGGCCACGGGCACTCGGGCGTGGCGGACGAGGAGCATGGATGGAAGTTGAGAGCACCGACGATGCCACGCGAGGCCAACAGCCGAAGCCCATAATTTGAGCAAATGTGCCTTAATTGAAACTTACTCGTGGCAGATAATCTGCTGAGGTGAGTAAATCGACATGATGAATGTGACCGAACCCCTGCGCTCGAAGCTGCGAGCCCTGCTGGGCGCGGAAAACGTGATCGAGGGCGGCGATTCCCTGGAGACGCTGTCGAAGGACTATTATTGGTATTCGCCGGTCTTGAAACGCCAGCTCGACGAAAAGCGGGCCGATCTGGTGGCCCGGCCCGGATCGATCGAAGAGGTCAGCAAAACCATTGCGGCGTGTTTTGAAGCCGGTGTGCCAATCGTGCCACGCGGAGCCGGCACCGGAAACTACGGACAGTGCGTGCCAATCTACGGCGGTGTGGTCATTGATTTGGCGCGGTTGGACAAAATTTTTTCCGTGGCCGGCGGCGTCGTGCATGCACAGGCCGGGGCGCGGCTAGGCACGATCGAGACGGTGGCGCGGGCGGCGGGCTGGGAGCTGCGGTGCATGCCCTCGACGTGGATGAAGAGTTCGTTGGGCGGATTTTTTTGCGGTGGATCGGGTGGCATCGGCTCCATCACGTGGGGCGGCATCAATGCCAACGACAACGTGAAATCCGTCACGATCATGACGTGCGAGGCGGAACCAAAACTCATCCGGCTGGAGGAGCGAGCGACCCTCAAGGCGCTGCACACCTACGGAACCACCGGCTTCATGGTGGAAATCGAGATGCGGCTCGCGCCGAAAGTGGACTACGACCAACTGATTTTCAGCTCGGCGGATTGGGACAAACTCCTCACGTGGACCGACGTGGCAGCGCGCAAAGGCGAATGGTCAAAGCGGCTCGTCACGCAGTTCCAGTGGCCGACGCCCTCGTTCTTCAAGCCGCTGGTGAAATATTTCCGCCCGGACGAGCACGTGAGCTTTCTTCTCGTAGCCCGGGCGCAAACTGCGGCGGTCATCGCGGCGGCAGAGGCGGCGGGCTTGGCGTGTGTCTACCGACAACCGCTTTCGGATCCGCCGAAGCCACCCTTCATCACGGATTTCACCTGGAACCACACGACGCTTTGGGCGATGAAGACGGACCCGACGCTTACGTATGTGCAGGCGGGCTTTGGGGCGAATTTTCGCGCGCAGTTCGCGGAATTGGAGCGGCGCTTCCCTAGTGAAATCCTGTTCCACCTCGAGTGGGTGGCAGGCACGCCCAAGCTGATGCGCGCGAGCGTTAGGGAGGCCGACGTGCTGCCGGGCGAGATCATGGTCGGCGGAATTCCACTGGTGTATTTTAAGTCCGAGGAACGCTTGGAGGAGATCCTGAGTGCGTGCGCGGAACTGGGCGTCGGCATCGCAAACCCGCACACCTATCGCCTGGAGGAAGGCGGGCGGCATCCGAATATCGCGGACAAGCGCGCGTTCAAGTCGGAGGTCGATCCGCGCGGCCTGCTCAACCCGGGCAAGATGAAATCCTATCCGCACAATCCGTTTGACGCCGCTGAATCGGCGGCCGCGGCAGCGGCGCTCGTCGGCCGTCCCGCCTGAGGTGATCGCGAATGCGACCATGAGCCCACCGTCCTTGGTCAAAATCAGCGGCGTGCAAAAGCGCTTCGGCACGGGGCCGGTCGTGCTCGATGGGATTGACCTCAGCGTGACGCGAGGCGAGTTCGTCAGTTTCATTGGGCCGAGCGGCTGCGGGAAATCCACGCTCCTGCGCTTGATTGCGGGCCTGAGCGCTGCGACCTCCGGCGAAATCATCGTCGATGGCATGACGCCGGAAAATGCGCGCGAGCTGATGTTCTTCGTCTTCCAGGAGGCGAATCTGATGCCGTGGCGGAGAGTGGCGGAAAACGTCGAGCTGCCGATGTTGCTGCGCGGCGACGCGACGGAAAAACGGCGCGAGCGCACGGCGAAAATGCTGGAGATTGTGGGCCTCGCCGCCGCCGCCGAACACTACCCCTGGCAACTCTCCGGCGGCATGAAGATGCGCGTGTCGATCGCGCGCGCGCTGAGTGTGGCGCCGAAGATTCTGCTGCTCGACGAACCGTTCGGCGCGCTCGACGAGATGACGCGGGACAAGCTCAACGAAGACCTGCTGGCGATTCGTGCGCGCGATCCGTTCACGGCGTTTTTCGTCACGCACTCCGTGACGGAGGCGGTGTTTCTTTCGACGCGGATCGTGGTGCTCTCGGCCAATCCCGGGCGGGTGGCGCAGATAATCGACGTGCCGTTTGCGTATCCGCGGGCGGCGGAGCTGCGCGAGACCCCGGAATTTTTGAAACTGCTCGGCGCGACGACCCACGCGTTGCGCGCGGTGCGCAGCCACTGAGCACGGAGACGAACCAATGAAACGCCGCGCGCTCTCCCTGATCCAACCCGCCCTCACCGGGATCGTGCTGGTTGCCCTGTGGTATGCGGTGAAACGGATATTTGGCATTCCGACCTTTGTGCTGCCGTCGCCGGATGAGGTGCTGTCGGCGGCGTGGATGGAAAGAGCCGTGCTGTGGTCTGCGGTCTTGGTGACGGTGCAGGGTGCGCTGCTGGGCTTTCTGGCGGCGGTGGGCGTGGGTTTTCTGCTGGCGATGGCGCTGGGCTTCTCGCCCCCGATCAAGGCGTCGTTCTACCCCTATGTCCTGATCATGCAGATGATGCCGGTGACGATCCTCGCGCCGGTGTTCGTGCTGTGGCTGGGCCAGGGTCTGCCGAGCATCGTGGCGATTACGTTCATGATCGGCTTTTTTCCGGTGGTGGCGAACACCACGATGGGGTTCATCTCGGTGGATCGAAACTTGCGTGAGCTGTTCCTCATGTGCAAAGCGACGCGCGCGCAGGAGGTGCGCTACCTGCGGATCCCGGGCGCGATGCCGTATTTTCTCACGGGCATGAAGATCGCCGGCACCCTCGCGCCCATCGGGGCGATCGTCGGAGATTTTCTCGCGGGCAGCGCGAAAAATGGCGTCGGCGGCATCGGCTACATGACGATTTCCTATTTCGCGCAGCTGAAAACGCCGGCGCTGTTTGCGACCGGGCTCGTGGCCTGCCTGATGGGTTTCGTCTTTGTGGGCGGCGTGAACTGGCTGCACTGGCGGCTCCTGCATTCATGGCACGATTCAATGGTCAAAAAGGAATGAGCACTCTAATTCTAAAGCGACTCAGACAAGGACTGATCGGCGTTCTGGCCGTGCTCGCATTCGCGGGCTGTGGGGAAAAAACGCCGTCTTCGGCGCCCGGCTCTGCGCCGGCGCTGACGAAAATCAGCGTGCAGACGGACTGGTATGCGCAGCCCGAGCACGGCGGATTTTATCAGGCGCTGGTCAAAGGCTATTACCGTGAAGCCGGTTTGGACGTCACCATCAGCCAGGGCGGACCCAACGCGATTCCGCGGCAAAAAGTCGCGCTGGGAGCCGTGGAGTTTGGCGTCGGCCGCACCGATGAACTGATTGTGGGCGCCGGCCAAGGCGTTCCCTTGGTGGCGGTGGGGGCACTGATGCAACGCGACCCGCAGGGCATCATGTTTCACAAGGAAAGCGGGATTCGCTCCTTCAAGGATCTCGATGGGCGATCGGTCATGGCCGAGCCGGGCGCGGCTTGGATCACGATCGCGGAAAAAAAACTGGGCATCAAGGTTTCGATTCTGCCGCTGGACTTCGGGTTGAGCCGGTTTCTGGCCGACAAGAAATTCGTGCAGCAGTGCTTCATCACGAACGAGCCGTATTACGTGCGCCAGCAGGGGGCGGACCCCGGCACGCTGCTGCTGTCGGAGGCGGGGATCTCGCCCTATCGGATTTGGTATACGAGCCGGAAATTCCTCACGCAAAATCCCGCGGCGGTGCGCGCATTTACCGCGGCATCGATCCGCGGCTGGCGCGAGTATCTCGACGGAGACCGGAAGGACGCCGATGCGATGATCGGTTCGCTGAACAAGCAGATGACCCCGGAGTTCATCGCCTACAGCGTGGGCGCGATGCGGGAGTTCAAGCTTGTGCAAGGCGATCCCGCCAAGGGCGAGCAGATCGGTCAAATTGACCCGGTGCGACTCGGCGAAGAAATCGCGCAGCTCGCGAGCATCGGTGTGCTCGGCAAGCCGGTGAAGCTCGCCGATGTGTTCGATGAAACCTTTCTGCCCGCCGAGGTGCGGGCGAAACGAGCGCAAAAGTAAGCGCGCCCGCCATCCCCCCAGACAAATCCATGCCCAATATGAACCTGAAACTAACTCGCGCCGGCTTCCTGCTGGCGTTTGCCAGCGGCCTCACCAGCTCGCTGCCGGCCCAGTCGGCTCCCGCCGCTTCCGGCCCGGTGACTGAACTTGAAAAGTTCATCATCTCCGAAAGCACGATGAGCGACTCCAAGTCGGTGCTCCAAAACACGCGCCCCGTTGACTCGATCTTCGGCACGAGCCGTAGCCTGCTCGACACGCCGCGTTCCGTCACCGTGCTGACGCCCGAAGTGATCGAGCAAATGGGCATCAAGGATGTTTGGGACCTCGCCAAGGCCGTCCCCGGCGTGACCGTGGTGAATTACTACGGCGTTCCGAGCATCCCGGTCACCCGCGGGCTGCTCTCGAGCGTTTATTTCAATGGCATGCAGCGCGTGTTCAACCGCAACGGCTATCCCACGTCCTTCGGCTCGGCCGAGGGGATGGACTTCGTGCGCGGTCCCGCCACCGCCAACTATTCGGCCGCCCTGCCAGGCGGCTACGTGAATTTTGTGCCGAAGGCGCCTTACTTCGACAAGAGCCGGGGCTCCCTGAAATTCACCGTCGGCCAGTATAACGAATTCAACACACAGGTGGACGTGGGCGCGCCCGTGCTCCTCTTCGGCAAACCCACGGCCTACCGTATCTCGATCACCAATCAGAAGGCCGACGCCTACTACAAGGGCTACAAAAACGACTACACGTCGGTCTACGCCTCGGCCAAGATGAAGATCAATCCCAACACCACGGTCTACACGGGAGCGGAGTATTACGCCTTCCGCGCCAATGAAAATCCGGGCTGGAATCGCGTGACCCAGGACCTGATCGACAACGATAACTACATCTATGGCCAGCCGGTCAACGATCTCACCGGCGCCCGCCTCTCGCTCACCCTGCCCAGCGGCAAAGTGGCGACGTTCATCAACGACACGCCGGGCTATGTGAATCGCGCGGCGCTGGAGTCGGCCACGCCCTTCGGCGGCACCCGCGGCCAGTTCGACTACTCGTTCCTGGCGCTCAACGGCTTTGCCAATTCCGGCTTCCGGCCCAATCTTTTCGCCAACAACGCCGACGCCGTTTTCTTTCTCCAGTATCTGGGCAAGATCAACAACCCGACGGCCGCGACCGTTAAGCTCAAGGGCTACCAGACCCTCGCGGACAGGGGCGATTTTGCGGATGCCGACACCATCCTCTATTTCTTCGACACGATTGTCCGGCCCTCCGAAAATCTCACCATCGCGAACAAGTTCTTCGTCGACGGGTATACCCGCGAAAAAATCTCTAACTACGGCTACGGCGAGCTCGGCAAGAACCTGACGATCGAAAACAAGCTGCAGTTCACCCAAAAGCTGAAGGGCTTCAAGGGCATCGACGCCGTCTATGGCGTGTCGGCGCGCTACGAAGACTCGCTGGCCAAGACGGAATTCACCGTTGAGCCGTTCAACCGCCGCGACCTCTCTTTCGGCGCCACGCCGAATGACACCCTGCGCTCCGGCAGCCAGCGCGGCAACACGGGCCGGACCTTCTGGGATCCGTTCGGCAGCGTGTGGAGCAAGGTTTTCACCGGCGGCGTCTTCCTGGTTCCCGATGTGAAATTCACGGACGAGTTCTCCGTGATTTTCTCCGCCCGCTGGGACAACGCCTCGTGGAAACGCGGCATTCCCTCCGGGCTCGGCAACGGCGCCCCCGAGCGGGCGCAGCCCAACGGCGGCATCTCCTACACCAACTACAGCGTCACGCCTTCCTACAAGCTGACCAAGGAGACCACCGTGTTTGGCACCGTGCAGCGCGGCACCGCCGCCCAGGGTTTCTACGTTTCGGGCACGATCCAGGGGGACACCAATTACTCGGAGAGCACGTTCGGTGAGCTGGGCATCAAGACCTCGATGCTCAATAACACCCTCTACGCCGCCGCGACGATTTACTATCAGGAGCTGTCCAACTTCGACTTCCGCGGTGGCGCATTTTTCGCCCAACGCGGACGCGGTCTCGAGCTCGAAGGCGGCTGGGCTGTCTCGAAACAGCTCACCATCACCGCCAATGCCAGCGCGCAGGACGTCTTCGGCCGAGGCACGACCTATGGCAGCGGCTTCGTCCCGCTCACCGCCCTGCAGACGACCCAATATGCCGGTATCTTCAGCGCCGACTTTGGCGGCCGTCCGAAGCGCGGCGGCCGGATCGCAGGTATCCCGGAATGGAAAGCCAACCTCTTCGTGAAATACGATTTCGGCAATGGCTTTGGTATCAGCGGCGGCCCCAGCTTTGTGCCAGAAGTCTTGGGCAATCCCGAGAAGACGCTCAAGTTACCGGCCTACACCATCTGGGATGCGACGATTTACTACACCTCGCCAAAATGGGATGTAAGCGTTTCGGGGAAGAACCTTTTCAGTGAGCGCTACTTCAATCCGTTCGAGGCATTCGGCGCCAACTCGATTATCCTCAAGGGAGAGCCCATCCACGTCACGGCTTCGATCCGCTATAAATTCTAACTGACCAACGGCCGGTATGAATCCAAGGCGGCGGGTTTTCCCCGCCGCCTTTTTTGTGCCCGCTTCTCAGGACCAGACGCTCCTCACTATTTCCAGTGGGTAAGAGTCCGTGACCGGGAGCCCCGAAGGGGAGAAAAATTGAAAGCCCAGGGCAACGCCCTGGGAAATGTTCACGTCAAATGCCGAGCCCTGAAGGGGCGAAACCAACCGCGGGTGTCGCCCCTTCAGGGCGAAGAGATCCCTTGTATCCGATTCCCAGGGCGTTGCCCTGGGCTATCGACTGTCGCCCCTTCGGGGCTTCGGAGCACAAAACCATTGGCCCACTGAAAACAGCGAGGAACCAGGCCCCAGTTTGTTTCCTAGCTCGCGAGCGAGTCGGTCTGCGCCTGATCGCGATATTCACCGGGCGTTTGGCCGGTGGTGCGACGGAAGAAACGGCCGAAATAGGATGGATCCTCGAACTGCAGGCGGTGGGCGATTTGCGCGGCCGTGAGCGTCGTGTGTGAGAGGAGTCGCTTGGCCTCAAGGACGATGCGCTCATGGATGATCTCACTGGCGCTCCGGCCAGTCTCGAGCTGGAGGTGCTGGTTGAGGTGCGTGCGTGAGACGTGGAGCAGGTCGGCGTATTCGCCGACTTCGAGCAACTGCGGAAAATTTTCTTCCAACGCCTGGCGGAAACGGCGGGCGAGCAGATCGGCGCCGGGAGCGGATGGCGCTTGCTCCGGCGCTCGCCGGGCAAAAAATTGGCGCGCGAGGGTCAGGATGATCGTGAGATAGGAACGGACGAGATCGTCGCGCCCGGGGACGGGTTCCGCGGCCTCGGCGTGAAGCTGACGGAAGGCGCGGTCGATGCGCGCGGCCTCCTTGGCGTCGAGGTGCAGAATCGGATTGGCGGCGCCGGAGTAGAGGAACGGCATCTTGCCGAGCAACCCCGGGTGCTCGCTGGTGACGGCAAAAAACTCCTCGGTGAAGCTGGCAATCTCGCCCCGCGCCTCGGCCTTGAATTTCCACGCGTGGATCTGGCCCGGCGAAGTGAAAAAAAGTGTGCGCGGGGAAACCGGATAGCAGTGGAGATCGCTTTGCACCTTACCCTGTCCGGAACGCAGCCAGATGATCTCGAAAAAATCGTGGCGATGGGGAACAAAGCGGTCGAGCTGCGGGCTCTGTCCATCCTCGAAGCGGATCACGTGAAAGTGACCGGGCTTCCGAATGCCGCGGGTGTAGGCGGACATCGGGTAGAGTGCGACGGTGCTGGGCATGCAGGTGGAGAGTTAGCCTTTCGACGCGTGAGGAGCCGCAGTGGACGCACCTCACGTGCCACAAACGCTTGCGGAGTCAACTCACGCGCGATGGAAGTCCTCCACCAAGCATCCGGGCGCGACGTCGTGGTGTGAGTTGGAAAATATCGGCGGCACAAAACCGCCGGGCCTGCGATCTGCGCCGCGGGAAACTCGGCCTGCGCGATCAAGCACCACCTGATGTCTGCGGCGGCAGAACTATGACGCGGGGATGATCTCGATCGCGCTGATCGTCGGATTCTGAGACTGGCTGATGAAACTAATCTCAAGTTCCCCGTTGGTGACCGTGAACGGAACGGTTTCGACGTAGGCGCGGAGTCCGCCGCCGGCTTTCTTCCAGATGTCGAGGTCCTTGATCTCGTGACCCGCGACCACGACCGTGAACACGACCTCCCCCGGCCCGCCGATGCCTTCGTAGGTAATCGCGAAGTGGAGCTTCACGGTGTAGCTGCCGTTGGCCAGTTTGCGGGAAAATTTGCTCATGCCGAAACGCTCAGACCGATAGATCGACGGCGTCTTGGTGTTTTCGATCTTCAGCTCGGGACGCTCGATTGTGTCTCCATCCAAGAAGCCCTGGGCGGCAAGCCACCTGACGCCGGTCTCGTCAGTGTGTGGTGCGTCTAGGGCGGCCATAATGCGAATGGCCCCCGCGGCTTTCGCCGCCTTGGGCGTTTGCGCCGAGGCCGGCGGTGCGACTGGAGCGTCGGCTGCAAACGAGAGACCAGCGGCCAAGAGCAGAACGGCGAGAACGCCGGAGACGACGGACGGGGAGCGGAATGTTTTATGATGATTCATGAACGTTGATTTTTGTTGGTTACTCATTTGTCGGAAGCGAAATGTTAAAAGTTCCCGTGCGACGGCCGGATTGTTGGAGGCGGGGAAACAGCGCGCTGATGGTTCAATATACTGAGGGGCGCTAAGCGCCGGTCGTGCCAAGACGCACGATTTTTCGAGCGACGGCGGGAGATCGGCGGGTTGGGCAACGGGATGTTGGACTAATGACGGAGAGGCTGGGATCTGGGCGTCGGCGATTTTGGCGAAGCAAGACCATCGATCAATTCGGCGGCGCCGCCGGAGTATCGAACGTCCAGAGGCGCTTGAGCGTGGGCAGCGCGCGCAATTGGGTGACGACGGCCGCTTCGACGTTCGTGGAAGTCAGGTTGAGCGACTCAATTTTTTTCAGACGGGTGAGCGTGGCTAGGCCGGCGGAAGTTACGGCGGTCCGGGTGAGATCGAGCGCGCGGAGGTTCGGGCAGGCGGCGAGGGCCGCGAGACCGGCGTCGGTGATCTTGGTGCGGGCCAGCTCGGCCTCGACGATGAGATCGGCCACGGAGGCGAGGCGGGCGAGCGCGGCATCATCGCAGCGCAGGGGCGCGCTCGCCGTGCGGAGAATCAGACCGTCGGTCGAAATCGCGGAGCGCGGGACGAGGCGAAGGCCGAGGGCGGTTTCGAGTTGGGCGATCTGCGCGGCGCGCGGGCGCCAGTCGGGTGCGAGCGGCGGTGCCGGCGGCTTTGGGCGGGCGGGCGCCGGTGCGCCCGCGATGGCGGAGAGCGGGAGTTCTTCGGAGGCCCCGGCGGCGATCCAGAGTTCGAGCACTTTGACTTCGTCGGGCTGGAGCGGCGGCTTGCCCTCACTGGGCATGAACTCGTCGTCGTCGTGCGGGAGCGTGATGCGGCGGAAAAGTTCGCTGCCCTTGAGATCGCCGGGCTTCACCACCACTCCGCTCTCACCGCCGCGGATCAGGTCGGCGAAACGATCAAGGCGCAGCTTTCCCTTTTGTTTTTTATCGCCGTGGCAGGCCGTGCAGTTTTGTTCGAGCACGGGCGCGATGCGCTTGGCGAAGAACGTATCTTCGGCGCGCGCCGCCGAGAGGAGGGCGAGAAAAAAAACGCTCGCGCGCAGCGCGCACCGATCAGGCCAGGATGTCATGGATGACTTTCGCGGGCACGACGCCCGTGAGTTTCTGATCGAGGCCCTGGTGCTTAAAAGTGAGTTTGGTGTGATCGAGGCCGAACTGGTTCAGAATCGTCGCGTGGAGATCGCGGATGTGGACGGGATCTTTCACGATGTTGTAGGAGAAATCATCGGTCTCACCGTAGGCGATGCCGGGTTTCACTCCGCCGCCGGCCATCCACATGCTGAAGCAGCGCGGGTGGTGATCGCGGCCGTAGGTGGCCGCGGAAAGCGTGCCCTGCGAGTAAACCGTGCGGCCGAACTCGCCGCCCCAAATCACGAGCGTGTCATCGAGCAGGCCGCGGCGTTTCAAGTCGGTCACCAGCGCGTAGGTCGGCTGGTCGGAATCCTCGGCCATGAGGCGGATATTTTTCGGCAGGTTGGTGTGCTGGTCCCAACTGCGCAGGAAAATCTGGGTGCACAGCACGCCGCGTTCGGCGAGGCGCCGCGCCATCAAGCAGTTGTAGGCAAACGTGCCCGGCTCCTTGGCGCGCGGCCCGTAGAGCTCCCACGTCGACGGGGGCTCGTTGGAAAAATCCGCCAGCTCCGGCACGGAGGTCTGCATCCGAAAGGCCATTTCGTATTGGGAAATCCGGGCGTTGATTTCCGGATCGCCGACGCGATCGAAGAGCTGCCGGTTCAGGTCGTTGACACCGTCGATCATCGTGCGGCGTAAGTCGCTTTCGACGCCACTCGGGTTGTTCAGAAACAAGACAGGATCATTGCCCGCGCGGAGCGTTACGGCGGCGTGTTCAGGCGAAAGAAAACCCGACGACCAAAGCCGGTTGGAGAGCGCCTGGACGTTGGTGCGATGAGGCATCTTCGAGGTCATCACGACGAAGGTCGGCAATTCCTCGTTCGCGGCGCCGAGGCCATAGGAGAGCCAGGAGCCGATCGAGGGGCGGCCGGGGAACATGTTGCCCGTGGTCAGCTGGAGGATCGCCGGCTCGTGATTGATCGCGTCGGTGTGGAGCGATTTTAGCACGCACAGATCGTCCGAAAGTTTAGCCGTGTGCGGGAAGAGTTCCGACACCCAGCGGCCCGATTTGCCGTGCTGCGCAAATTTGTAGATGCTCGGCGCGATCGGGAAACGGGCTTGGCTCGCGGTCATGCCCGTGAGCGTCTGGCCGCCGCGCACCGACTCGGGCAGATCATGGTTAAACATGTCCGCGAGCGCGGGCTTGTAGTCCCACGTCTCGAACTGCGACGGGGAGCCCGCCATGAAAAGGTAGATCGCGCGTTTCGCTTTCGGCGCAAAATGCGGTGAGAGCGCGGGCCCGCGAACGGGCGCGGTGTTCGCCAGCAGCTTCGGGGCGCTGCGGCCGAGCAGCGTCGCGAGGCCGGCCCAGCCGAGGGCCTTAACGCCCTGGCCGAGGAAGTGGCGGCGCGTCTCCAGCCCCAGCCATTCCTGCTTCAGGCCGAGGGGCACGTGCGGCAAATCCCACACTGTAGGATATTCGCCGCCGTGATCAGAGCAAAGGTGGCGATCGTCGGGAGGATGCGAGTGAGGGGAGGCCATGGAGCTCACTTCGTGAGGAATTCATCGAGGTTGAGGAATTGACTCGCGACCAAGGTCCACTGCGCGAGTTCGGTGACTGGAATCGTGGCGTCGGCCGGCGACTCGCCGATCGCGATGAGCGCCTTGGCGTCTTTTTCGCGGGTTGCCAGTTTGGTCCCAAACTCATTGGCCGTCCTGGTGAGCACGGCGGTTTCTTTGGCCACGAGCGGTCGGGCCAGTGTGACGCGCGCGAGAAAATCGAGGCGTTGCTCCGTGGTGGGCGAGGCCTTTACCGCGCGTTCGGCAAGTTTGCGCGCGGCCTCAACCCACTGGGGATCGTTCATCGTCACAAAAGCCTGTAGCGGGGTGTTGGTGCGAGCTCGCCGCGTGCAAGCCACCTCGCGTGAGGTGGCGTCAAAGGTCTCAAGGCTCGCCGGTGCCGAGGCGCGTTTCCAAAACGTATAGACGCTGCGCCGATAAAGTCCGTCGCCCTTGTCCGGCACATAGGTCTTAGTGTTGGATTCGGGCATCGCAACCTCCTCCCAGATCCCCGGCGGTTGATAGGGTTTTACGGGCGGGCCGCCGATTTTTTTGACGAGTAGACCGGCGGTCGCGAGCGCGCTGTCGCGCAGCATTTCTGCGTCCATGCGGAAGCGCGGGCCCCGCGCGAGCAGCCGGTTGGAAGGATCGCGCGTGAGCGCTGCGGATGACGCCGCTGCGGTCTGGCGATAGGTCGCGGACGTCACCAGCATCCGGTAGAATTTCTTCACATCCCAGCCGCTCTCGCGAAACTCGACCGCGAGCCAGTCCAGCAGCTGGGGATGCGAAGGGCGGTCGCCCATGATGCCGAAATCGCCCGCGCTTTCCACGAGGCCGCGGCCAAAAAGTTCCTGCCACATCCGGTTCACCGTGACGCGGGCCATCAGCGGCTGCGCTGGCGCCACGAGCCACTCGGCGAGGCCGCGACGATTGCGCGGCGTGCCGGCCGGGAGGCCGTTTAAGAAATGCGGGACCGCAGGCTCTACGCGTTCGCCGCGGGCAAAGTAGTCGCCACGTTTGAGAATATCGGAAAACGCCGGGGTCTCCTTCTCGGCCGCGATCAGGGTCGCGGTGCCCTCTTTGGTCAGCTTCTCGAAGGAGGCGTTCTGTTCCGCGAGAGCGGCGGAGAGTCCGCGGATCTCGGGATCGATTTCGCCGAGGAAGAAGCGATCCATCACGAGAAATCCTTCATCGGTGGACCACTTGGCGGGACTGGGCTCGCGCGCGACAATTTCGGCGGCGAGGTCTTCAAAGGGGAGTCGCGCCACCTCGGCGGGCGTCAGGTGGCGGCGGTAGAAACGCATGTCCTGAAAACGCGTTTCGCGCATCGGATTGAAATCGTCGCGCCGGCCGAGGTGCATCGCGGCATCGGTGCGGATGGAGTCCTGCGGCGTGAGCGCGTCCGCCCTCACCTCCGTCTCGGCGAGCTTACCGTCGAGGTAAATCTTGATCCCCGACGCGTGGCGCGAGCCATCGTAGGTGACGAACACGTGCCGCCATTCGTCCCGGGTGACCTGGCCTAGTTTAGTGGCGATTTGCAGGCCGCGCGGCGGCGGCTCCGGCACCACGAGGGCCGCGGCAGGAGAAGCGGGATCGGTTTCAGCCGCGACCGCGACGGTATTGGCTTTGGCCGCTTCCTCACCGGCGCCCGGTGATGTGGCGGGCGCCGCGCCTGGCGTAAGGCTGACGATGATGCGCATGCCCGACTGCGAAATATCCCAGCCCGCTCCGCCCCGGCGCTTCGCGTCGCCCATGCGGGCCAGCAGCGTGCCATTGCCGGTGCCGGTTCTCACGCCGCCACCGGGATTGGCGCGCAGCATGATCCAGCTCCCGGCGGAAAACGCTTCGTCCGCCTCCACGTCACCGCTGTCGCCGAGCGTGATGCGCGTGAGAATGTCCATGCGCATCGCGGGCCAGAGCCAGGTGTTCTCGCCCCAAACCAAGGGGTTGGTCTCGGCCTTGAAGGTCGCGATTTTCGCTGCGGGCGCCGAATTTTTCAGCACGTCGCCTTTACCTTCATCGAGCTTCAGCCGCAATTCGAGGTTGGCTGTTGCCACGGGCTTCGGCCGGTTTCCAGCGGCGAGCCAGGCGGCGGTGAGTTCTTGGGCGCGGGCGCGGCGGAGCTGGATTTTTTCCTGCGTCACAGCGCGCTCGCCAAACAGCAACTCCGCGGCCGTGGTGTTTTCCGGTGTGGGCAACCGCAACACCGGTGCCGGCTCCGCGATATTCAGATCCCACGGCTTCTCGACCGTGTTGTTGAGAAACGCGGCCAGGCCGTAGAAATCACGCTGGGAAAAGGGATCGAACTTATGATCATGGCACGCCGCACAACCGGTCGTGAGCCCGAGAAAAGTAACACCGAAGGCCTCGACGCGGTCGCGGGTCTGGTTGACGAAAACTTCCTCGGAAATGGTGCCGCCCTCGTTGGTCGTGAGGTTGCAGCGGATGAGTCCGGTGGCGGCGAGTTCATCGAGGGTGCGGGCGGGCAGCAGGTCGCCGGCGAGTTGCTCGCGCACGAAGCGGTCGAAGGCTTTGTTTTGGTTAAAGGCACGGATGACATAGTCACGGTAAGGCCAAATCGCGCGATAGTTGTCGAAATGGATGCCATGCGTGTCGGCGTAACGCACGTAGTCGAGCCAGTAGCGGGCGCGATGTTCCCCGTAACGCGAGCTCGCGAGCAGTCGGTCGACGACGCGCTCGTAGGCGCCGGGCGCGGCGTCGGCGAGAAACGCCTCGGCCTCGGCCGGCGTCGGAGGCAGGCCCGTGAGATCGTAGCTTACGCGGCGGAGCAGCGTGGGACGATCCGCCTCAGGTGACGGCGTGATTTTTTCCGCAGCCAGCCGCGCGAGGACAAGGCGATCGACCGGATTTGCGGCGGAGCTGATTTCGGGCAACGCGGGACGGAGCGGCGCGATGAAAGCCCAATGCTCCTGATACTCGGCGCCCTCCGCAATCCAGCGCCGGAGGAGCGCGATGGCGGCGGGCTTGAGCGTCTTGTGCGCCTCGGGCGGCGGCATGACTTCCTTCGGATCCTTCGATTCGATGCGGCCGACGAGCGGGCTTTTGTCGGGCTGGCCGGGGATGATCGCTGGACCGCCCTTGTCACGTTTTTTGAAAGCATGCTCGGCCCGGTCGAGGCGCAGCTCGGCCTTGCGCGAACTCGGATCGGTGCCGTGACAGGCGTAGCAATTTTCGGCGAGAATCGGCTGGATGTGCTCGTTGAAGGAAAGCTTCGCTCCGATCGCGGGAGGGACACGGAGAGACGCGGGAGGGATAGCCGTCGCTCCGACTTTAGCGTGCGACGTGGGAACTTGATTCGTGCCGCAACCGAGCTGAACGAGGATCGCCAGCAGGGACAGCGCACTGATGCCGAAGAAAGTAAAACGACGCATCCGATTGAAAAGAGGAAACTGGAAACGCTTATTCGCTGTTGAAATAAGCTCAGCGCGACGCCCGTGGCTAGCCGCACCGAAGGTATTTCTGGCCTTAATCCGGCACTGTGAATCGTGCGGAATTCGCACGTCGCAGGGAGCCCGAGAAAAAGAGCGACGACACGCTCAGGCTGCCGCGCCCGCGCTCCGCAGCAAAGCGCGGTTGAGCTCTGCGGGAGAAACGCAACCGGCGAGCGCCATCGTGAGGTCGAGTTCGGCCGCAAAGTTGTCCAAGACCCAGCCCACGCCGGCTTCACCGGCAGCCGCGAGGCCATAGACGCACGGCCGGCCGAGGCCGACATAGTTGGCACCGAGCGCGAGCGCCTTGACCGCATCCGCTCCGGAACGGATTCCGCTGTCGAGGCCGATTTCAATTTTGCCGACCACGGCATCCACGATCCCGGGGAGCGCCGCGATGGCGGAGATGCTGCCGTCGACCTGTCGGCCACCGTGGTTGGAAACAATCAAGCCCTCAACGCCACTGGCGACCGCGCGGCGGGCGTCGTCGGGATTCAGGATACCCTTGAGAGTAATCGGCAGCTTGGTGCTTTGCCGCAGCCACGCGAGGTCCTCCCACGTGATCGTCAGATCGTTGAACACGGTGAGAAAGTGTTTGATCGCGGCGCCGCGATCTTCCTCGGGGGGGCGGGCGAGCGCGGCGCGGAAGACCGGATCGCTCGTGTAGTTGGCGATCCCCTTGCCGTGGAGAAACGGATTGTGCCCGAGATCAAGGTCGGCAGGGCGCCAGCCGAGGAGCCGGGTGTCGAGGGTGACGACGAGGGCGGTGTAGCCGGCCGCCTCCGCGCGTCGGATGAAGCTCCGGGTCAGCTCGCGGTCCCGGCTCCAGTAAAGTTGGAAGAAGCGGGTCGCGTCGCCCATGGCCTGCGCCACCTCTTCGATTGTCCGCGAAGACTGGCAGCTGAGCGTGAAGGGGATTCTTCTCGCCGCCGCTGCCCGCGCCGCCGGCAGCTCCCCTTCGGGACAATACAGTTCATGCAGGCCGATCGGGGCAACGATGAAGGGCCCGGCGGTAGGTTGACCGTGAATCACGGATGCGAGCGAACGCACCGAAATATCGGTCAGCATGCGGGGCACGATCCGCCAGTGCGCGAAATCGGCCCGATTGGCGGCCATCGTCTCCTCGTTGCCGGCGCCGCCGATGTAGGCAAATGCTTCGGGCGGGAGCACGGCGCGCGCGCGCGCGCGCAGCGCATCAATTGAAACCGGTAGGGCGGGTGCGCCCCGCTCGATGCCCGCCCAGTAGATTTGCATCTGATGGCTGACGCCAAAGGCCTGCGGGCCGACTTGGCTGACTGGGGGGCTTGAATTCTTTGTCATGAACGAGCGCAGTTAGTCCGGTTGGGTGGTGGTAGAGTTTCCGGTGGCCCTGCCGACCGATGGCCGCAACGCGCCGTCGTATCATGGGAAAAGCACTACGGATTTTGTTCGGCGCGAAGAAATGCCACCAAATCCCCAAGTTGCGAGTCCGAATAATGTGGGTGCGGCTCCATCTTGGCCGTGGGGACGAATCCCTTGGGGTCGCGGATGTAACGTTTGAAATACTCGGCGTTGTGCGTGGCGTGGGCCATGAGCACGTCGAAGGGCCGGTCACTCTTCGTGCCGCCGGCGGTGGCGGGTGCTCCGGCCGGGCCGTGATGGCAGCTCGCGCAGGAGTTGATCCAAAGGTCGCGGCCGGCCGCGGCGCGCGAGGACGCGGAGGCCCAGCGCCCGGAAAAAAATCCGGCGAAGGCGGATTCATAGCGCGCGAGGGTGATCGTCGTGACGCCCCACGGGCGCTTGTGGCCGGCGTCGAGTAACTGCGCGACGGCCGGCACCACCGCGGCGGCGACGCTGATGACGAAGGGCCCAGGATTAAACTTAAGGCCGGGGGGCGGCCATTTTTCGGGACCCTGACCGTTAATCGCGAGGATGAGAAAGGGGCGGAATTCCCTGATAAAAGCGGAACGGTAGACTGACAGGTAGCCATCGGTGCAGGTCGCGAGCACGGTGTCGGCACCGGCGGACCGTGGGAGCGCGGCCCAGAGATCGGAGAGGAAAACCACGGTGACTTCCTGTTCTCCCGGGACGAACTCGCCGGTTAGTTTAAGTTTCGAGGAAGGAAGTCTCGCGAGGTCCGCCCAACGCACGTAGCGCATCGAGCCCTCGGGCACACCGTCGAGAAGGCCGCTGACGGCGAGGTCCGTGGTCGATTGACGTTCCATGTGGAGCGGGAGCGCCGCGGCGGCACCCGCCAGCAATGTCGTTGTTGGCGCGGCGGCGACCGTAGCAAGAAACAGCAGCCAGCGACGCCATAGAAAAAAGGGAGGACCGTTCACGGTGGGGGGAGTTGAGGCCGACTGAGCGGCGGCTTTTGCTGTTTATGATGGCCCAAGCGCGCCGACAAAAAAGTGAAAGCCTGCGCCGGTTTTATTCGGCAGTGAGAAGCGGAGGCCAAGGGGATTTGACGAGCAAAAAAATAATATTCGCACGAAATCCGGTCCGCTCGGCGCCCGGCAAAAGTCCATGCGCTTTTGAAGTTTCGGTTGCAGCTTTACAGCGGAAACTCGGGCTCGGGCCCGCGCTTAGACCGGCACCAGCGCGGGCGGAGCAACGACCGCCCGGAGGGTGGATCCCTCGACCCAATCGCCCTCGACTTTTTCGATCTTCGCCACGCGCGGCAGTCCGCTTTCACCCTGGTGCAATTGGCTCACGAGTATGTCCACCGCGCTGATGCCCATCTGCTCCACCGCCTGCCTCACACCCGAGATACCCGGGGGATGCACCGCCGCATCCAATACGGCCAAGCCCAGATCGCGCGGAATCGAAATCTGCCGGCTGCGAAAGAACGTCTGGAGCGAAGCGTAGTGTTTGCGGTGGTCGGCGTAGATCAGCACGTCGGGCCGGTGCGCCTGATACCACGCTTTCAATTCGCCTTGGGGAACGTAATCCCCGGCGTAGAAAATCGGGATGTCGGTGCCACCAAAAACATATTTCGAGTAATAAAGATACATCGCCGCCATCACATGTGCGTTCCGCCCGTCCTGGTATTGCTGCAGCACCGCTCCCGGTCGGCGGTAGCCGCG
>JANNEY010000005.1:0-2170 GCA_031379235.1 Opitutaceae bacterium | reverse complement strand
GTCGTACTCGAGGAGGCGCCGCTGCGTGCCGCCTCGCCGGCGGCCATCGGCCCGCAGCTGCTGCGGCTGTCCGCTCGCACCGCGACGGCACTCGACCAGGCTGCGCGCCAGCTAGCGGCCCACCTCCGCGCGACGCTCTATTGTCGGGCGGGACCCCCGACCCCCGCGTTGGGGGAGTGCGCGTAAACACACCGCCAAACCCACCAACCCTGGGGGGGGTTCGGCGACCCCGCCCTACAACTGCACGCCGCGATGTTTCGCTCCCCCCAGCTCAGGGCACTTCGTAAACTTCGATCAGCGCTTCACCGGTGCCGTTGGCCACGCCGCTGACTTGCACGGTGTAACTACCGGGAGCCAGCGTCGCGAGCAGCGCGGCATCGCGGCTGCCAGGGGTGAGGGCAAACGCGCCCACGGCCGCAAAGGTAGGCGCGAGCGTCGGCTCCCAATTGTCGTTTTCCGTGATCTTCACGCCGGCGCCGCTGTAGAGTTCGAGCTTCGGATCAACCAGGGTGCCAGTCACGCCGAAGGCCGCGAGCGTCGGACCGACGGCGCGGATGACCAACTGCTTTGTCCCCGTGCCGGCGACATTGAAGCCGGCGATCAAGATGTCGTCACCCGTGCCGACGCGGTTGCGCGCCGAGACATTAATCATGCGCGGTGCGTTGCCCGTGCCGAGATCGTAAGCTTCGACAAGCACGACCCCGGCGCCGGTGCCGCGGGCTTGAATCGAGCGAGGACCGTCGATGCCTTGCACGAAGGCCGCGTCCTTGCTGGCCGCCGGCAGGGCAAACGCGCCCACACTGGTGAAAGTCGGCGCGAGGTTCGCCGGCCAGTCGTCGTTGCTGAAGACAATCGTCTGTCCGTTGAAGAGATCGAGGCGCGGATCAGCCATGACACCGGTGAGGCCGAACACGGCGAGCGCCGGGCCCACCGCACGCACCAGCACTTCACGCGAACCACCGCTCACCACGACGCCGACGATCAGCGTTTGCGCCGCGGCCAAATTGGTGCGCACCGAGAGATTGGAAAGCCGCGCGGTCGGACCGGGAGGCGGCGGGGTGTTGACGACGAGCGTGGCGGGGGCACTGACGAGGTTCAGCGTGCCGTTGCTCACCCGCACTGAATAATTGCCCGCACTGGTCGTCTGCACCGAGGCGATGGTATAGCTGGTCGCGGTCGCGCCGCCAATCGCGTTGTCGTCCTTCAGCCATTGATAAGTGAGCGTGCCGGTGCCGGTCGCCGCGACGGTGAACGTCACGCTCTGACCGACATCGAGCGTCCGCCCCACCGGCGGCGTGGTGATCGATAGATTTGAGCCGGAGGCGCCGCCGACGCTGAGCTTCGCCGAGGGCGTCTCGACGGTGGCTCCCGATGTGAGTCGCACGAGGTAGGTCGCCGCATCACCCGTTTGCGCCGAGGCAATCGTGTAAGACGGCGCCGTCGCTCCAGAGATGACGCCGCCGTTCTTGAACCACTGGTAGGCGATGCTGCCGCTAGCCGTGGCCGTCACGCTGAAAGTTGCCGGCTGCCCGGGATTGACGTTAATGCTGATGGGACGCGCCGCGATAATGATGGGGCCGCTGCCCAACGGCGTCACCGAAAGGTTGGCGGGATTGCTGTCCACCGAGCCACCCGTGCTCGAAACGCGAACCGAGTAAGCTGCGATATCCGCAATCTGCGCCGAAGCGAAGGCGAGACTGGCATTCGTCGCGCCCGTGATCGGGCTGCTGCTGCGCAGCCACTGGTAAGTGAGGCTCGTGCCCGAGGCGACGACGTTCAAACTCACCGGCTGGCCGACGCTCACCTCTTGATCGAAGGGATGCAGCGAAATCACCGGAATCGGCGCGCTGCTGGCCGGCTGGCCGCGCCGGACGAGATTATTGGAAGTATCCGCGACATAGATCGTCGTGCCATCGGCGACGATGCCGATGGGATCGTAAAGCCGGGCCGTGGCCCCGACGCTGTTGACCTCGCCATTGATGCCCGCGGTGCCCGCGATCGTCGAAACGACGCCACCCGCAGTGATGTAGCGGAGCGTGCTGTTGCCGTAATCCGTCACGAAGAGATTACCGTTCGCATCGACCGCGACGCCGCGCGGCTGGTTGAAACGCGCACTGGCGGCCGCGCCGTCGATCGCGCCGGAGGCCGCCGCCCCGGCGACCGTCGTGAC
>JANNEY010000464.1:0-42609 GCA_031379235.1 Opitutaceae bacterium | reverse complement strand
AACGGCGCGATGCCCGTGCCCGGCCCGATCATGATGCAATCCCGCGCGCCCTCCGCCGGCGGCCCGAAGTGCGAGTCCGAAACAAACACCGGCACCGGCGTCGCCATCGGTTGCGCACGATCCGCGAGAAAACTCGAGCAGACCCCCACCCGCTGGCGGCCGTTCGTCTCGTAGCGCACAACCGCCACCGTGAGGTGAACTTCGGTCGGGTGGACCTTCGACGACGACGCAATCGAGTAGAGCCGTGGCATCAACTTCCGCAGCAAATCCACAAATTCCTGCGGCGCGAAACGCGCACTCGGAAATTCCGCCAGCAAGTCCACAAACTCGCGTTCCTCCAGATACGCCATCAGCACCTCCTTTGCGTCAGGCGCAAGCAGCCCCGCGAGCTTAGCTTTTTCATCCGGATGCGCAGCCTTCGCCGCCATCACCTCGACGGCCTTACGGGTCGGTTTCGAAAGCGCGAGTCTTTCACTGAGGACACTGCGCAAGGGCGCAGGCGCAGCCAGTTTCAAGGCCGCCGGCGAAACCGCTTCATGCCCGGTCGCCCCGAGTCGCTGCAAAATCTCGTCGACCTCCTCCGCCCGGTTCACGGCAAACACGCCGAGAGAATCGCCCGCTTTGTAGCGCAATCCGCTCGTCCCGAGATCGACGATTAAATGGCGCGTCTCTTTGGCCGAGCCCGGTTGGTTAAGCAGCCGGTTTTCGGATAATTTCGCCGGAAACGGACGATCCTTGGAAAAAAGCGGGGCGGGTGCTTCGGCAGAGGCGGACATGAGGGGTTGCGGATGAAGCGATGCTGGCCCAGCGCAGGCAAGCCGGTTTCGCACGAGCGCATCGCGGCTTCTTGCCAGCTTAGCGGAATGGTCCCGCGCCAACCGGATTCCGCGCGGAGCCGGAAACGGCTCCACTACGATGGCGCACGTCCGGCGCAAGGATGTGAGAGGCGCCCGCACCACCAAGCTTGCAGCAGCGGTGAAATTGCCGCCCAGTAGACGGATGGCATCCGCTGAGCCCATTCGCCTGCAAAAATTTATCGCCGATGCCGGGCTGTGTTCGCGGCGCAACGCCGAGATGCTGATTGCGCAGGGCGAAGTGTGGGTCAACAGCGCCCCCGCCAAACCCGGCCAGAAAGTCACCCCCGGCGTCGACAAAGTGACCGTGAGCGGCAAATCCGTGCGCACCACCGCGCAACCGCGCATCACCGTCGCGGTCAACAAGCCGCGCGGGCTCGTCTGCTCCAACGACGATCCGCACCACGCCGCCACGGTGTTTGAGCTGCTGCCGCGCGAGTTTGCCAAGTTCCGTTTCTTCTGCGCCGGCCGCCTCGATCTCGACAGCGAGGGCCTCGTGATCCTCACGACCGATGGCGATTTGGCCAACCGGTTGATGCATCCGTCCAACGTGGTCGTGAAGCGCTACCACGTGGTGTTGAAAAAACCGTTTCCGGCCTCGCGCCTCGGGCAACTGGTGCGCGGTGTCGTCATCGAAGGCGAGAAACACAAGGTCGAGCGCGCTGCGCTCATCAACGCCAGCGCGGCCGAGGGCTCGACGAATCTCGATGTGCACATGCATCACGGCAAAAAACGCGAAATCCGGCAGGTGTTCATGACACTCGGGTTCGACGTCAAACGGCTCCGCCGCTACCAAATCGGTTCGCTACAATTGAAGGGAATCCCGTTGCGGGCCGGCAAGGTTCTTTCTACGAAGACCATCGATTCTCTTTTCGTAAATCCGCACACGCCGCGCGCCAACTTCGAAGCCTCCTCCGCCGCCCGATCTTCTCCCGCCCATGCCGACTAAATTCCTCCGCACCGCCGCGCTCGCTCTGGGCGCCCTCGCCAGTCTCGCCGCTGCGCCGCTCACCGTCACCACCGCCGTTCACACCAAACCCGATCCCGCGTCACCCGCGCTCACATTTTTGAAGGCGGGCACCGAGCCCATCGCTGCCGCCACCGCCACCGCGCCCGACGGCTGGCTCGCGGTCGATTTGCCCGGGCCGTTCGAGGGTTACGTGGAAAACAAGGATCTCACAAAGGGCCTCGACGTGAAACCCGGCGTCAGCATCCGCCTCGCGCCGAAGCCCGACGCCGGCGTGCTCGCCGTTTCCGACAAAGCGGACAAAACCTCCATCACCGGCCTGCACGGCAAATGGACGCAGATCTCACTCGAAAAAAATCTCATCGGCTACATTCGCATCGCTGTCAGCGGCGTGAATCTACCCGCCGTTGCGACGAACCCCACAGGCTCTGCGCCCACCGCACCCCTCGCGCCGACCACTGCCCCCACCGGCCCCGGTCAGGCCGCCCCCTCCCTCAACACTGGCAGCGGCGACAGCAGCGCGCTGCCGCGGCAGTTTGCGGGCAAGTTCGTCTCCACGCGCCGTCCTCTCGCCCCGCGCCGTCCCTACGACTACGCGCTCAACGACGATGCGGGCAAACGCTACGCCTATCTCGACATCTCGAAACTGCTTCTCACCGAGCAAATCGAAAACTACGTCGACCGCGGCGTCGTCGTGTTCGGCACCGCGAAAAATGCGCCCGACGGCAGGGAAATCGTCATTACGATCGAGACGCTGCAATTGAAGTGAGGCTCAAACCTTTGGCCCACGGGCCACACGGAAGCCACGGACGCATCGTTTTTATTTCGGTGAATTCCGTAGGTTACGTGGGCGCTTTTTCCCCATGGAATTGATCGACGGAAACGAAATTGCCGCGGCCATCGCCGCCGAACTCAAAGCCGAGGTCGCCGCCCTCCCCGGCCGCAAACCATGCATCGCGCTCGTCCGCGTCGGCGAGGATCCCGCGTCGGTGTCCTACGTGCGGAAGAAAGAAAAGACCGCCGCCGAAATCGGCGTCACGAGCCGGGTGATCCTCCCGCCCATCACGATCACGCAGGCCGAACTCTTCGCGCTGCTCGATCAGCTCAACGCCGATCCGACCGTCGACGGCATCCTCGTGCAGTCGCCGCTGCCGAAACATATCGACGAGGTCGCGGTGTTTCGACGGGTCGCACCCGACAAAGATGTCGACGGCTTCAACACGATCAATCTCGGCAAGGTCGCGCAGGAGGACGAGACGGGCTTCGTCGCCTGCACGCCTGCCGGCATCATGGAGTTGCTCGCCCGCAGCGGTGTGGACCTGAAGGGAAAACACGTCGTCGTGCTCGGCCGCTCGCTCATCGTCGGCAAACCGATCGCGCTCCTCGCGCTGCAGAAAAAAGCCGGCGCCAATGCCACCGTCACCATCTGCCATTCCGCCACCACAAACCTGCCGGCCCTCACGCGCCAGGCCGATGTGCTCATCGCCGCGATCGGGCGGGCGGAATTTGTCACGGCGGACATGGTGAAGCCTGGTGCCATCGTCATCGATGTCGGCATCAACCGCGTCGCCGATGCGACCAAGAAAACCGGCTATCGCCTCACGGGCGATGTGCACTTCGAAACCGTAGCACCGCTCTGCGCGAAAATCACGCCTGTCCCCGGCGGCGTCGGTCCAATGACCGTCGCGATGTTGATGAAAAATACCGTGAAGGCGTATCGCCTTCGCGCATAGAACTGCCGCCTTCGCGCCCACCCCAGCCGCCCGACGAAAGAGCCAGTCAACCGCACATTCGGCATCGACGCGGGCCGATGGTAGAAATCCGTAAATCCTCGGCGCCGCGAATCACCGTTTGACCCATTCGCTTTCAAACCGTTATTGCCTGTCGGAAACTCGCATCCAACCTACGTTCGTTCAATGTCCGCCCCGTCAATTCTGGTCGTCGATGACCAACCCATCAACGTCCAGTTGCTGAAGCGCAAGTTAGAGCGCGAAGGCATCCAAATTACCACGGCCTTCAGTGGTGCGGAGGCGTTGGAAGCGGTCAAGAAGGCGAAGCCTGATCTGATATTGCTCGATGTGATGATGCCCGACATGGACGGCATCGAAGTCTGCCAGCGTCTGCAGGCCAACGAAGACACGCGGGGTGTGCCGGTTATTTTCATCACCGCCCGCACCGGCAAGGAAAGCAAGATCGAGGGGCTGAATGTCGGCGCCGTCGACTACATCACGAAACCCATCGACCTCGATGAGACGTTGGCGCGAGTCCAGACGCAGCTGCGCTTTGTCGCAATTAACCGCCAGTTACTCGACCTCACGCGCCGGTTGGAGGAATCGCGCAAGGCCGCGACCATCGGGGCTGTCACGCAGGGCATCGCGCACAATCTGAACAATCTGCTCGGCGTCATCATCGGCTATCTGGATCTGGTGAAGGCCTATCACGACCGGCCGGAACAGGTGAAAAAGAACGTCCAGCACGTCGAGGATGCCGTGAACCGGATCGTGATCATCATCAAGCAGCTCAGCACGGTCGTGGTGAAATCGCATCCGCCTTCCATCCGCGCCAGCCTGCGGCGAGTGCTTGAGGGCGGCGTGGTCCGGTTTCACAGCGACTACAAAATCGATGCGCCGGTCACGATCGAGAATCCGCTCGGCGAGCAGGCGCTTGAGACCAATTTCGAAATCGTGGAGGAAGTCATCGCGAAGGTGCTGATGAACGCGTGGGAGTCCTACGACAACAAGCGGACCGATCCCCGCCCGATCACGATGCGGACCCAGCTCGTCGACAAAGCCGAAGAGGGGAAATTCATTGAGATTCGCATCATCGATCACGGTCGCGGGATCAACGAGGATATCCGCGACAAAATGTTCGAACCTTTCGTCAGCACCAAGAACACCGTCGGCGTCGGCATGGGCCTGACTGTCGCCCGCCACGCGCTGCGCTCATTGGGCGGCGAAGTGACGGTGATCGACGGCCAGGAGCGCGGCGCGACGGCCGTGTTACTGCATCCGCTCGAGCGCCGGAAACGGTTAGCGGAGTAAATTGCGCCTGCCGCGAACCGCGAGCGGCGCGCAGCCTTGCCTGCGCGGCCGGACGCCGTTGCCATAGCCCATGCCCAAAATCGCATTTCTTGGCGCCGGGAACATGGCCTCGGCGTTTGTCGAAGGCCTGCTCGGCCAGCAGCCGGCCACCAAGGCCGACCTCATTTGTTACGGCGGCGCCGATACGACGGCGGCTACGCTCGCGGCCCGCACCGGCATAGCGGCCGCAACCACGCTGGAACAGCTCACGGCGGATTTCGATACTCTGCTCGTCGCCTTCAAACCGCAGCACCTCGCCGACGCCGATCCGCGTTTCGCGGCGTGGACGGAGGGAAAACTCGTCGTCTCAATTCTCGCGGGTAAACGGCTCTCCAGCCTAACGCGCGTCTTTCCCCGCGCGCGCAACGTTGTCCGCACGATGCCGAACACGCCTGGCCAAATCGGCGCCGGCATCACCGCGTGGTGCTCGCGCGATCCGCTCGCCGAGGGGGACCGCGCCATCCTTAAAACGCTGCTCGATGCCCTCGGCCAGTCGGTGGAAGTGCCGGAAAACGATCTCGATGCGGTCACGGGATTGAGCGGCAGCGGGCCGGCGTATGTCTTTGAGTTCGCCGCCGCCTTGCGCGATGCCGGCGTGGCGGCGGGACTAACGCGCGCCGCCTCGGAAAAGCTCGCCGTCGAAACCTTGCTTGGTTCGGCGCGACTCCTCGCACGCAAAAACATCGAGCCAGAAATTCTCCGCGATCAGGTGACGTCGCCAAACGGAACGACTTTCGCGGGACTGCAACGGTTGAAAGCGGGGGATTTCCGCGGATTGATTCGCGAGACCGTCCTCGCCGCCACGGCACGCTCGAAAGAACTGTCGCAGGACGGCTAAGCACGGAAACACGGCACGGCGAAATCGCCGAATGTCATTTCATGCTTCCGCCTCTCCACGCTTCCGCGATTATCTGACTTACATGAGTTCCCTCGACGGCCGTATTCTCGTCACCGGCGGCGCCGGCTTTATCGGCAGCGCATTGGTTTGGGCTTTGAACCAACGCGGGCACACCGACATCATCATCACGGATTTCCTCGGAACCGACGAGAAGTGGAAAAATTTGGTGCCGCTAAAATTTACGGACTATCTCGACGCGGGTGAGTTTCGCCGGCGCATGGCGGCAGACGCCGTGTGTCATGGAAAATTTTCTGCGGTGTTTCACCTTGGGGCTTGCTCAGCAACAACGGAAAAAAACGCCGCCTATCTCGCCGACAACAACTTTGAGATCACGAAGGAGCTCGCGGCGTGGTCGCTCGCCCAGGGGGCGCGCTTCATCTACGCCTCGTCGGCCGCGACCTACGGCGACGGCGCCCAAGGCATGGATGATCGCGCGGTAGACATCGCACGCCTGCGGCCGCTGAACATGTATGGCTACTCAAAGCACCTCTTCGACCTGTATGCGCAGCGCGCCGGTTGGCTGCCGCGAATCGTCGGAGTGAAATATTTCAACGTTTTCGGCCCCAATGAGGATCACAAGGGCGACATGCGCTCGCTCGTGAACAAGGCCTACCAGCAGATTCTTGCGGCCGGACGCGTGCAGCTCTTCAAGAGCCACAAGCCCGAGTTTAAGGATGGCGAACAGATGCGTGACTTTCTCTACGTTAAGGACGCGGTCGAGATGACGCTGCACTTTGCCGAGAAGGCGACGACCGCCGGCGGACTTTACAACCTCGGCAGCGGCGCGGCGAACACCTGGCTCACCCTCACGCGTGCAATCTTCGCCGCGCTCGGCCTTCCGCCACAAATCGAGTTCATCGACATGCCCGAGGTGCTGCGCGGTAAATACCAGTATTTCACTCAAGCCGAGATCGCGAAGCTGCGTAGCACGGGCTACGAGCGGGCCATGACGCCACTTGCTGACGCCGTGCGCGACTATGTGCAGGGCTATTTGGCCACGGGGAAGAAACTCGGGGATTGAGGCGCAGGTCCCTCAGTTTCACGGCGCGACACAAAAAAGCCGCGACTGACGTCGCGGCTCAGAGATTAACAAATCACCAGAACTACGCCGCCTTACGGTAGCTTCTCCAACTCAGCGGCGGTCCACGGCGCGTGATTGCCGGTGGCGGAGCGGACTTCGGCGACTTTGGCGGCAGAGACAGGCGCCGCGCCGTTGCCGAACTCCTTGCGGACGTAGGTGAGCACAGCCGCGAGTTTCTCCGGGTTGAGGTTGAAACCACTACCGGGACCAGCCGCGGGCATGGCACCATTGAACTCGACGCCGTTAACTTTCACCGGACCGATCAAGCCGTGCAGCGCGATCCGAATCAGGCGCTCCTCAGAGCCAGACACCCATTCGGAACCCGCGAGCGGAGGAAAGGCCGGCGGGAGACCGAGACCGGTTGGCTGGTGGCAGGTGGCACATACGGTCGCATAGACCGATTTACCCAGAACCAGAGGATCAATCGCGGGAGCCGCAGCAACAGCTTCACCCGCCTTGGGTGGATGGGCGTTTTCGTTGAAGATTTTCGGGCTGAAATTCCCGGCGTAGCGACCGAGGTAAGTGCCGCCAAAAAAGATCAATCCGCTGAAAATGAACAGGAGGTTAAGCGGAAGGAGGCGATAACGGGCCTTCTCGTCGGGCTGCTGGCCGAGCATCTTCTCGTGGACGGAGAGCAAGGTCTCGTCGGTCATCGCGGGCTGGTCCACGCGGGGATCGGGTTGGGACGGCGTGCTCATTTCTTGTGCTCCTCAGTCTTCGGCGCCGACGCGACCGGACGTGCCTCAGGATAATCGTAGCTGGTATTCAAGCTCAGCAAATAGGCGACCAACGTTTGGGCTCGCTCCGTCGGGACGATCTGCTGGCCAGCCGCGACCTTGAATGCGCGGGCGGAAAGTTCCCCGGCAATGGGACGGGTTTCGAAGAGGAATTTGAAGGACGGGTGGCTCGAAGAGCCGTTATAAAGGAAAGCCACCAAGGAATCTTCCGTGGGTGCGGTGGGTTTACGCCCGGCGAGATTGGTCAAATCCGGGCCGAGCCGCGAAGCGCCAAGCTGGGGGCGGGATTGATGGATATAATCGCGCGCCACACTTTGCCGGGTGCCCCAGCCGCGCTCCTGATCACTACCATAATCGGGACGACGCACCTGCTGCGTGTGGCACGCGGCGCAGCCGAGGTCGGCATAGACGAGCTGCCCCCGCGCGGCGAGGCCGCTGGTGCGCTGCGGAAACGAACCGCTTTCGACATCATCGTAATACGGCGCCAACCGCCCGAGTTGGGCATGGGAGCCGAGGACGATGCCGCCGAACGAAATCGCGATCGCGGTAAGGAGACCGAGGAAGAGGATCGGACCGTTTTTCATGACGCGTGCGCCTCCATTTTCGCTGGCGCGCGGAAGATAGATTGAGCGGGAGTTTTGTCGCACAGGCAGGCGCAAACCGACCGCGAGAAATTGACCAGCAAAAGAAGGTTAGCCGCGAGCAGCGTGGCCTGCGCCGCTGTGTTGATCAGGAGCGGTCCACGCAAACTCAGAAGGATATCCCCCAGTGCCGCATCTTTTGCGAGGAGCGCGCCGCCTTGCACCCAACCCGCATACGCGAGAACAAGCACCGAGACCGCCACGCCAACCATGACGAGGACACGATGACCCGAGGCGAGCGCCGCTGACGCCCAAGGCGTGCCGGTCAGCCGCGGGACCATGAAAGTCAAAGCCCCGAAAAACAGCATCGAGAGCCCACCATAGATGGCCAGCTGCTCCAACGAACTTCCGAGAAACGTAAACTGGCTGCGCACTGCGATGCCGCGGAACGAGACAAACAAATCAATCACCCCTGCGAGAACATAGGCGACGGTGCCAAAGCGGATGAACTTCATGGCCGATCCTTCGGCCGCCCAAACCGGCCGGAAGTTCAGCCACACGACGAGGTAGTGGAAGAGCAGTAGGGCATTCGCGACCACGGCCATCGTCGCGACCCACGCGGGCACCGGACCACCGATGAGATGACGGCCACCCGTCCAAGCACCAAGGAAGATCAAAGTCCAGAAGGCCAGCGGTGCCGATTCATAGGTGGGCAACAGCCGACCCGAGGCTTTCGGGACGACATAATACGCCCCCGCCAGCGCCAACGGCGCGAGCCACATCGACCACGCGCCCTGGGTGAACCATCCAGCGCTAATCGCCTGCACCACGCCGCGCACCGGCATCCACAGGAGCACCGCCTGCGCACCAATCAGCAGCCAGGGAAAAAGGAACAACGCGGCCAGCGCATACCACTGCGCGGCAAACATCCCGGCATTGCGCCGGCCTGACCAAGCAAGCACACCGGCAATCGAAATCGAGCCGTAGGCGAACACTAGCAACGGTTGCACGTAGCGGGGAAGTTGCAGCAGCGAGAACGAGGTCATGTCCCCTGTCGCAATGCCCACGAGTCCGGCCGAGACACCGAGATTCCAAAAAATCGTCCCGGCTATGGTCCAGTTCGTCGCACGCAAGGGCGAGCCGCCCAGCCGGCCGAGAACCCAGAGCGCAACGCCAAGGCCGACATTCGCGGCCCAGCCATAGACAAAAACGGTTTCGCGCAGGGCCTGCGCGCGCCCATGCGTGATGAACGCACAATCAGAGAGAAATCCCGGCGAGTGCTGTTGGATCGACGTGATGAGTGCGAGGACGCCACTCACGACAAGCCACAGGATCCCCGAGCCCAAGAGGAGCAGCAGCGGGCCGCGGGCCTGGGTGTCGATGGCAGTGACTTCTGCCGAAGCGGCGTTGGTCGGAGCGTTGGTCATCTCAGAGGGAAATTTTTGCGGCAGACGTTATTTCTTCGCGGCGTATTTCTGCGCGGTCAGTTCCATCGCCCGCGAAATCGGCAGTTGCACCACACCGGCTTTCTGATCGATCCAGGCGTAAGTGGCCGCCTGCTTCACTTCGGCTTCGCGCTGGGTGGTCAAAACCTTGCGGCGATCGGCGGCGGAAGCGCGCCACTCAAGCTCCTTAGTGAGATTTTCCGCCGCGGCGTTTTGCGGGGAGACCGTGGCGGGCTCGTAGAACCAGCGGATCGCGAGGAGGAACGTCGCGAAGAGCGCGAACAGAAACACGATCGTGAAGAGGGAGACCGGACGGGCCGGCGAAGTGGACGCGTCACTCATGGTGCGTGAGGCTTTCACCGATGCGTGGGTCACGAATCGGAATGAGCTTGGTCGTCGGCAGACTGTTAAGATAGGCCCAGACACAGACGCCGCCGACTCCGACCACCGAGGTCAGAACCCAAACAAGGTGCAGCGAGAGGAACGGCAGTGAGTCCTCATGCGAGTCCTTCAGCGCCGGCAAAATGTTATAGCACATATCGACGAGGATCGTGGCGAGAATCCAGTAGGCGATGAACTTGATCTTCGAATGCACAATCTTGTGCTTATAGGAAAGTAGGTAGAAAAACGGCACGAAGAAGTGGCCGAAGAGCAGCACGAGACCGACATACCACCACTGGTTGGTGGAGCCGTCGTGATTCAGTTCGCGGAGGTTATACCAAAAGGTTTCCTCCGGCACGTTGGCATTCCAGATGAGGAAATACTGCGAGAAGGTCACGTAGGCCCAGAACACCGTAAACGCGAACGACAGCATGCCGATCGAGTAAAAGTGATTCGTGTTGAGCACGCCCTTGTAGTCGCCGCGGTTCCAGAGCCAAATCATGATGAGAATGCCGACGGCGAGGGCACCGCGCGCACAGTTGGCGAAGAACCACACGCCATACATCGTGGAAAACCAGTGATACTCGAGGGACTTCACCCAGAAGATCGCGATGGCGCTGAGCGTGAGCGCGGCAATCGGCAGGCCGAACGCCGCGGTCTTGCGGTTCATATAGGTCCACTTCACATCCCCATCCGAATCCTGGGAGAAGGATGCTTTCCGGAGTCGCGCCGAAACCCACATCCAGAGCAGGAAAGAGACAAACGTCACCCCCAGAAACATGGAGGTGTTGAGGAAGCCGGACTTCTTAATGTAGAGCGGATCGTGCCCGACGGTGTGGCCGCCGTGGATTACGTGCTCCGGATTCATCCACGGCCAAACCAAATCCCCGTGGCCGATGAACGGCGTGATGGCCAGCGGCACAAAAAGAACCAAGAGCCATTTAAAGGCCGAGAAGCCGTGCTCGAACTGCCGGCGCACCAAAACCGACCAGGAGGCGTCAACGATATGGTGAATCAACACCAAGAGCAGCATACCAATCGCGATTGCGGTCCAGAAGGTGAACCCGACGAGATAGGACATCGCTGCGGCTTTGGGGCTGTCGGCCACGATACCCACCGCCGTGAGCAGAAGGCCGACAATGCCGATGACGAGGGCGTTCCTCGCCGCTGAAGGTGCGGTAGAATCGGCCGGGGCGGCCGCGGCGGAAACAGAGGCAGCGGAGGAACTCATGGGAGGCCGAGCGTAGATTTTGCGACCGCGTCGGTGACATCCGCCGCCGCGCCTTGCTGCGCGCGTTGGAGCGCACGCACGTAAACGACGACCGCCCAGCGATCCTCGGGCGTGAGTTTGTCCGCGTAGCCGAGCATGGTGTTCTTGCCGACACCGATAGTGTTAAAAATTTCGCCGTCAGGCATCGTCCGCAGGCGCGGGTCGTGATAGGTCGGCGTAGCTCCCATGCCATAGCGCTTCGTCATGCCATTGCCGTCGCCCGATGCCCCGTGACACGGCAAGCAATAGATTTGGTAACGGTCCTGGCCGCGCTCGATAAATTTCTGGTCCACCGCGACCTTGGCCGGGAGGCCGGGCGCGAACGCACCGGTGGTCGTCTTGCCGAGATAAAGATGTTCATCCTCGCGCAGCATTCCACGCGCGACGGTGCGCGCCACGGGCAAGCGGTCCGAGCGCCCGTCGGCGAAGAACTTGCTCGCCGACTGCGGGCGGTGCTTGGGCTGGTGTTCCATACTCGGGAAAGCCCATTCCGGGAAAATATCGAGCGGCGGCGACGTGAACTTGGCGCCGCGGAATCCGAGGATCGACACGGCGAGCACGCAGACAAAGAGAGTGGCGAGATAAACGTTCCGCATGGCTCAGGGTTCCAGCTCCGTGATGGCCTTGCCGCCAGCCTTCTCGAGCAGGGCCTTGGTGTTGGCGAGATTGAAGCGGGGATCGCGCGACTCGATCACGATGAAGAACGTGTCGTCCATGCCGCGGCGGATGTGGTCGTATTTGAGCACCGGATGATAGTGCCGGGGCAAACCGTTCAAAACAAACATGCCGATAATGGTCGCAAAGGCCGTGAAGAGAATCGTGAGCTCGTAGCTCACGGGGAAGGCGAACATCGGGCTGAAGAGCGGCTTGCCACCGACAATCAGCTTATAGTCCACCCCGCCGGTCCACCAGATCATCGTCATGCCGGTGAAGAAACCGGTGATGCCACCGGCGAGCGAGATGCGCGGCACAATGGACCGCTTCACTCCCATGGCCTTGTCCAAGCCATGCACGGGGAAAGGCGTGATGCAGTCCCAGTGGCGGTAGCCCGCATCGCGGACCTGCTCTGCCGCGTGGTAAAGATCAGGCGTCGTTTCGAAGGTGGCGATCAGGCCGTGTGGTTGGGCAGCCATGGTCGGAATCAGTGTTTGCCCTCTGCACCGTGTCCGCCGTGGACATCAGCCTGAGGCGTAACCGCCTTCAACTCGGCCATCGGCATGATGGGGAGGAAGCGAATGAAGAGGAGGAAGAGCACGGAGAACACGCCGAACGTCCCAAAGAACGTGAAGATTTCCACGATGCTCGGCGAGTAGTAGCCCCAGCTGGATGGCAGGAAGTCACGGGCGAGCGAGGTTACGATGATGACGAAGCGCTCGAACCACATGCCGACGTTGACGAAGATCGAGAGAATCCAGACGAACGAGGTGTTGTTGCGCACCGCCTTGAACCAGAAGAACTGCGGCGTGATCACGTTGCATGAGATCATGATCCAGTAGGCCCAAGAGTAGTGACCGAAGGCGCGGTTGATAAAGGCGAAGCCCTCATACGGATTCGCGCTATACCACGCGATGAAGAACTCCATGCCGTAGGCGTAGCCGACGATGGTGCCAGTCGCCAACGTGATCTTGCACATGCAGTCGATGTGATACTGCGTGATCAGATCCTTGAGGCCGAAGACCGCGCGCAGCGGCAGCATGAGCGTGAGCACCATGCCAAAGCCGGAGAAGATGGCGCCCGCCACGAAATACGGCGGGAAGATCGTCGTATGCCAGCCGGGGAGCAGCGACACCGCGAAGTCGAAAGAGACGATCGTATGCACGGACAACACGAGGGGCGTCGAAATGCCCGCGAGAATCAGGTAGGCCATCTCGTAGTTGCTCCAGTGACGGTTCGAACCGCGCCAGCCCAGAGCAAACAAGCCGTAAAGGAAGGAGCGGAATTTATTTCCCGCCGCGAAGAAGCGATCACGTAAGACCGCGAGATCGGGGATCAGGCCGACATACCAGAAGAGCACTGAGACGGTGCCGTAGGTCGACACCGCGAACACATCCCACTCCAGCGGCGAACGGAAATTCTGCCAGACGACATTCGAGTTCGGAATCGGGAAGAGGAACCACGCATACCACACGCGACCGACGTGGAAGACCGGGAAAATACCGGCGCAGACGACCGCGAAGATCGTCATCGCCTCGGCCGCACGGTTAATCGACGTGCGCCATTTTTGGCGGAGCAGACACAAAATCGCAGAGATGAGAGTGCCCGCGTGACCGATGCCGATCCAGAAGACGAAGTTGACGATGTCCCACGCCCAGTTGACGGGATTTGCGTGGCCCCACACCCCAACGCCCGTGGCGACCAAGTAGGTGATGCCGGCGACCGTGAACGAGGCGACGAAGCAGGCGAGGATGAAGCACACCCACCACCACGTCGGGGTTTTACCCTCAATGATTCCACAAATTTTCTCGGTGATCCAAGAGAAGCTACGGTTGTTTTCAACCAGCACGGCGCGCGGGAGCACCGCGGGGTTCACTTCGCGCAGGATGGCAGGCACCTCGGCCGCATGATCGGAGGCGTGAGCCATTAGCGGTTCCCTCCGAAGTTGGCGGTCATGGTGCTGGAAAGGAACGTGGAAAAATGGGACGCGGGCTTCATCTTAATGCGCGCCTTTCTTTTCGACCTTCTTCTCGCGGCCGTGGCCGGCGGCGTGAACGTGAGTATCAGGCACGTTTTTCTTGTCGTATTCGATCCGGCTCATCGGCAACGGCAGGTAATCAGGCATCTTCGGGTTCGGATTCCGCAATTTGCCGGAATACGTCGTGCGCGGGCGCACGTTGAGATAACCGAGCACCGCGTAGTCCTGCTCGCGCTTCTTCGCGACGCTGACCGCGCTCTGTTCGTCGAGGATATCGCCGAACACAATCGCGTCGACCGGGCAGGTCTGCTGGCAGGCCGTCCTGATCGTGCCATCGGGCACGCGGACTTCTTCGGGCTTGCCGGCTTGGGCCATTTTCACTTTGTGCTGAATCTTGCCGTTTTGGATGCGCTGCACGCAATAGGTGCACTTCTCCATCACGCCGCGCATGCGGACCGTGACCTCGGGATTCTTGCCCATCTTGACGAGCTCGGGCATGCCGAAATCGGCCAGCTGGCCCATGTAGAGTTCGTCGAGCTTCCGCTCATTCCAGTCGAAGAAATTAAAGCGCCGGACCTTATAGGGACAGTTGTTCGCGCAATAACGGGTGCCGATGCACCGGTTGTAGGCCATCGTGTTGATGCCCTCGTCATCATGCACGGTGGCGTTGACGGGGCACACCGTCTCGCACGGGGCGAGCTCGCAGTGGACGCAGGTCATCGGCTGAAGTGAAATCTGGGGCTCCTCCGGCAGGGTCTTGTTACCCGGGCCGCCGAAAGCCCCGCCGTCGATGTCGCCGCTTGAGTAATAGCGGTCGATGCGGATCCAGTGCATCTCGCGACCGCGCATTACCTGCTCCTTGCCAACGATCGGAATGTTGTTCTCCGCCTGACAGGCGACGACACACGCGTTGCAACCGATGCACGTGTTGAGGTCGATCGACATACCCCACTGATGGTGACCGTCGAAAGTGGGCGTCGAGTAGAGCGAATTGCCGCGGGGGACCTGAGTGGCACGCTGTGCCGGAGACATTTTTTCGCCGACGGGACCGAGATTGCTCGGGGCATGCGACTCCATGCCAATCGTGTTAACGTAGCCAGGATTCTCCTTGTAGCTATTGGCTCCCTCGTAATTCGCCTCGCGCACGATGTCGCGGCCTTCCATCGACCAATGCTCCTGCGTGTTGGCGAGCAACACACGGGTGTTGGTATCAGTGAGCGTCGCGCCAGTGGCGACGTGCATCGCGTCGGTCGTGCGCAGCGGGTAGGCGCTGAAACCGGCACCCTTGCCGACACGCCCGGTCACGGTGCGACCATATCCGAGCGGAACGATAACGGAATAGTTGGAAAGACCGGGTTGAACATGCACCGGGCCACGAATCTTTCGGCCGCCGACGGTGAGTTCGAACATACGGGCATTCTCCTTGCCCATCGTAAAGTCCGCTTCTTCCTGCCGCGCCACCTGAATACCTGAGTTCTCCTTGTAGATGCCGAGTTCCTTGGCGAGCTTGGGGCTGACTAGGATCGCGTTGTCCCAAGAAATCTTCGTGATCGGGTCGGGGCACTCTTGCAGCCAGCCGTTGTTAGCGAAGCGCCCGTCGTCCATCTTGTGGTCGCATACGAAACGGACCTCGAGATTTTTGAGACTGAAAGTGACGGCCGGTTTCACCGGTCCCAGCGACTGCCGCGCGGCGTTCGCATTGAAACGCACCGCGACCGGCTTCGCCGCGGAGCCCGCGAGCACACCGTCGTGGAGGAAACGAGCCATCACTTTCTCGGCATTCGCGCCCGGACCCGCCAGTGCGGTGAGGGTCGTCGCGACGAGTGCGTAGGGATCGGGATTCTTTTCGCCGAGGATGCGGGCGAGAACCTCAATGTCAGTCAGACCGCCGAAGAGCGGCAAAATCATCGGTTGCACTGGCACCACCGTGCCATCGATCGTGCGGGCGTCGCCCCAGGACTCGAGGTAATGGGCCCGCGCGATGTGAGTCGCGGCCACGGCCGACGTCTCGTCCGCGTAATAGCCCACGCGCACCACTTCGCCGACCGATTTCTGCAACGCGGCCCATTCCAGATCGGCGGGAGCGTTGTAAGCGGGATTACCGCCAAGCACGACGAGGGTCTTGACCGAACCAGCCTTGACCGCGGTCGCGAGCGCCGGGAGCGAAGAAACACCCGCTGTGGTTTCTTCCGCGACAAAATTGACGGTCGCGCCAATCGCCTCGATCGCGGAATTGATGCCGTAAACGAGCGCGTGGACTTCGGCGGGCAAATGCGCGCCGGCCACCACCAGGGCAGAGCCGCGAAACTCAACGAGGTCCGCGGCACACGCATCAATCCAAGCCTGGGAAATATCGACGCCCTGCGCGTAGGGCGCGAGCACCTCGGCAGACTGCGGGTAAACGGCCGCCGCGAGCTTCGCGGTAAACGCCAGCGCATGACTCGTCGCAATCCGCATGCGGTGATCCGCCATGCTACCCGTGAGGGAAAGACCGCTCTCCACCACGTAGAGGCGGTTCATCGGATCGCTCTTCTTCGTGACCCGACGGCCTTCGGCGAAGGCACGGGCGTAAAGGAGACTGCCCGCCTCGGCTTGGAGGAAGTCCGCATCGATCGATACAACGCGTTTGGCCTGCTTGAAATTGTAGACCGGCCGCACCGCGGCGCCAAATGCCGCCTGTGCCGCCGCCAGCGGAGGCGTATCGGTCACGGGCTCGTATTCCGACCAGATCGCGCGCGGGAATTTCGCGCGCAGCGCCGTCACCAGCCGGCGGCGGGTCGGCGAGGATGATTCTTCGGCGAGAAACGCCAGTCCGGCGCCTTGTGTGCCACCGTAAGTTTGACCGATGGTCGCGAGCACCTGATCGACCTGTTCACGGGAGAGAACCACTCCACTCTTCGTATGCGCGGTCGCACGATCGGGATCGTAGAGATCGAGAATCGAGGCCTGCGCGGTCAGCGAAGCGGCTCCACCGTGCGGAAGATAAGAAGGGTTGCCCTCAAGTTTGGTCGGACGTCCCTGATGAGTCTCGGCCAGCAACGGCACGGCCCATTTGCGCACCGGCATCGCGGTCGCGTAGTAGGACGGCAGACCGGGAATCACACCCTCGACGGATTTACCGTAGGGCAGAATAAATTTTTCCGGACGACGGCAGCCCGCCAAGCCTGCGCCACCGAGCGCAAACGAAGCCGCCATAATCTTCATGAAATGCCGGCGATCGACACCGTCGAGCGTGTCTGCGCCCTCGGGAAATTCGCGCTGCAGCTGCGCCTTGAAGCCGGGCGCGCCCGTGAGTTCGTCGAGGCTGCGCCAGTATTTCGGGCCGGTGAGCTGCTCGCGTTCGGACGGAGCGGGATGATCAAATTTGCGTTTCATCGATGGCAGCCGGAGCAGCTCTGCGGGGGCATCAATTTCCAATCGTGCTTGTAGGCCGCAGCGGCTTTCAGACCGGCTTCGCCTTGTTCGGCGAGGCGCTTGGAATCGAGGTTAAAAACATCCTTCGGGTTGCGCAGCCGGGCTTCCGGGTCGCGATGGCACTCAAGGCAAAACGCCATGCTCAGCGGCTGCATGTGCACGACGGTGTCCATCTCATTCACCTTACCGTGGCATTCCACGCAGGAGACCCCGCGGTTCACATGGATGGAATGATTGAAATAGGCGTAGTCAGGCGTCTGGTGAATCCAGACCCACGGCACAGGCGTGCCGTTGGCGTAGCTCTCGCGCACCGGGGCCAAAAGCGGGCTCGTCGGCTTGATGATGCTATGACAATTCATGCACGTCTGCGCGGTCGGCACGTTGGAGTGACCCGACTTCTCGACGTTGGAGTGACAGTAACGGCAATCGAGACCGACCTCGCCCACGTGCTTGGCATGGCTGAACGGCACCGGCTGCACCGGGGCGTAGCCCACGCGCGAGTATTTCGGCGTCATATAATAGGTGACGCCCGCGGTCGCGATACCAACGAACACCACCAGATAGATGATAATCTGGAGAGGAAGCTTGTTGGCCGACTTCGGGAAAAGTTTCGACATGGACGAAAGGTAATCCGGCGCTTTGCTGCTTACGCCACGTCGCGCCGGGCGACGGCGCGCTTTTCGGAGCGCAGTTCAAAACGACGCGACGCCCCAATCTTACCCGAAACCGGCTTAGTTTCCGACGCAGAAACCGAACTCGCCACCATTTTTGGCGCCACGCTGGCAGCCGCAACCACTCCGAGCAGCTTGGCGAAGAATTTTTTTCGCGTTGGGTTGTGGGTCACGGGAATGGGATGAAGTGGACAGGAATCGCGACCGAAACAAGGGAGCGCCCTTTCCGTTGTAAACCAAAATTTCGGCAAGAGTGTGGCGCGGAGCGAGAATTAGCGCACCCGCGCGGCCGATTCGTCCGCGCTTATCGTCCGCCAAAGGCGATTCGCGCCCCCGGAAACGAGGGTGTGTTTTCAAATTCTGTCATTGCGAGCGGCCACGTTCTGCACGCCGCCGCAGCAAGCGAGCGGGATCGCCCTGGCGCCCTCGCGCTGACAATCATTTTGGCAACACTGCCTAGACGAACAACCCGTCGCGCATCGGCCGGGTGAAATCACAGCGCTGCGCGATTTCGGGGTTGTGCGTCACCAGCACCACGGCCTGGCCTTGCTCCTTGGCGAGACGCGTGAGCAAATCAAAGACGAGCGCGGAGTTTTTCACGTCGAGATTTCCCGTCGGCTCGTCGGCGAGGAGAATCGTCGGCTGGTTGGCGAGCGCGCGCGCGACAGCCACGCGTTGCTGTTCGCCACCGGAGAGCTGCGTGCCGAGGCGGTGAGTTTTCGCGCCAAGACCGACGGACTCGAGCAGACTGTGCGCCCGCGCCTTCATCTCTGACGGTGTCAGGCGGCCGAGCTTGCGCATCGGCATCATCACATTTTCCAGCGCCGTGAACTCCAGCATCAGAAAGTGAAACTGAAACACGAACCCGATGTGTTCGCCGCGCGCGGCGGTGCGCGCGGCGTCGTCGGTGTTAGACATGAGACGCCCGTTGATCTCGATCTGGCCATCGTCGGGACGGTCGAGGAGGCCGAGCAAATAAAGCAGCGTGCTCTTGCCGCAGCCAGAAGGTCCGACGATCGCGCAGACTTCGCCACGCCGCGCCTCAAACGACACGCCTTTCAGCACGTGAACCCTCCCCTCGCCTTGGCCGAGATGGCGGTGCAGATTGGCGCAACGCAGCGCGAGTGCGCCGGAGCTTGGTTTTTCGCCGCTCATTGGGCTGTGCCGCGCACGATATCACCCGGCTCCAGCCGTGCAGCCCGCCGCGAGGGAATCAGGCTTGCAACCATCACCATCACCACCGCGGTCGCGATGGCCGCGAAGTAGTGATTTGGGTCGCGCACGACGATGAGGTGATCCGATTTGAAAATCCCGGTGAGGTTCAGCGGCACCTGCTCGACCAACCAAGTTACGCTCCAGCCAAACAGCGCTCCGAGTGCGGTGCCAATCGCGAGCACAATGGCCGCCTGCCAGAGAAAAATCTGCGTGATGTCACGCCGCTCGTAGCCCATCGAACGCAAAATCGCGATGTCCTTGGTCTTCTCGAGGACGATCATCGCGAGGGTATTGAACATCGCGAGGCTCGCGATGAGCGTGAAGACCGTGACGGTAATGCCCGTCGAGATGCGCAACGCCCGGAAAACTTCCAGCCATGACTTCTCGCGCTCCTGCCACGGTTTGGCGCCATGCCGCAGCACCTGTTCCATTCGCGCGGCATCCTGCGGCGCCCGGTCCGGATCGATAAGACTTATTTGAAGGAGCGTCGCCCCGGCGGGTTTCTTCAACAGCGAGCGCGCCTCCGGCAGGTGCATGTAAACGTTGGTCTTGTCCGCATCGCGATAGCCCGTCTCAAAAATCGCGGTCACCCGTGCCCGCCGGGACTGCCCCCGCGCCGCAATGGAAATCGAATCACCCACCCCGATTTGCAACCGGTCCGCGAGCACGCGGCCTATGAGGGTCCCGTTCGGGGAATCGCGATAATCAGAGAGCTTCCCGTTGGTGATTTGCTCCGCGAGGTCGGAGACGCGAATATGATCGTCGAGGTTGATGCCGAAGACCTGCGCGTCCTCGGTTTTGAACGAGCTCGTAATTTGCACGTTACCGCGCACCACCGCCGAAATCCCTCGGACGTTCGGAAAACTGCGCACCGCGTCCGCGACTAACTGGGGCTCATCGATGCCCTCGATATATTTCACCCCTTCGCGTTGGGCAAAATAAGAGTCGGTCGATCCCTCCGCCATGATGCTGCGCATCGTGTCCTGAATCTTATCCTCAATCCGAATCGCTCCGTTGATGCCGAGGATCGTCTTGGTGAAAAATTTTTCGAAACCGCTCGTCGTCGCCTGCGTGACAATGAACAGCCCCACGCCGAGCACGGTGCAGGCGAGGCTCATCAGCATGGCCCGTTTTTTCGCCGTCAGAAACCGGTAGGCGATGCGAAGATTCGGAGACATGAGAAAACCGGAGCCCGCTCAGTTTTCCACCACGACGCGCGTGCGGTGCCCATCGCGAAACTCGTCCAGCCGATCAACGATCACTTGCTCGCCAATTTCGATTCCCTTGCGAATCTCCACGCGGTTGAGCGCCAAGAAGCCGACTTCGACTTCGCGCTTCTGCACGCGGCCGTCTTTCACGACAAAGACCTTATTGGCGTCGAACAACGCGCGCCGCGGAATCATCACCGCGTCCGCCCGCCGATCGACGGTAATGGTGACCTCACCCGAACTGCCGGGCTTTAGGATTTCAGCGTCCACCTTCACGTCGAGATGGACGGTAAACCTCTGCGCGTCGTCGGCGGTCGGCAATAATTCCGACACCGTCGCATCATAGTTCTGGTTGCCGTAAGTCAGCAGCCGGAGGCGCGCACTTTGCCCGACCTTCACCCGACCGAAACTCTCCTCCCCAATCTTTGCCGCGACAATGCGAGCCCGAGAAAAAATCTTTGCTACCGGCGTGCCTACGCTGATGAGCGCGCCTTCCCACGTCAGCACGACATCGACGGCCCCGTCAAACGGAGCGCGGGTTTCCATCTTCTTCAGCAGGAGATCCAGTTCTTCAATTGCCACGCGGTGATCTTCGTCGCCTTTCCCATCGTCGAATTGGGCGAGAGTCGCCTTGGTATTAATCGCATCGAGCGCGCGCTTTGCGGAGTTGACGTCGTCCTCGGACGCGTTGCCGAGCGCGAACAACCGCTTGGTATTGTCGAGTTTCTCGGTCGCGACCTTCTTATCCGGGTTGTTGTCCAAAACGATCTTCGTGCGGGCCTTGTTGTCGTCAAATACTCGCTGAAGTTCGCGCTTCTTGCGCAGTAGATCCGTGGTGTCGAGTTTCACCAGCACGTCGCCCTTTTTGAAAAGCGATCCGGCCTTGATGTTGCACTCGATCACCTTGCCCGCCGCCTCGCTGGGCAAATCGCGAATCAAGCCTTCGGCATAAATCATCACGCTGCCGGTCACGGCGTCGACGGCGATTTCGCGGCTCGCGGCCTTGACGCGCGCCGTGCGATCCGTGCTCAGGAAAAATGCCGCGGCCGCGCCGCCGAGCAGCACGAGCACAACGACGACCCGGACGAGGACACTGCCTTGGTTATTTTTTGGGCGCATAACGGGCGGGGATATTTTGCAGCACGGGATCATCGCCGGCGAGCGCGACAAAGTCGATCCATCGGCCAAGGTAGGTCGCGCGCGCGAGGAGCCTGGCCGCGTCGGCCTGAAGAATATTCAGCTGCGCGCGGTCGACATCGCTCTTCGGCAGATTGCCCAGCGCCGCTTCGTCGGTGACGCGCTTGCGTCCCTCGATCGCAATGGCGCGACGCGTTTCGGCCAGCTCAAGCGCTTCGCCATCGAGTTTGAGACTGCGCTCGAGAATCTGCGCGTCCAGCAAAGTTGCCTCAACCTTGGCGTCGCGCGCCCGCTCGTGCAGCCGCTTGGCGGCGAGCGCCTCGCGAATCGCACCTTTGGCGGCGAAGCCATCGAAAATATCCCACCGCGCACTGATGCTCACGGTCTGGCGGCGAAAAGCCTGCTGGTTAATCGCGCTGCCGTTCACGTCGGTATTGTTTTCGAGACTGTAGGCGGCACCGGCAAAAACTTTCGGCAGCAACCGCGTGCGCTCGGTCTTCTCGCGCAGCAACGCTTCCTGCACCTTGAAGTCATAAACTTGGTATTCGAGGGTGCTCTTGGCCTCGTCCCGCAAGAGCGCCGCGGACATCGCCGCAGCGAGCGCGGGGCGGTGCTCAAGGCGGGGAATTTCCGCGGGAATTTTCTCGTCGGGCAAATCAGCCAGCCCCGCCAGCCGCGCCAAGCGCCGCCCGTTAGCCTCAAACTCCGCCTCGCCCCGGGCAAGATCGAGTGCGATTTCTCGCTCGCGGAGCTTGTCGCCCTCGAAGACGGCGGCGGACACCAAGCCCGCCTGATTTTTCTCCTGCAGCACCGCAAGTTCCACTCGGAAGATCCGCAGCGCCTCGCGCCCGTGCCTCAATTTTGCCTTTTCGACGACCAGTGCGAGGTAAGCTTTGCGCAGCTCAATCCCCAGTTCCCGTGCAGCGATGGCATAGTTCTTCTGCTCCACCAGCAGATTGATGTGGGCCGCACGACTTTGGTTTTGCAGGGCACCCCAGTGAAACAACGCTTGGCTCGCCTCGAACCGGTAGAAAAAACCGCTCGCCCGGCTCTGCGAGCTACTGTTGCCCGACGCCGCCGTCTGGTTGCTGGCATATTCCGAGGTGCCGCGGAGACTGGGCAGCCGCGCGGAATTGACCCCGTAGATCATCGCCTCGCGCACCGCCCGGGCATACTCCGCCGCAATCAGTTTGGGCGAACGTTCGAACGCAGTCGCAAGGATCGCCTTCAGCTCCGGCAGGTAGTCCTCGGGCATCGTGCCCGCGAGATCAAGCGGCTGGGCACGGACCCATACCACGGAAAAAACCGCAACGAGCAGAGGCACGCCGCGCGAAACGAGGCGCGATAACGTGGAACCGGGCAACACCATGAGTTGACGCAAAATTGAGGGGGCAGACCGCGGGATGTCCACCGCGATTGCAATCCATAATCTTGAGCCTCGCGTTGCGGGCGTGCCATCCTCAGCAAAGTCCCACGCCTCGCGCGCCTGTCCGCCTCCATGCAGTCCGAAATTTCCGCCCTCGCCCGAGAACACCTCGATCGCGTCCGCGCCTTCTACGACGCCGCGCCGACCGAGCCGCAGGCCGGCGCCCGGGCCTATCGCGCGCTGCTCGCGCACTACTACAACCTCCTCATCCCGCCCGACGCCAGCGTGCTCGAAATCGGCTGCGGCTCCGGTGCCCTCCTCGCGGAGGTGCGCGCCGCCAAAAAAACCGGTATCGATCTCGCGCCCGCGCAAATCGCCGCCGCGCGCGCGCGTGTGCCGGAGGGACGCTTCTTCGTGCAGGCCGGCGAGCTCCTCGAGCTCGCGGAGAAATTCGACGTCATCATCATCTCCGACACGCTCAACCTCGCCGCCGATGTGCAACGGCTCTTCGAGCGTCTGCACCAAATCTCACACGCCGAGACGCGCCTCATCGTCAATTTTCAGAACACGCTCTGGCGTCCGCTCCTCTCGATCGTGCGGGTGCTCGGCCTCAAGTCCCCTCAACCGCAGAACAGCTGGCTCGCCTCCTCCGATGTGCTGAATCTCCTGCGCCTCGCCGGCTGGAGCCCGGTCTGCCGGCACGGCCGCATCCTGGTGCCGTTTCACCTGCTCGGCCTCGGCTCGCTGATCAACCGCTGGATTGGGCCGCTGGTGTCATGGCTATGCCTCACGGTGTTCTTCGTCGCGCGCCGCGAGCATGCGCCCGGCGGCAAGGCGCTGACAGTCTCGGTCTTCATTCCGGCCCGGAACGAGGCGGGCAACATCGAGGCCGCCGTCACGCGCACGGCCGAGCTCGGCGCGGGCACCGAGTTGATTTTCATCGAGGGCCACTCGAAGGACAACACGTGGGCCGAGATCCAGCGTGTCGCCGCCGCCTACCCGCAGCGCAAAATCAAAATCTTCCAGCAAACCGGCAAAGGCAAAGGCGACGCGGTGCGGGCGGGCTTCGCGGCCGCGACCGGCGATGTGCTCATGATTCTCGACGCCGATCTCACGATGCCGCCCGAAGAGCTCCCGAAATTTTACGACGTGATCGCCAGCGGCCGCGCCGAATTCGCGAACGGCGTCCGGCTCGTCTATCCGATGGACGAAAAGGCGATGCAGTTCCTGAATCTCTGCGCCAACAAAGCGTTCGGCCTCATCTTCACTTGGCTCCTCGGCCAGCCGGTGAAGGACACGCTCTGCGGCACCAAGGTGCTCTCCCGCGCGCACTACGAGCGCATCGCCGCCAACCGCGCCTACTTTGGTGACTTCGATCCCTTCGGCGATTTCGATCTGCTCTTCGGCGCTGCGAAATTGAACCTAAAAATCGCCGACGTCCCGATCCGTTACCGGGAGCGCACCTACGGCACGACCAATATCCAGCGCTGGAAACACGGCTGGTTGCTTTTGCGCATGGTCGCGTTCGCGGCGCGGAAGCTGAAATTCGTCTGAACGTAGGGCGCGTGTCTTGCACGCGCCGCGGCGTCAGCAAGACTAACGCCCTACACAAACCGCGATGAGAATCCCCATCCTCGATCTCAAACCCGCCTACGACGAGCTGCGCACCGAACTCGATGCGGCTTATCATCGGGTGATGGAGTCGGGCTGGCTGTTACTGGGAAAGGAGCTGGAGGCTTTCGAGACGGAATACGCCGCGAGCGTCGGCGTAAAGCACTGCGTGGGCGTGGCAAACGGCCTGGAGGCGATGCAACTGGTCCTGATGGCGCGAGGCATCGGTGTTGGCGACGAGGTCATCGTGCCCTCCCACGGCTACATTGCGACGTGGCTCGCCGTCACGCACGTCGGCGCGCGACCGGTGCCCTGCGAACCCGATCCGTCGACTTACAATCTCGACCCCAGCCGCCTCGAGGCGCTCATCACGCCGCGCACGAAAGCGATCCTGCCGATTCATCTCTACGGCCAGACCGCCGACATGACGGCCATCAACGCCATCGCCGCGCGCCACGGGCTCTTCGTGCTGGAGGATGCGGCGCAGTCGCACGGCGCCCGCTGCGGGGGTCGCGCGGCCGGTGGGCTCGGCCACGCGGCGGGCGTGAGTTTTTATCCGAGCAAGAACCTCGGAGCGATGGCCGACGGCGGTGCCGTCACGACAAACGACGCCGACCTTGCGGAAAAAATCCGTCACCTGCGCAACTACGGCTCGAAAGTGCGCTATCAAAACGAGTTCCTCGGGCTCAACTCGCGGTTGAGTGAACTGCAGGCGGCGTTCCTGCGGGTAAAATTACCGCACCTCGCGGAGTGGAATGCGCGCCGCGCGACGCTCGCCGCGCGCTATCGCGGGCAGCTGGGAGCGATCGACGGGATATCCTTACCGGCCGTGGCACCGGGGGCGGAACCCGTGTGGCACCTCTTCGTCATTCGCACGACGCGACGCGACGCGCTGCAAAAGCATTTCACGGCCGCCGGCATCGGCACTCAAATCCACTACCCCGTGCCCCCGCATCTCTCGCGGGCGTATGCGAGCGCCGGCTGGAAGTGCGGAGATTTTCCGCTCGCCGAAAAATACGCCGGTGAAGTGCTCAGCCTCCCGATCGGGCCGCACACGACCCCAGCGCAGGTCGACTATGTGTGCGCCATAGCTCGCCAATTTTTCCAAACGACATGAGCGCAGCGGCGGGCGGAACCAACGAGACCATCCTGTTCGATTCAGTGGCATTGTTGCCAGAGCCGTGGCAAAAATTTGCCACCGAGGGCCCCGTGCGCGCATTTAACCCCGGACTTTTGCGTGACGGTGACGGCTGGATCTTTGCCTATCGGATCGTGGCGGCTGACGGCCTGCGTCGCATCGCACTCTGTCGGCTCGATCAAAACCTGCGGGTTGTGGCCGGGTCACAAGTGCCCTGGAGCGACCTCGTGCGCTTCCGCGCTGGCAGCAGTCATCCCGCTCCCGCAACCATCTGGTTCGCCGATCCCCGCCTTTATCGACTGGGCGGCAGGTTGTGGATTTATTGGAATTCGGGGTGGCATGAACCCCATAATTGTCAGTTTCTCCAAGAGATCGACGCGGCCACGCTCCTACCCCGCTCCCACCCCCGCGAGTTGGTGCTTTGCGGCCAACGACAGAAGCTGGAGAAAAATTGGGCGTGCTTCGAAAGCGACGAGAGCCAGTTTCGGGCGGTTTATTCAATTCTCCCGCACTGCATCCTCACCTTTTCTTTGGCCGGTGAGGCTGACATCAGCTTCGAACCAGGCGAACGCCACGATTGGTCGCTTGCAAACTACCCAGCTTGCCACGGCGGGCTGCGCGGCGGCGCCCCGCCGTTCTTTTTCCACGGCGAGTTTTGGTCTTTTTGCCACTCCGTCCATGACGGCGCGGATGGCTACCGATATGCGCCGGCGGTCTATGCGTTTTCTGCCAAGGCTCCGTTCGCTCCGACGACGCGGCCGATCGTTCCGCTCACAATCGTTGATCCCCGCGCTACCATGCGGGCTCATGCGCGACTCAATCCTGCCGTCGGCGAGGTAATTTACCCTTGTGGTGCGGCGCACGACGGCGCTCGCTGGTTGGTCAGCCATGGAATCAACGACGAACGCTGCGCCATCTCGATCACCAGTCACGCGCACGTGCTGGCTTCGAGCGAACGGCTTGCCCTCACCCGCTAGAGACGCACGTGCCGCGGCGGTCATCTCCCCATGAAGGGACTCCTTTCCAGTCTGATTCTTGAGCCAGCGAAAATGGTGACGGGGCTGTGGTCCCGCCGAGATCTGATCAGACAGTTCACGCGGCGCAGTATCGAACTCCGCCACCGCGGCAGCCGCCTCGGCGCGTTCTGGGCGTTGATCAATCCGCTTTCGATGCTGGCGCTGCACTTCGTGGTCTTTGGGATTTTCTTTGGCCAGCGGTTTGGTGTTGTGCCCGGTGAAACGCGTTTCGATTTCTCACTCGCGATGTTTCTCGGGCTGGCCCTCTTCCATGTGTTTGCCGAAACACTCGGGGCCGGACCCAGCCTGATCGTCGCGAACCCCAATTTCGTGAAAAAGGTGGTTTTCCCTCTGGAAATTCTACCGGTCGCCCAGATCGGGGCGACCGCGTTTCATCTCGCGGTGAGCATTGGTCTAGTGCTGCTGGGCGGATTTTTTGGCAGCGCGGGACTTTCACTGAGCGTGCTCTGGCTGCCCGTGTTGATTCTCCCGTTGCTGCTGTTTTGTCTCGGGGTGGCGTGGATGCTCGCGGCCCTCGGCGTGTTTGTGCGGGATATTGGTCAACTCACCGGCTTTGTCTCATCGGCGCTGATGTTTGCATCCGCGGTTTCGTTTCCGCCGGAAAAAATCCCGGCCGAACTGCACTTTCTTCATTACAACCCGTTGTTCCAAGTCGTGGATTTGGCGCGCAAGGTCGTCCTTTGGCAGCAAGCGATGCCAGTCGATAACCTGCTTTACGTCTATGCGAGTTCGCTCGTGGTCTGCGTCGTTGGCGCAATTTTTTTCTCCCTCCTGCGAAAATCGTTTGCCGAGGTAATATAGCCTCAGGATTTCGGGCCGCGGCCAACCACGATTTCGTAGGGCAGCCGCACGAGACCGTGGATGACTTCCTGCTCGGGCGGATTCGAAACATCCAGCACCGCCGCAGTGAGCACGCGATCCCAAGTATTGTCGGCATCTGCTCCTGCACCACAACCGACATCAAGGGTGTATTGTCCTGCCTGCAGCTCGAGCCGAAAGCGGATTGTCACAAGGCATGTTTCGCCTGCCGCCAGCTCGCTAATCAGTCGCTGCGTGACGCGTAGACCCGTCGCAAACACAACTTGACCGTGACGGTTGCGGAGCTCGCATCCACCGCTTACCGCGCGCACCGCACGGTTTGCGCGGAGGAGAAGAGTGAGCACAGCCCAATCCCCACTGCGAAAAGCCGCACCCGCACTGCCGTCCGCCTGTAAAAGCCAAGCCTGTGCCACGCACACGCCACCGTCACCGAGCCGCTCTTGGTGCGAAAGGCTTAGAGGATGTGCTACTGGTAATAACTGAGCGGCATCGTCCTGAAGGCTAGCTGTCGCCATCGCGCTATTGCCCGACAGTGCCGCCATCGCCGCGACATACGCACGCACGCACGCACCCGCTTCTCCAAGAAAGCGCACCTTTCCTTGATCGAGCCAAATTGCTCGCTGGCACATGTTCAGCACGAACGCGAGGTCATGCGTCACCACGAGAAGCGTCACCCCGCGCGCCGCCAGCTCGCGCAGGCGCTGGCTGCATTTTTGCTGAAAAACGATGTCGCCCACACCGAGTGCCTCATCAATGATCAGCACGTCCGGCTCGACCGAGATCGCGACGGCAAATGCCACTCGCATCATCATGCCGGTCGAATAGGTCTTCACTGGCTCCTCGATAAAATCTCCAATGTCTGCAAATCGAGTGATTTCTTCGAACTTCGCTGCCATCGCTTGCCCGTCGATGCCAAGAATCGCACCAGCGAGGTAGATGTTTTCGCGGCCCGAAAACTCTGGATTGAATCCCGAGCCCAGCTCAAGCAACGCTGTAACGCGACCGCGGACAGCACAAGTGCCAGTCGTAGGTTGAAGCGTTCCGGCGAGAATTTGTAGCAATGTGCTTTTGCCCGCGCCGTTTCGCCCGATGACACCGAATGCCGTGCCAGCCTGCACCTCGAAAGAAACGCCGTGTAGGGCAGCGACACCACCTGTGCTCCCGGTAGCCGGTGCGCGGGTATTCGCGAGTCCGCGCCCCAACCAATGCCACATAGAGCCATAGCGTTCATAGGTCTTGCCTACGTCTGAGACGGCGATGCGGGGGAGGGCGGGAGCTTGCGTGGTCACTGATGCACGAGTCGCTGACATGGTAGTTCGTTACACGCGATGCCAGGCATATGGACAGAAAAAAAGGGCGACCGGTTTCCCGGTCGCCCTTTGCGGCGTAATATCAGTCAACTATCCAAATCAGGGCTTGGGGGCGAGCGCGGGAACCGTGCTCGGTCCAGGACCGGTGCCAGCGTCGACCGGAGTCTTGCTGTTCAGGTCAGAACTCAGGCTCAGAGCGCTCAGGTCCTTCGTGCCGGTCGCGGTCACCGTGATGGTGTTAACCGCCTGCACCGACTTCAGCGTGATGTTGCCCGCGGCTTGGAAGCCAGCGGTGCTACCGAAGGAGACCACACCACCACCAGAGCTATCGATGTTGATGTTGCCACCCGAGGTGATGAACGCGGCACCGAACGCCTGCGAACCCGTGAGGATGTCCGTGTTACCGGCCTCAGCGATGTTCACGATCTGGCCGATAAACTTCAACGTGCCGAAGCCGACGCCAGGCTGGTTGATGTTAATCGTGCCGTTGGTCGCCTGGAAGAAGGCGTTACCACCGACGCTGAACGCACCGGCGTTGGCTACGCTGCCGAGAGCCGTGCTAGCAATCAGGTTGCCCGTGGCCGTGGACGAGACGCCCGCGGCACCGAGGATGAGAGCGGTCGTGTTGCTGCCGAGAATCGACAGGGTCACGTTCTTAGCGTTGAACACGACACCGGACGCGCTGAGGAAGTCAGAGGTCGGGTCGTCGATGGTGATGTTACCATTGGTGGCGCTCAGGGTCACGATGCCGCTACCGGTGCCAGTGGCGTTGCCGCCGAACTTGGCGCCCGCGAGGCCCGTGTCGATGATGTCACCGTTCAGGCTGGTCGCCGTGATGGTGCCGTTGCCGCCGGAAGGCATGACAACCTGACGGAAGTTCAGGGTGTTAGACTCGACGATGGCGACGTTCTTATTGATGCCGGTGATGTTCACCGAAACGGGGCCGAAGTTGTTGGCCGAGTCCGTGAGGGTGATGCCATTGACGGCGGTGAACGATGCCAGACCGAAGATGTTCAACGGGCCGCTCTGCGTGATCGTGTTACCGGTCACGGCGAGGGAGTTGGACGCTGTCGGGCTGAGCACAACATTGCCGGTGCTAAGCAACTGGATGGCACCGGTGGCCGTGGCGCCAACTGCGGTGAAGTTACCCGTGGTCGTGCCGGCGGTGTGCGTCGTGTTACCGAGTTGGATGCTGCCGCTCGGAGCCGCGAGGGTCAGGAGGCCACCAGAGTTGATGACGACGTTGGACGTGGAGTCTTCGATGATGCTGCCAAAGCGGCTCGTGATGGTCGCCGTGGTGTTGGTCGCAACGAAGCCGAGTTTGGCGGTCGCATCTTCCGTGTAGGCGATGCTGCCGCTGGTGCCCGGGAGGCTGGTATTACCACCCGTCGCGAGATTTACACGACCGGCACTGTTGCCGTTGTTCGTCACGGCGATATTGCCGAGGAAGGTCGCGAAGTCCGCCTGATTCTCGATATGAATGCTGCTACCAGCGAGCTGGGTGATGTTACCCGACTGGCCGCTATTCACATCAGGAAGGCTGCTGATGATAACGCCGTTCCAAGCGGTCGCGAGGAGCGACCTAGCGTTAAGGTTGCCGAGGAAAAGATTCCACGGATTGGCGAAGCTCGTGGCAACCAAGTTACCCGCACCGGCGGAGGCGAAGAGGTTACCCGTGGTGTTACCGCTGATGGTGAGATTGCGCACTGAGTGCACGTTGGTATCACCCACGACATTGGCGAGGACGACGTTGCCCGTGATGTTCGCGGTCGAGCCGGCAAGGCTGCCGATCGTGACATTGCCGAGCGAGGTCAGCGTCAAGGTGCCGTTCAGCGTGAAACCGCTCGACTGTGTAATCGAGGTCGAGCTGGTGTCATTGGCCGTGATGGTCAGATTGCGGTGCGTGCCACCGTTGATGATGGCGCGACCAGCGGAGGTGATGGTCACGTTGGTCGTATTGCCACCGTTAACCTGCACATTGGTGCCGGCGTTGACCGTCGTGACGGACAAATTGCCCGCGGTGACGTTACCACCGTTGAACCCGATGCTCGAGCCCGAGACGATGATGTTGTTGAGACCGTTGATCACCGTGACGTTGCCGCCAAAGACGTTCGTCGTGTTGCTCAAGTTCGTGCCGAAGCTGTTGCTCGAGTTGAAGGTGCTCGTGCTCGCGAGATTTACGACACCCGTCGCGCCTTCGGTGATGGCACCAGAAGAGGCGTTGAAGGTCGTGGCACCCGACATGATGACGTTACCGTTGATGATAATGTCGCTGTTCACCGAGCGGATCGTGCCGCCGGCACCCGTGACGTTACCGACATTGATCGCCGTATTTTCCGAATACGTCAACGTGCCGGAACCCGTGTTGGCGTTCAACTGGCCGAAGCGGCCGGTTGCTCCATTGGGACTGGCGGCTGCGGCATTGAAGACCACGTTCGCACCGGTCGCGTTACCGGCGACAGTATTAATGGTCGTCGTGCCGAAGATGAACTGCGTCGAGAAGTTGTCATCTTGAACGGCGGCTGCGTTGGTCGTAACGGCGAAGTTATTGCCAACGATCATGCCCTGCGCCGCGGTGCCGTTGAAGGTGCCGAGGTTCACGGTGCCGGATGTGCTGTTACCATTGCTCGTGTTGAGCGTGAGGTTGCCCGACGTGTTCGTCGTGCCGATCGTGATGTTCTTGTTCGTGGTGATGGCGACGTCCTTACCGACAATCTGGAAGATACCGGTCAGGCTGTTGCTGTTCGTCAGCGTCACGTTGCCTGCCGAAGAGGCGTTGATCGTGATGATCGGCGTCGTGCTGCTAACATTAGCGATGTGCGCCAAGGCACCAATTTGGGTGATGTTGCCACCCGCATCGTTGATCGAGAACGTGCGCGCGTTGGCGTTGCCAACGACGAGATTACCACCGGTTGCATTGTAGGTCAGCGCGCCGTTGGTGGAGATCGTGCCGCCCGTGGTCGTAATCGAAGGGGCCGTGACCGAGACGTTGCCGGCAGTGATGCTGCTGGCGACGGTCAAATTACCCGTGGTGCTGACGGTGACGTTGCCACCGCTGCCGGCAGTAGCGACCGAAGCGCTAGCAGCCGAGGTGGGATTAATGCCGCCACCGGTCAGGGTGATCGTCGGCGAGCCCGTGTAGCCGGTGCCCGCGGTCGAAATGACGTATCCAGTCACCGCGCCCGAGGTGCCGAGTGTCGCCGTAGCCGTGGCACCCGTGCCACCGCCACCGGTGATGCTGACAGACGGAGCCGCCGTGTAACCGGTGCCGCCGCTACCGGGGAGACCGACCGAGGCGAGCGTCGTGCCGACGAGGGCGAGCTGGAAGGTGCCGGGAGCCGTGGCCGCGACCACAGGGGTCGGATTGCCGCCAGTGAGGGAGAGCGTCGGAGCAGCGGTGAAGCCGGTGCCGACCGCCGTGATGTTCACGCCAGTGAGGACACCGTTAACCCAAACTGGGACAACGGTCGCACCCGTGCCGCCGCCGCCAGAGACAGCAACGGTCGGGAGATTGTTGACGTCGAAGCCCGTGCCGAACTGAGCGACCGTAACCGGAACGAAGGTGCCAACGGTGTAGTTGAGCGTCGTGCCGGTGATGGTGGCATTTGAGGTCGAGGCCGAGCCAGGAAGGATACCGCCGCCGCTAAATGAAACGGTGGGAGCGCTGGTGTAGCCGGAGCCGCCGGTGACACCGACGGAGGTGACAACGCCGCCGGAAACGACCGCAGTAGCGGACGCGCCGGAGCCGCCGCCGCCCGTGAGCGTGACAGTCGGGTTGGCTGTGTAGCCCGTGCCAGCGCCACCGAGGTTGACCGCGTTCAACGCAACGCCACCCGTGGTGAGCGAGCCCGTGGAGAGATTCCCGACGGTGCTGATCACGATGTTGCCGCTGACGGCATTGGCGGTAAGCGTGCCGCCCGTGGTCGTGGCCGAGCTACCATTGGCAAAGCTGATGTCGCCCACGCTGGTCGAGGTCAGGCTGACCGTGTTGTTCACGGCGACCGCACCGGTGGTGAGGACGTTACCCGAGGCCGTCGCGAAGAGGCTGCCGCCGATGGTCGAAGCACCAAGGCCGAGATTATTCGCATCGAGAAGCGTCACGCTGCCGCCCGTGATGGCCTGCACCGTAGCGAAGTCATTGAGGACTTTCGTGCTGAGTGCAGCTGTCGCACCCGTGCCGCCAGCACCAGAAATGGTGACGGTCGGTGTTCCGGTGTAGCCAGAGCCCGGATTGGTGATGGTGAGAGTGGTCACGCCGCTCGTGGTCGCTGTGGCAACCGCCGTCGCGCCGGAACCGCCGCCACCTGAAATGGTGACAGTCGGGGCAGCGGTGAAGCCGGTGCCCGCGGCCGTGATGGAGAGGGTGGAGACACCTTGATAATCCAAGGTCGAAGAACCCGTGCCAGTCGTCAGGGAGGTAATGCCACCCACGCTGAGGGCACGGCTTTGAGTGACAGAGCTATTGCTCGTGACCACCGTAAGACTGCCGCCGACCGACGTCGGACCACCCACGCCGGCGAGGTTAGCACCTGCGCCGCTGTTGATGATGGCGTCACCAGCAACCGTAACATTGTTCAATGTCACCGTGCCCGCCCAAGCGCCGAGAGCACCATTCGTCACCTGCACTGGGAGCGAACCCGTGCCGATGGTGATGGTGCCTTGCGAGGTGCCGGAGAAGCTGAGATTGCCCTGCGTCGTGTAGGTGAAATCATTGGCTTCAGCCAGCGTCGACAGGAAGAGTCCGCTCTGGGTGTTGATGGTCGCGTTGGCGCCAACCAAGATACCACCGTTAGAAAGGACGAACACACGACCACTGGAGGTCAGGGTTCCGTTGATCGTCGCGAGGTCAGCTCCGTTCGTGGTGTAACCCACTTTGTTGAGGACCGAGCCACCGGGGACGGCGAAATTAAAGGTTTCACCCGTTGCGATATTGAACGCACCGGAGCTCCAAACGAGCACCGAGCGATCCGTGGTCGAGATGGTCGCGGACGCGCCAGAGGTCGCCAGCGTAACCGAGCCATTCGTCGCAGTGAAGGAACCGGAATTGGTGCCAGAGTTATAGGTCGGGAGTGCCGCTAGGAGCGGACTCGGAAGTATCGCCACTGGCCCTACAGCCAGCATCGCAATAAACAATTTGCGAAGAGATAACCTAACAGGAGGTGCTTTTTTCATTTGTGATGACTAAACAGGTTGTGACTAGATTACGCCTAACACGGGAGAGCTGTGGGTGGATCGATAGGTCTGGCAAGAAAATATTTGCCGCCAGAGCCTCGCTGTAAATGAATGGCTATTACTAAGACCCGCCTGCGCACGAATCCAGGAGAGAGATTCATTCTCTTTAACGCCACCTAGTGGCATCCACTAACTCTCGGTGCTCTCTAGGTGCATGCTACCCCTCCCGGTCGTTTCCAGCACATGGCGCTAAGAAACCATGCCGGGGTTCTTTTTCGCTCGGCAAGGTGCCCCGTGATTGTCACCCCCTAGATAGATTTCGCATATTTCTTAGAATTATCACGCCATGCAATTGAGCCACGAAAGTTATCGGACCCGATGGTTAGTGCTCGTCTCGGTTTGGGTCCTGACCGCCTACGCGATTTTCAGCCAAGCGTCGATCGTGCGAGAGTATCTCACGACCACCGGGGCGCTTGGCCTACGAGGTTCTCAAGTGGCGCCAACGCCGCTGAAGCGACCTTACCCTGCTTTTGCAGCGGATGCTTTAGTATGGGTTCGTCATTCGCTAGCCCTTATTGAAGGCAAGGACTTCAGACTCCGGCATACTACGATTGATAACGCGCCAGGAGGAAGAGAAGTCCACTGGAACTCGGCTTGGGCATGGTGTATCGCGGGCGCCGGCAAGTTACATCATTTGTTCACGGGATACCCGATCGAGTATTCTGTGGAATGTGCGACCCTCTGGCTAAACCCCACGGCGCAGCTAGTTTTGCTAATACTAATGTCCGCTTGGGCCACCAAACGCGGTGGTGTGATTCTCGGCGTAATTGTCGCCATCGCGATGGCGTTTCACGATCGGATGTATGAAGGGTTCTTCCCGAGCTACGTCGATCATCATGGTTTGCTCATGGTTTCAGTTCTCGGGTTGATGCTCGGAGCGGTATTTATGGGAGGCGGGTGGTGGAAAACGTCGCAAACCGGCAAAGCAATGGTCCTGCCGGAGTCGGCTGAAAAAGCACGCACCGCTGCGATTTTCTCCGCCTTTTCGGGGGCCTGCGGACTTTGGGTTAGCGCTGCTTCCGTTATTCCCCCCATCGCCTTAGTCGGATTCGCCGGGCTGCTGGCAACAGTCGCACAGGGCCGTGCGGCGCGGGCGCAGGGTGCTAGTTTTGACGCTCACGTCTGGCGCCTCTGGGGCCGGGTCGGCGCGGGATTCAGTTTCTTCTTTTACCTACTGGAATACTTTCCGCAACACATGGGAATGCGGCTGGAGCCCAACCATCCGCTGCACGCGCTCGCGTGGTTAGGTGGCGGAGAGTTGATTGCCTTGGTTTCTGAGCGCTGGCTGTCGCCACCAGAACATCGCTGGTCCAATCTCAAACAATTCGTTTGGCCTGCGCTAGCGGTCTGCGCTGCGCCGGCCGTCATCGTCATCGGCGGTGCTCGGGTGTTTGTCGTATTGGATCCGTTCATGTCCCGCCTCCACAACGACTACATCCAAGAATTTCTTCCGCTGTGGCGCACGTTTCAGGGATTCGACAACAGCACCCTTCTCCAAGTCGCTGGACTTGGGAGTCTACCCCTCATCGCTGGCATCGCCACCCTTAGCTACCGACGGCGCGAGGCCCCCATTATTCTTTGGTTCGCTACGTTTGCGGCGACCCTCCTGATCGCCATGGCGATCTGGCAATCGCGTTGGTTGCTCAACGCTGCGGCCGTTCAAGTGTGTCTCGCGATCGTCGTCTTGGCGGCTTGGACTGCGCCACTCCAACTCATGGTTCGCTGGATCGCAGCGCTTGCCATGGTCGGTATCTTGTTTGTGCCCGGAGCCTATTCACGCTACGCCGGCGCATCAAAGCAGCTCGCGGCCAAGCAAGTCTCCCCGAAAGATGCCGCGGCGTGCATAAGCCGCGATATCGCGGGCGCACTCCGCTCTACTCAGCCACGCGGCGAGATGACCGTCCTCGCCAGCCCGAACGCCTCCACGTCCATCGGCTACTACGGACGATTTAAGACCCTCGGCACCCTCTATTGGGAAAACGGCGCCGGGCTAAAGGCAGCCGCCAGCATATTCGCCGCAAAGTCCGAAGCCGAGGCCGCCAAGCTCATCCAAGAGCACCAGGTCACCCACATCGCTATGCTGATGGAGGAGAATTTTATCGTGCAGTATTATCGGTTGCTCAATCCGGGCGCGACTGACGAAGAGGTGAAGCGCTGTTTCGGCTATCGCATTCTCTACGAGAAAGTCGTGCCCCAGTGGCTGCAGATGATCCCCTACGCCGTGCCCGCCGACTTGGTATCACTCAAGCCGGTTCTCATGCTGTTTAAGGTTAACTTTCAGCAAACGATGCCCGAGGCACTCTTCAATCTGGTCAAATCACAGGTCGCCGGGGGTGCGATCGATGACGCGGAGAAAAACCTTGATGGTATCCTCAAGCAATGGCCCCAGTTCTACGAGCCGTGGCTCAGTAAGGGAGAGCTGCTCATCGCCCGCAAGTCCTGGCCTGAGGCCACCGACGCGATGCTCAAGGGTATCTCGCTCGCCGCCGCCAACCTGCGCCCGAACCTCTACGGCGCAGCCGCGAAAGCGCTCTACGATCAAGGCCAGCACGCTTATGCGGTTCGCGTCTATCGCGCGGCTCTAGCCGACCAACCGACTTCGGATCTCGCCAGCTACCTCGCTTGGATTCTCGGCACGAGTAAAGTGGACGGCGTTCGCAACGGGCAGGAATCCCTCGACCTCGCCCAGCAAATCCTGAAGGCCCAGCCCAACACTCCGGCCTACCTCAGCGTGCTCTCCGGCGCTCTCGCCGAGCTCGGTCGCTTGCAGGACGCCATTGACGCCGCGGATCGGGCTTTGACCAACGGACGCCTTCGCAACGACCCCGCCAGCGAGGTCTTCGCCCAACGGCTTGAGCTACTGAAATCGGGGAAGCCATTGCGATTCTGAGCCACGCCACGTGCGATTCGATCGCCTGCCCGCGAACCCGCGGGCCGTCGGTCTGCCACTTTGCCGATCACTGCCACAGCCGGAAAAGCACCGCCATTCGGCCCTAGGTTTCTTGCGTTGCAATGAACAATGCCCGCAGCCACAGGTCTCGATTCGCGCGATGATTCCTTGGAAAAAAACTCCCGCCCGCTGTGCCAGCCTTTTCTGGCTGCTGGCTCACACTCCGTTGGCTGCCGCCGCGGCCCCAACTACCGGTGCGTCAAGTCCTAGCCCTGCGGCCAACTCCGCCGCCACTGCGCTCGTTCCCGCCCCCGCTGCGCCCGACTCTGCGACCGCACCCGCGACCCCGACGGCCGGCCGGCCGTTGCGTCGCATCATCATCGCGGACAGCGTCGAGGTCCTCCAAGCAATCAACCTGCCGCCCAACGCGTCGTTCGTCGTCCTCACGCCCGCCTTCCGCCAATTCGACCTCGCGGAACTAGGCAAACGGCTGACTCCGGGTGAGAATCGCCCCATTGACGAACGCTTGCTCGCCGCCATTGCGCAAGTCGTCGAAAACTTCTTTCGCCAGCGCGAGTATCCCTCTGCGACGGCAATCATTCCCAGCCAGAATATCGCCGATGGCACCGTGCGCGTCATCGCTGTGCTAGGTGCCCAGGCCAAGAGCGTGCCGCTGACCGCCGCCTCCAAGCTAAAGATCCGCAACATCAATATGCAGGGCACGAAGTGGTTCAGCGAGTCGCTGCTGCGCCAGAAACTCCAAATCGAAAAGGACCAGGTCTTCCGGATCTCCGATCTCGAGCAGGCAATCGGGTGGACGAACAACAACCCGTTCCGGCGCGTGCATGTGAAGCTCGATCAAGTGCCCAATAGCAGCGAGGCCGATCTCACCATCATTGTGCAGGAGGCGATTCCGCTCAAATTTGTCACCACCTACGACAACGGCGGTAATCTGGCCACGGGTGATCACCGCTTCGTCGGCGCCCTCAGCTACGCCAATATGTGGGGCCGGGATCACACGCTCTCCTATCAATACATCACCTCCGATCAGCCCAGGGTTTTCGAAGCCCACGGGCTCGACTACCGCATTCCCCTGCCATGGCGCCATTACCTGCAGGCGAGTGCTTCAATTCTCAACGCCCGGCCGACGTTCTTCGGCGGCGTGATCGCCCAGAACGCCGAGACCATTACGGCCGATCTTCGCTACACCATGCCGCTGCGCACCGGCGACAACTCGCTCGAGGCATTCGCCGCGATTAACTTCAAGGAGAGTAACAACAACCTCGCTTACGGCGGGCAGTCGGTGCAGGCGACCAAGACCGACATCTTTCAATTCACCACCGGCTTTTCCGCCGTGCGACGCGACAAGCGCGGCGCGTGGGCTTTCGGGGTGAATCTCGTGATGAGTCCCGGCGGCATCAATGCCCGCAACACCGACCAAGCCTTCGACTCGCGTCGTTTCGATCTCACCAAAGACAGCGCCCGGCCCGGGGCGCGTGCTGGCTACATCTACGGCAGCGTGTCCATGCAGCGGCTCGTCACTCTCATGCCGGGCTGGGATTTCATGGCGCGCGGCGTCGCACAGCTTTCGCAAGCCAACCTTCTTTCCAGCGAGCAACTCAACATCGGCGGTGCCTCAACCGTCCGCGGCTTCAACGAAAGCACTTCGGGCGGCGATCACGGCTTCGTGATGTCAGGCGAGCTCTTCGCGCCTGCGTGGAAAAAAGCCCTGCCGTTCATTTCCAAGACCCGCGGGCCGCTCGAAATCCGTCCGCTGGGTTTCATCGATGCGGGCAAGACCTACGTGTATAAGAAGGACGTCAGTGATCAAAAACGCGTCGCCCTCGCCGGTGCCGGCGTGGGTGTGCGCGCCAGCCTGTCCACGAATTTCTCGCTGACCGCCGACTATGCCTGGCAGATCACCGACTTGCCGGTGAAGCCCGCCGCGCGTTCCAACGCGCACCTCAAAGCCACGCTCGCATTCTAGGCCGGTTCCGGGCAAACGCCTAGGGTGCGCATCCACCTCGGCCACCATTTCTACGGTGCGGGCAACCTCGGCGATGATTTCATGCTCGCAGGATTTCTCGCCGCGATGCGCGACCACGCGCCCGAAGCTACCTTCACCTGCTGCGTGCCGTTTGCCCTCGAACCGCTGCAACAACGCTTCCCCTCCATCACGTGGCTGCCCTACGAGAATCGGGAGCGCGCTCGTTGCGTCGCCGAGTGCGATGCGTGGCTCGGTCTGGGCGGTTCGCCTTTTCAAATCGCCCTGTCCCGCTGGTTCGTCGATCACCTCGTCGCGGAAGCCGAACTGTGTCAGGAAGCGGGCAAGCCGATGTATTTTCTCGGCGTCGGCGCGCAATCGCTGACCGAACTCGCGGACCCTGAGGTGCGCCGGCTCTGCACCCATGCCGCCGGCATCTGGACGCGTGACGATGAATCCGCCGAGCGGCTCCGTTCCCTGCCGTCGCCCCCACCCATCCGCGCCGCGGCCGACATGGCGCATATTTTTTTCCGCAACTGCCCGCCACCGCCGGCCCAGCCGCGGCGGCTGACTTTCGTCGCCAATTTCAACTACGGCACCTGGCCGGGCCAGACCGCGTGCCTCGACGCCCTGCGTTCCCTTCCCGCCACCGAGTGCATCTGGCTCGTGCAGGAATCGCGTCAGCTGCCCGGCGCGGAGCGGGAGATGCACGCCAATCTCCCACCCGTCGAACAAGCTCGTTGGAATCTACTCAATCCCGAGCACCCCGGCACCGAGCTGAAAGACGTGCTTACGCGCTGGCCAAGTGCTGAATGGCTTGTCACGGCGCGCTATCACGCGGCCTTGGCCGGTGCATGGGCCGGTTCGAAAATCGTCGTGCTCTCCACCAACGAAAAACTGCGTGGTGCGGCTCACGCCCTGCACACACCGCTGCTCGCGACGGCCGCCAACGAAGCCAGCGTCACACGGGCGCTCGCCGCCGCCAAACCCGCTGCACCGCCCGTCGCGCTCGCCCAACGCGCCCACACCGCCTGCGGCGAGTTTGTGCGGTCCGCAGTTGCGCACCGGCACTGAAGCAAGATAGGCAGAACGGTTCATGCCGGCCCTCGCGCTCTCCTTCGTCTTCCTGCTGTTCCTCGCCTTCACCGGCCGGGCGACGCTGGCCCTCTGCGGCTGGCGGGGCGGTATCCTGCGCGCCTGGCTGCTCGCCCCCGCCATGGGGCTCGCCGCCGTCGTGCTGGCGCTCATGGTTTTCAATCAGGCCGGACTCCCCATCGGTTCCTTCGCGTGGCCGCTCACGCTGGGTCTGGCTATTTTGTCCGCGGTGATTTTTTGGTGGCGCCGGCCCACCGTGCCGTGGCGCGCGCTCACGCCCTTTCTCGGCGTCGCGTTTTTTTCGCTGCTGTGGACCGGCTGGCCGATGCTGCGTTTCGGCTTCGGGTGGCTGAGCTACGTCAACGACGACTACATCAACTACTGTCTCGCCGCCGAACGTTTCCGCGACTTCGCGTTCTGGCGCGTGCCGACGATGGAGGAACTCACCGGCACCGACATCGCGCAATACTACTGGTTCATGCACGTGCCCGGCCTCATGCGCTTTGGCAGCGAGATCACCCTGGCGTGGATCTCGGCGCTGACCGGCGTGAAATCCCTCGGCATCTTCATGCCGGTGATCGTGGGGCTGGGGCTGATTCAACTTTGCTCCGCCGCCGCACTCGTGCTCCACCACGGCCGCTGGCGGCGTCGCGCCCTCATCGCGATGGCGCTGCTCGCCATCAGCCCGCTCTTCATGCTGGGCACGCTCTACCAGCTAATCGCCCAGGTCGGAGGGCTGGGGCTGATCCTAGCGACCGCCGCAATTCTGACGACCTCACTTCCGAATACTCGGCGTCGGCTCGTGCCTCACATCCTCACGGCCGCCATTATCGGTTCAGGCGTGGCGGCATTCTACCCTGAGGTATCTTCGTTTCCGGTTGTCACCACATTGCTCGTGATGCTCGGCGAATGGCTGCGGAACTATCGCCGAAACCGAAGTGCTACGTCCGGTCCGTTGCTTCACCGCATCTGGCAGCATGCACGCACTGCCACCGCTTCTGTTCCGTTTGGGCGTATCGGTCTGATCATTTACGGGAGCGTCGGTGCGCTCATCATTCTGCGGTATAACGTCCTCTCCTATGTTTTTACCGTTATCCTGCAAATGGGTTCGGGTTTTCGCAGCGTCGACCTCTCATTGTCGCTGTTTCCGTATTTCATGATTCCGACGGGTCTGGCGAACCTCTTTGGGTTGATGCCGCTGGCGCTCAATTTTGCAGAACCGTTCACCACGCTCACCATTGCGGCAGGTCTGATTACCCTCGCCACCGCTCTCGCCTTTGCGCTCCGAGAAGCGCTGCGCTTCACCCCTGCGGCTCTTCTCCTTCTCGTGCAATTCAGCTTGTCGGTGTATCTCCTCACGCACGGCAATGATTTCGGCGTCTACAAAGTCGCGATGTGGATGCAGCCCGCGCTCGCCGCATCGCTCGCGTGCGCGTTGCTGAAACTCCCGCGCCCGCGCCTCACCGCGCCGCTCGGCGTGCTCGTCGCCCTCGCCTGCTGCGCCCCGACCGCGCTGTTCTACACGCAGGCCTCGCTCGGACGTAAGGCCGGCGGCATCACCGAAGCCAAGCTCGCCTCTATCCTCGGCACGCAGCCGCCCGCCGTGCCGCCGCACACGCGCCTGCTCGCCGACATCAACAATCTCGTCGCCGCCAAGGTCGCCGCGCTCCAGCTGCGCGGCACCGACCTGCGCTTCCTCGCCCGCGACTACTACCAGCAGATCGCGCCGATCGAGTATGAGCAGCTCGGCGATTCGTTTGTCAGCATTCACCCGCGCATCGGCGATCTGCTGCGCACGCGCAAGATGCTGGCCGACCGCGACGCCCTGGTCACGCAAACGCACCACTTGTTCGAGACGTCGTTTCTCGCGCCTAAACTCAACAACGCCCGCCCCGGCGACACCGATGGCTACCTCATGCTCGATGAGTCGCTCGGTCTCTTCAACAAGCTCAACATCGAGCCCGGCGCGCGCGCGCCATCGTTTTTCAAATTTCGCCCCGCCGCCGACACGAAAAACCACCTCGTGTTCGTGCACACCAACCGCGGCCACCACTACTACCTCGGCGACCGCAACCGCATCGCCCTCTTCCAGTCCGAGGCCGATCCCTACACGCCCCGGCAGGACATGACGGGCCTCGGAAATTTCCTTATGCTGCGCGTCGAGCGGCCCGATGAGGAATTCTACCTCCGAATCACCGCCTCAAAAACGTTTATGGGCCGCGGGCACACCGCGTGGTCGCCAGGCTCGCAGATTCTCGGCGCGACCGATGTGCCGTTCACCTTTGCCGGCAACGGCGCGGTCAACCGTATCATTGGTCCCATCCGCCCGGTCATGCGCGACGGCGCCGCCTACATCGCGATCGATTTTCACGAAACGCCAGTGCAGTTCCACTACGAGCGCAAGGGCCTCCAGTCGCTCTACAACACCCAGGTGCCGCTCGATTCGCGCAAGCTCGTTGGCTACGGCCGCGACATCTCCGCGCTCTCCGCGGCCCAAGTCGCCGCCCTCCCGCGTCCGAACAAGCTCACCCGCTTTCCCGACGATCTGCTCTTCGC
>JANNEY010000405.1:0-23252 GCA_031379235.1 Opitutaceae bacterium | reverse complement strand
GCGAAGATATCCGTGAGGCACACGAGCTGGTCGCTCACGGCGGGTTTCACTTTCGCGGGCCAGCGCACGAAGAACGGCACGCGGTGGCCGCCGTCGAACACGTCGGCCTTGTGGCCGCGCAGTGGGCCGCTCACGGCGTGGCCCTTTTCGGCGAGCACCTCGATTTTCGCGGAGGGCGAGCAGCCGTTGTCACTCGTGAAGACGATGAGCGTGTTGTCGGCGACGCCGGCGCGGTCGAGCGCGGCGAGGATTTGGCCGACGGCGGCGTCGGTCTCCATCACGAAGTCGGCGTAGAGGTTGAGGCCGCTTTTCCCGATCCACTCCTTGTTCGGCGCGATGGGCGTGTGCGGCGAGGCGAGCGGCAGGTAGAGGAAGAACGGCTGGCCGGTGCGTGCGCGCTCGGTGATGGTGTTGACGGCCTGGCGCGTGAATTCGGGGAGAACGTGCTCGACCTCGAAGCCGGGCGCGGCGGGGCCGACGCGGCAATTGGGATCGTAGCCGGGATGCAGCGGCCAGGTGCGGTCGAGCGTGGGCTGCATGGTGACGCGGTCGTTTTCGATGAACGCGTAGGGCACCATGTCGAGCGAGGCGCTGATGCCAAAGTAGCGATCGAAGCCGACGCTTGTCGGGCCGTTGGCGATGGGCTTCGCGTAATCGACGTTGCGCACCTGCTCGGGCGTTTCGACCGAAAGCTCGGCGACGGTTTTCCCCGGCAGCTTCACCCAGTCCATGCCGAGGTGCCATTTGCCGACTGCTGTGGTGTGGTAGCCTTGGGCCTTGAGCAACGACGCGAGTGTCTCGCGGCCCGGCTCGATGAGGCGCGGCGAGAGGCCGCCGAGGACGCCGGACTGGAGTTTGGTGCGCCAGTTGTAGCGGCCGGTGAGGAGTCCGTAGCGCGTCGGCGTGCAGACGGACGACGGCGTGTGCGCATCGGTGAACCGCACGCCCTCGCGCGCGATGCGGTCCATGTGCGGCGTGACGATTTTGCACGCGGGGTTGTTGGCCTTGACATCGCCGTAACCGAGATCGTCGCACAGGATGATGACGATGTTCGGCGGTGCGGCGGAGGCGGCGCGGAGTATGGAGCCGGTTGAAAGGAGTAAAAGCAGGGTGACGAGCGTGCGCATGGGGAAGTAGGGCCGGGGGGGGGGGGGAATCGGAGCAGCGGCAGTGCAAGGAACGCGAAAAAGCGGCATCGGTCATGCGAAATCTTTGCTGGGGAGCGTGGCACGGATGTTCACCTCGGGCGGTCGCCGATGCTGCGGCGGACAAGGAGGCGCTGGCCGAGATTTTTTCGATCCGGGCAAATTTATCAGCGCGGCTCCATTCCAGTTCCTGCTGGCGAGCGGGATCGTGTTCGCGTTCGGACCGGAGAAACTAGATCGTCACGGGGCGCTGCGCGAACCTCGCGATGCCAATCATTTTGCAAACACGCCCGAGTTGGCCGGTGGGCGCACGGGCTGCCAGACTTTTTCGCGCAGGATCGCTTCGTCGGGCGGGCAGCACTGTTCCTCGAGTTCCTTGAGGCTCCGCTCGAGTTGCGGCAACTCGGCGCGGCGGGCGGCGGCGATTTCCGGCGGAGCGCGAAAAGTGAGGAGCGTGCGCCACGCGGCCACGGCTTCCTTTTCGGCGTAGGTGGCGGCGACAAGTTCGGCCAAGCGGAGTCCGCGCAGGAAAAGATTGTAGTGCATGGCCGCGACGGTGCGGCGGGCATGAAAACGGGCGAGATAGGCGCGGCTCTGGAGCGCGCCGAGTTCCGAGCCGGCAAAGACGCCGCCATTTTTTTGGGCCGTCGAAATACCGGCAAGGATCGCGTCGGCGAGATCGTCGAGCGCCGCGATGGTTTCGTCGGGCGTGCGCTTGGTCGCCGGGCCGCCGGCGAGAATCCGGCGCGCGGCCTCCGTGAAACTTTCGCAGATCTGGGGATCGCCGGCGGGATGGGCGGCGTATTTGGCGAGAATGGCGCCGAGGCTCTCGCGCTCGACAACGGCGGGCGCCCGCGGGGTATGGGCCGGCCAGATTGCCGCCATGATCGTCGGCGGGACTTGGTCGGCCAGCTCCCGGGCCGGTTCGAGCGGAGCGTTGACGGCGGCGGCGGCCGCCAACGGCAAGCTGAAGGCGAGGGCGAGACGGGTGGGTAGAAAGCGGCGGCGGATCACGGCGAGGCACGCAGCATGGACGACGGCGAATGCGGAGGCACGCCCCGATTTCGCGCGCGACGCAGTCCGCGCTCGTCGTGAGGCGGATCTGGCGGTGCGCGCGGAGGGCGAGGCTTTGCTCTGCGCGAGGGCTCATCGCACATTTCTACAATCGTCGTAGGTTTGGAGCCGGGCCAGCGCTGGCCGACGGTGCTCGTGCCGGTTTACGCGTTGCGGCGTTATTTTTCTTCGGCGCGCGTTTCCTCGGAGCTGCTCGGCTTCATGACGCTCGCGCAGATGACCGCCGCGCTCGTGCGTGCGCTTGAGGAACAGCTGCCGGGTGTTCGCCTGGTCGAAGTGCCAGAGCTATTAGCGGCGGGTGAGGAGTAGGGGCCGGCCGCGGAAAAGGCGCTTCCCTGTCGCGCTGGTTTCCTGCACAAACCACGGCATGAATCCCCGCCCGCTCCTCTTCTGTGTCGCTACGTTTGCCGTGTCCGTCGCCTTCGCGGCCGACGCCAAGGTGAATCTCAAGCCGCTCTTCAACGGCAAGGATCTCACGGGCTGGAAGGAGGCGGCGAACAATCCGTTCTGGCGCGTCGAAAAGGGCGTGCTCATCGGTGAGAACGACGCGGCGATGAAGGGCAACTACCTCTGGACCGAGAAGGAATACGGCGATTTCGTGATCGAGTTCGATGTCCGCTGGAAAGCCGAGACCGATCGTGGCGTCGATACTGGGCTAGAGATGCGCAAGCCCAAGATTCAACTGCAGCTTGGCATTTCGGGCAGCCTGAGGGTGGATATGTCGGGGTCGTTCTACACGGGCGGAAAACCGGCGTATCCAGAGGCGGGCCAGGCGAAGGAGGCGAAGAAATTGATGAAGCCCGAGGGCGAGTGGAACACCTTTCGCATCGAGGCCAAAGGCGACAAGTTCACGTGCTGGATCAACGGGGCGAAGGCGTCGGAATACGTGGATGCGAAATTCTCGGGGGCGGCCCCGCTTGGGCTGCAAATCCATCCGGGAGTGAAGATGAAGTGCGAGTATCGGAATGTGAAACTGGCCGAGCTGAATTGAGGCGAATCGCTAAGTCGGACCTACAGCGATCGCTCGCGCTGGCTGGCGCGGTGGAGCTGCCACGAGTTCCACAGGTTGTGCCAGACGACGTAGAACGTCGGGCCGAGCGCGACCACGGGGCTCGCATACGTGAGGGCGAGGTAGATGGTGAACGTCGTGTTCTTCTGCCCGAGCGACTGACTGGCCTCGCGGCCGAACTCCTTACCGCCAATCAGGCGGCCGAGCGCGAAGCTCGTCGCGCACACGAGGAGTGACGCCGCGGCAATCTGCGTTAGCAACTGGAGCGGCATATCGGCGTGTTGGCGCAGAAAATCAGAAGCGTTGGCTGAAATCAGAAAGAGGGATGTGACCCACATGCCAAAGGAGAGATTACGCAAACGCCCCGGCCAGGCCGCTGCGTTGGGGTGAAACGCCCGCACGATCCAAGCTAGAGCCATTGGAGTAAAAACGACGAGTCCCACGCTGCCCAGGACCTGGCCGAAGGCTTCCGGCGTCGCCCGGGCGAGCACGATGGGCAGGAGCAGCGGCAACAGCGCAGCTATAGCCACGTTGGTGAGCAGAAATGCCGCGACCACGAAGTCCACCCGCCCGCGCAGGAAACTTACAATCACCGGTGCCGCGATGGCCGTTGGCGTGATGCCGCAAAAAAAGGCGGCGAGCGCGACGTCGCGTCCGGCCAAGACGCTCCCGAGGCCCCAAGCACTCAATCCCACCGCGAGATTGGCTCCGAGCAACATGACATGCCGGCCGCTCAAGGCCGCCCGGGTGAGTCGCGTTTGCAGAAAGACGAGGAATAGCATCGCCATCACAAGCCAGCGAATGCCGGCGGCGAATGCGTGCGCCTGCGGCAGTAACGCACCGAGGACCATGGCAGAGATAATGGCAGCGGTGCGGGAGAATCCGTTCACGTGGGAGAGGCGGGGAATCAAGCGGCCTTCCTTCGAGGACGCAATCGCGTGCTTCGCTCGATTTGTTGGTGCTCGGTGCGGCCGATCGCGTCGGCTGGCCTGTGGTTTCCGGACTCAATAGTCCTTCATGGAGTATTTACGCCAATCAGAGAACTCGCACTGGACTTGCATGTCTGTCCGTTCCAGCTTTCATCTATTCCCAGTCAGTCCGTTTCCGGAAAGCTACCCCCCCCCAACCTGAAACATTTTTCCTTCGTCCGATGAAAACTACACTTGGCTTTGCCCGCGCGATTCTCGCCGGTGCCATCTTCGCTTCGAGCTTTGTCCACGCCGCTGATGATCAGCGCGTCTCGAATCTTTCCACCCGAACTCAAATCGGCACTGGCACGGCTAATACCGCTGTGGTCGGGTTTGTCATTGGGGCCGGCCCAGCGAAGAATGTTTTGATTCGCGCCGTGGGGCCCGGTCTTGCCGGCTTTGGTGTCGCTGGGTCTCTCGGTGATCCGCGCATTGATCTTTATGATAGTGCCACGCCCGCCCGACTCGTGGCTTCAAACGACAATTGGCAAACTGTAGCCGCGGGCACGACGCCGCCGACGGCGACGACGTTCAGTTCCGTTGGGGCTTTCCCGTTCACCGCCAATAGCCGTGATGCGGCGCTTTCCGTGACGCTCGCGCCGGGTGCTTACACGGCGCAGGTGACGGGTGTGGCGAACTCGACTGGCATCACGTTGGTGGAAGTTTACGACGTCACCGGTCCGGCGCGTTTGATGAATCTCTCCACGCGGGCCCAAGTCGGCACGGGCGCGGGGATTCTCATCTCAGGATTGGTCATGGCCCCGGGTGGCGGGGTGCGAAAAATTCTCGTGCGCGCTGCCGGACCAACTCTTGGAAGTTTCGGCGTAAGCGGCGTGCTCGCCAATCCGGCGATTGCTCTGTTGGACAGTGCGAACACTCAAATCGCGGCGAACGATGACTGGGGCACCGGCAATGCCGCAGCACTGGCGTCGGCCTTTACCCAAGCGGGCGCCTTTGGGTTTACCGCCGGATCGCGCGATTCGGCGCTGCTCGTCGATTTGGAACCGGGTAAAAGCTACACGCTGCAAGTGAGTGGAGTGGGTTCGACGACGGGCGTAGCCTTGGTCGAGGTGTATGACCTGACCTCCGAGAGCGCGGTCTCGATCAATGTCGGAACGAGCACGGCGACGACCGACACGAAAGGCGCGCCGCCCGGCATATTTGTGATTTCCCGCACGGGCAGCACGGCGCTCCCGCTCACCGTTTATTACCAGTTGAGTGGAACGGCCATCCCCGGGCTCGACTACACAGCGCTCTCCGGTTCGGTCACGATTCCCGCCGGAGCGACGAGCGCGAATGTTGTGATCTCTGCCCTTCCGGGCGGCGGTGAGAACACGATTAATAAAGATACGACCCTGCAGCTTTCGTCCGGCACAGGCTACACGATCGGTGACCGGAGTGCTGCGGCCGTAACGATCTTCTACAATCCGGGCACCCTGTTCGTGGCGGCGTTGCGCCCGCCGTCGACGGCGACGACCTCGACTGCTTTTGGCACCGCGACTGTCCAGCTGAGTTCTGACAATCGTTTCGCTGTCGTCAGTCTTTCCTTCTCAAACCTCAGCTCACCCGAAACGGTCGCCTATCTGCGCTCTGGCTCTCCTGGTGAGGTCGGAGTGGAACTCGTTCGAGTTCCCAATGGCCAAGTCAACGGTTTCTCCTGGGTCATCACAGGCAGTGGTGCGCTTTCCGCCGCCGACATCGTGCAGGCGCTGAAGGACGGTCGTCTTTTCATCAGCGTTGAGTCGGCTGCCTACCCAGCCGGTGAGTTGCGGGGCTCGTTGATCCAAACGAGTGGTGCGCTCGCGTTCACGACGCCGTCGGCTCCGCCTGCGCTCGCTGACGGCGCGCTGACTCCGGTGGAGGCGTCACGCTTCCTCACACAGGCAACCTTTGGTCCGACAAAAACGGAAATTGATGCCCTTGCTGGGAAAAGGCTCGCCGATCTTAATGCGTGGGTCTCCGCGCAAATCGCGCTGCCTGCTTCGTTGCACCTCGACGCACTTGAGGCTGACTATCGCGCCTACACGGGCGTTGGGGAAAATCCGCAGTATTCGCAGCAGAATCGCCAGGCGGCGTGGTGGAAGCTCGCCCTCTCGGCCCCCGATCAATTGCGGCAGCGCGTGGCGTTTGCCCTCAGCGAAATTCTTGTCATCTCCGACGTAAACGGAACCTTGGCGAACAATTCCCGCCCGGTGGCGAATTACTACGACATCTTGGTGAAGGGGGCATTTGGCAACTACCGGCAGATGCTGGAGGATGTCACCCTCAGCCCGATGATGGGTGTCTATCTTTCCTCGTTGCGTAATGCCAAGGCGACTTTCAACGCCGCGGGCACCATGCTGACGGCGGCGGACGAGAACTACGCGCGTGAGGTGATGCAGCTCTTCACGGTCGGCCTCGTGCAATTGCAGCCGGACGGCACGCTCAAACTAGACCCGCTCGGCGTTCCGATCCCGACCTACGATAACAAGACCATCACGGAGATGGCGAAAATCTTCACCGGCTGGGCGTTCTACTCCACGAACTTGGTGCCGAATTTCCGCGCGGAGGGAACGAACTACATGCAGCCAATGATGCTCTACCCGGCGTTCCATGAGGATGGCGCGAAGACGATTATCGGTGGCGTTACGATTCCCGCCAATCAGGGCGGCGCGAAAGATTTGAAAGATGCGCTCGATGCCTTGTTCAACCATCCGAACATCGCGCCGTTTGTTTCCCGTCAGCTGATTCAGCGCCTCGTGACTTCGAACCCGAGCCCTGGCTATGTGTATCGGGTCGCGCGGGCTTTCGCCAACAACGGCAGTGGGGTTCGCGGAGATCTCGGCGCGGTGGTGCGCACGATCCTGATGGATTACGAAGCCCGCTCGGCCGCGATCGCGGCGACGGCGAGCTTCGGTAAACTCAAGGAGCCACTGCTCCGTGCGACGGCGATTCTGCGAGCCTTCGATGGCGGCGCCAACAACGGTCGCTTCAGTATTTTTAACCCCGAGGGAACGCTGGCCCAGGCTGCGCTGCGCGCGCCGACGGTTTTTAATTTCTTCGAACCGGACTTTGTGCAGCCGGGTTTGCTGACGTCGGCGGGACTGTTCGCCCCCGAGTATCAAATCGTCACCGATACCACCGCGATTAGTATGCCGAACCAGCTGTGGAACTACATTTACGCGGGACGCTCGGGCATTCCCGGTGCCACGACAAACTACAATCCAGCGGAGGCGACGGTGGGCGTGCGTTTCGATCCGAACATGCTCGCGCTCGCCCGCACACCGCAGGCGCTCGTGGACTACGCGAACTTAGTCCTCGCCGCGGGAGCGCTTCCGAAAGCCGTCACCGACCGTTTTGTCGCCGCCATCACCGCGATGCCCGCGGGCACGGGCACGACTTATGGCGCGGCCGACCTTGAGCGCGTTCGCTCGATCATTTATCTCACAGTTTCTGTTCCCCAGGGTGCCATCCAGAAATAATACCGCCATGAATTCCAAGGCCTCCACTCCCGATCTTTCTCGCCGTAATTTTCTCGGCGCCTGCTGCGCCTCGGTCGGCGCGACCGGCATGCTCTCCTCGATCGCACAGTTGCGGTTGATGGGGGCCGTCGCGAACACGGACACACCGTCGCGCGCCGCTGCCCCGCAGACGGATTACAAGGCGCTCGTGTGCCTGTTCCTTGCCGGTGGTAACGACGCCAACAACCTCGTCGTGCCGACCGACGCCGCGACCTACGCCGCCTATGCCGCGGGCCGTGGAGTGCTTTCGTTGCCGCAGAACACGATTCTTCCGGTCACGACCAGCGCGACGGATGGCCGCACCTGGGGCCTGCATCCCGCGATGATCGAGCTGAAGAACCTCTACGATCGCGGCAAGTTTGCCGTCCTCGCGAATGTCGGCACGCTCAGCCACCCGCTCACGCAGGCGCTCTACAATTCGCGGCCCGACATGCGCCCGATGCAGCTCTTCTCCCACAACGACCAGCAGGTTGAGTGGCAGACCAGTGTGTCCGACAAACCGTTCTCCGAAGTGGCGACCGGCTGGGGCGGTCGCGTGGCCGATATGCTGAACGCGCTGAATTCGAACAATCGGATTTCAATGTCGCTCACGATGAACGGTCAGAACACGTTTCAGGTCGGCCGCAACGTATCTCAATATGCCGTGGGCAACGGCGGTGCCATCGCCCTGACGGGCAGCGGCACCGGCACCTCCGTCAATGGCCTCCGCACGGCCGCGTTGAACGATGCGATGGCGATGCAAAACGGGAACCTCTTCGAGACCGCCTTCGGTGGCATCACCAATGGGGCCCTCAACAACAGCGCCCTGCTGTCTACCGTGATAACCGGGGCGAGTCCGGTGCAGGCTGTTTTCAACGCCGTGCCCAACACCAGCCTTGCGCAGCAGTTGCACATGGTGGCCCGCATGGTCAATGCGCAGGGCCAGCTCGGCCTTAAGCGGCAGGTTTTCTTTGTCCGCATCGGTGGCTTCGATCTCCACGACAATCAGGTGGTGCTCGGCAACACCGTGAGCGGTGCACACACCAACCTCCTGCGTGATATCAGCCAATCGTTGAACGCCTTCTACACTGCGCTTACGCAGCTCGGCGCGGAGAATCAGGTCACGGCCTTTACCTCCTCCGACTTTGGCCGCACCTACAACACCAACGGCGACGGCTCCGATCACGGTTGGGGCAGTCATCACTTCATGCTCGGTGGCGCAGTGAAGGGTGGAGATATCTACGGCAAGATGCCGAACTTCGCGTTCGGTGGTCCTGACGATACCGGCCGTGGCCGTTGGATTCCGAGCACGAGTGTGGACGAGTTTGCTGCCACGCTCGCGAAATGGTTCGGCGTCAGCCAGACCAACCTCCCGGTGATCTTCCCGAACATCGGTCGCTTTGCGAAACCCGACCTCGGTTTCATGAATGCATGACCCGTCGCCGCGCCTTTTGGTCTGCGTCTGCGGTCGCGGCGATTCTCGGGTTGGTGTTTTTGCTTTCGAGTTGGCGCGTCTCATCACCGCCTTCCGCGTCAGTTGAGTCTAAGGGCGGACCGCCGCGGGTCGTCGCCAAGGCGGGGACCGTGCCCGTTCCCGCGACTGAGCCGCCGCTCGAGGGTGAGAGCCGGCTGGCCGACGAGCTCAATGCGCCCACCGGCACAATTCAGCGCGATCTGCGGATTCTCCACGAGCTGTTCGAGACGTGGCAGACCAATTTCCCGCGCACGGGCAATCCCGTCGGGGAAAATAATGAAATTACCGCCGCGCTTTCCGGTGCCAATCCGCTGCGCTTCGCCTTTCTCCCGCGTGGTCATCGCGCCGTGAATGCCCGCGGCGAACTCTGTGACCGCTGGGGCACGCCGTTTCGTTTCCACGCTCTGAGCGGTCAGCAGATGGAAGTTCGTAGCGCGGGTCCGGATCAGAAGTTCGGCACCCCTGACGATGCCGTTTGGGCGCTGGAGCACAGCGTGTCCCGCTAAATCTTGGGGAAAATCGCTCGCCTGAGCTAAAACTCGGTGCGCTGGAACAATCGGGCCGCGCCCGCGTCTCGACAACGGCACGGTCGTCGCCATCTTTTTTCATCATGCGCTACTTACCCAAGCTCTCCGGGCGTGCCGCCCTGCGCCGCGCGTCGGCCTTTACCCTTTTGGAAATTCTCGTCGCCATCGCCATCGTTGGCATGCTCGCCGCACTCGCGATTACCAACGTCGACAAGATTTTTGGTGATGCCCAGGGCGCCACGACGAAATTGTTTATCAACGGGGTGAAGACACCGCTCACGGCTTACCGCATCCATATGGGAGGCTATCCGTCGACGGCGGAAGGATTGCAGGCCTTGGTTGCCAATCCGGGATCGAAACCGGGCTGGAGCGGACCTTATTTGACGGACGGAAAACTTCCCAAGGACAACTGGGGCGAGCCCTATCAATACGCCTTCCCCGGGACGCGCAACAAGGACGGCTACGATATTTGGTCGAAAGGACCGGATAAACAAAGTGGCACGGCTGACGACATCGGTAATTGGGATAACGCTCCCGCGGCCGGAAAATAATCTCCGAGCCGGGCGATGTTCGCCTCTCGCTGCGGGCGCCCGTCACTCACTCGCACCGTGTTCCTTTCCGCCTCACGTCACTCCCGATCTCCCGGCTTCACTCTGTTGGAGGTGCTGCTCTCCATCGCGATCGTGGGCTTGCTGGCGGCTGGCCTCGTGGGTAGTTCGGCTCGGCTCCTCAGCGACCAGCCCGTCACCCCGGCGGAGATTTTCTGGAAGTCGGTGCAGGAGGCCCGCAAGGCCGCGCTCAAGTCCGGGCACGACGTCCGGTTGAAATTTGAAAAAGATAAAAAACGTTTCGTTCTGATCGATGGTCTCGCGCCCTCGACGCTTGCTGCCGACGGTTTCACGCGCGAGGAGACGCCGTTGAAGACATTCCCGATTTCCGCCGCCGCCGCGGCCGGAGATCTGGCGATCGAATTTCTGGGCGGCGGCACCAAGGGTGGTCGCGTTATTCTCGTCGGCGGGGTGATGCTCGAGACACAGACCCTGCCGTTCGTGACGTTCTACTCCGACGGCACGTGCACGGCCTTCCGGGCTCAATTCTCGCGCGCGGGTGGCGCAAACATCCTTTCGATCGACCCGTGGACCTGCGCGCCGGTCCTCACGCCCGTTGATCCCAATGCCTTCTCGGCGCGCTGAAATGAACGCGCGCGCCAATATTCTCAGGCAGGCGCAGGGCGGGTTCACTCTCATCGAGGTGCTCGTGGCATTGAGTATCTTCGCGCTCGCGGTGGTGGCGCTGGGTTCCTCTTACCTCAACGTCCTCACGAGTTACGAAGTGCTTTCACGCGGCATGCAGATCAATGAGGACATCGCGTTTGCACGGCAGCAGGTCTTGCGCGAGAGCGACCGGAAGAAACTGGAGCAAGGCGGCGAGTTCGACACGGCGGGCGGCCGTCGCGCGCGCTGGGGCGTCGAGATCGCGTCCACGCTGATGCCGGACGTCTTCACGGTCGTTTTCACCTGTGAGATTACCGAACCCTCGCGCCCGGAAGCGGAGAAAACGCTCCAGACCTTTACGCTCCTCCGTCCCACTTGGTCGATCGATGCCGCCGAGCGCGGCAAGCTGAAAGAAGACGTGAAGACCCGGATCGCCGAGGTGCAGGGCAAAAAGAAGGCGTGATGAATTTTCTATTTTTGATGCTCGATTCTCGATTGGCCGCCGCCGCGGCCCGTCGCGGCCCGCCGCCCTCGTTCGCGACCGACCGGAAATCGAAAAGCGAAAAGCGAAAGCCGAAAACCCATTCCGGTTTCACGCTGATCGAGATCATCGTCTCGATTGCGCTCGTCGGCTTACTGCTGGTGGCGATGAACACGTTTGTGTTTTCGATGGGCGAACTCTGGGGGCAGCGCACGGATGTGCGGCTCTTCGAACAGCACGTGCGCGCGGTCACGCGGTTTCTTGAACACGAACTCCGCGCGGCCGCGCTGCCGCCCGCGGCCCGGGCTAATTCCACGCCGATCGCACTGCAGGAAATTCGTCCGCAAAATGGGCTCACGGAAAAAATGCTCACGTTCGAGCTGCCGGGCGGCAGCCGGCTTTTCACGTGGCCGGAGCGCCCGTTGCCCGAGGTGGTGTGCTCGTTTCAGGCGCGGAGCGGCGAGGGACTTGTTTTGTTGTGGCATTCGCGGCTGGAGAAAAATTTCGACACCGAAGCGCCGCGTGAAACCGTCGTCACGCCGCTCGTGTCGGGCCTGAGCTACGACTATTACGACGCCGACACCAATCGTTGGACCACCGAGACCACGCTCAAAAACGATTCGCAGGGCCAGCCGCTGACCCCGCAGCGGCTACGGCTGAAATTCGCCTATGCGAAGCTCACGCGTGAAGCCGTGGTCACGCTCCCGGCGTCGGGTGAAGCGTTGCCGCTCTTCTGACCACGATGAATTTTCGACTTTCGATTCTCGATTCTCGATGGGCGGCCGTTTCCGCCGGGCACGTCGCGCCCGCGTTTCGGAAATCCAAAATCCAAAATTCAAAATCTAAAATCCAAGGCTCGGTGCTCGTCATCGTGATGATCACACTGTTGTTCGCCACGTTTGCGCTGCTCGCGTTCATGGAGAAAGCCGCGGTCGATCTCCTCGTCGATCAGCGGGAGGTGGTGACGCGGCGGCTGCGCGCGGAGGCGTATTCGGCGCTCGAAGTGACGCTCGGCGTGCTCAATGAATTCCGCGAAGCTGGCAGCGGCCTGCGCAGCACCGCGGAAGGGTGGGGCGATCCGCTCACGTTTGCCGGCTACACACCGACCGAAGGCCGAGTGGTGGATATCATGTTTGAAGACGAGAGCGGGAAAATCTCCCTGCCTCACGCAACTGCGCCGGTGCTTACGACCCTCTTCAAAAGCTGGGAGCTCTCCCAGTCGGACGCCGAGACTCTCACCGACGCGTTGCTCGGGTGGATGAAGCGCGACCACGTTTACTCCACGGTGCTGCATCCGAATTACGACACCGGTCTCGTGCCCTTTGAAAGTCCCGGTCGGTCGTTGCGTTCTTGGCAGGAACTCATGGCGATCGAGAAAGTGAAAGAGACGTTTTTCGATGCCGATGGCCGGCCCAATGATCTTTGGAAGCGGCTGGTCGACGTGGTCTCGTTACTCGATTTTCCGCGGACCAATCTCAATGCCGCCAAACCGGATGCGCTGGCCGCCCTCGGGCAGTTTGACGCGACGCAGCAGCGGAACATCGGCGAATATCTCCAGGGCACGGGCACCTACGAGCGACAAGGGCCGCAATTTTTCCAGAATCCCGCCGATGCGCAGCGGATCGCGGGACCAACGGGCGACACGGCGGCGTTTGCCGCCACCATCAGTGCGCTGCGCATCAACGTGACGGTCCGTGAGGGGCGGAACGAGTTGCGCGTCTCCTGCGTGGTCGCGCCACCCGGCGGGGCAAAGACGGTGCAGCAGACCGCCACCAAAGCCGTGCGCACCACTGCCGCCGCCAAATCCGCCGCCGAGGAGGAAAAGCGGCTAGCTGTTGCCGCGGCTTCGCGCGCTCAGGCGGAGAAGAAGGGCGGATCCGCCGCCAGTCTCAAGTATCCGTTTACGCTCTTGGAAATTCGCGAAAACGATGAAATTCCTCCTCCGCCGCCTCCGCGGTTGAATCCCTTGCTCTAATTCATGTGCGCCTCGCCTTTGAGTTTTCTTCGCGCCGGTCCACCGCCTCCCAAGGTGGTGCTCCTGCCTGACGCGCTCTTTTTCATTCGCGCCGTGCCGGTCGCAACCGGTGCTGCGGCTAGCGAGGCGGCTGGGCAGATCGAGCTCGCGCTTGAGAGTGTCGCGCCCTTTCCGCTCGCGCAGCTTTACTACGGTTGGTTTTGGACGCCGGGGGCGGAACAGGCGTTGGTGTTCGCCGCGTATCGCCGCCGCTTTACGACGGAACAAACCGCGGCGTGGGCCGAAGCCGAACTCGTGTTACCGGCGTTTGTGGCGCTCTTGGGCGGGCAGATAGCCCCGGCGACCACGGTTGTATTTAACAGTGCCGAGGGCCTGACGGCCGTGCATTGGGCGAAATCGACGGTGCCCGCGCGGGTGCTTTGCCAGCCCCTCGTGCCCGACGCCACGCCGGAGCAGCAGGCGCAGGCTCGCGACCAGCTCGTGCGTGACCTCGGCGAGAGTAAAAAAGTGATCGACCTCAATTCGCCCTTCGTCGCCGAGGCCGCGGCGAGTGATCGCGAGGTCGTTTTTCGCTCGGGAGATTTCGTTTCTCGCTTCAGTGCATCCGGTGCGGCCGCGCTCGATGTTCGCGACAAGGCTGAACTCACCGCCCGGCGGAGTGCCCGGAAGCGCGACCTTCTGCTCTGGCGCGCGGCGTTTGGCTGTGTCGCGATGGTGTTGTTGCTCGGGCTGGGGGACGTGGCGCTGATCGCGGGCAAGAAATGGAACGATGGCCGGCTCGCGAAAGTGCGCGCGCAAAAGCCGACGGTCGACAAAATCGAGAGCTCGCAGGGACTGGCGAATCGGATCGAGGAACTCGCGACGAAGCGTTTGCTGCCGTTTGAGATGATCACCGTCTTGCTCGAAGATGGTAAGCTGCCGGATGAAATCCAATTTACCCGATTGTTCACCGCGACCCAGTCGGGCCTCTACACCATGACGGGACAGGCGAAATCCACCAACGTGGGCCAAATCGGAGTCTACGAAGCCAGACTGCGCACGCTGCCGACGGTGCAGAAAGTTGACCAGCGCGTCGGTCCGACGGTCGGCAACTCGGCCACGTTTGACCTCACCGTCACGTTCAAGCCCGACGCGATCAAGCCGGCTGACTCCATCGCCCCATGATTCGCACCCTGCGCGCCTATTTTCTGAGCCGACTCCTGCGGGAGAAACTGCTGCTCCTCGTCTTTATTCTGGGGGGGCTCCTCTGGTGGCTTTCGGCTTTTGGCACGCGGGCTGGCGAATTCTGGCGCACTCAACGCAGCACCACGGCGACCCTGGAAGAACAGCAGCTCTGGCTGAAGAATCAGGGCGCAATCGAAGTAGCCGTCCAGAAATCGACCAGCCGTTTCGACTCCGCCAAGACCTTGGATCAAATTCGTCTGGTTGAAGCCCTCAATCAGGCCGCCAGCGAAGCGGGCCTCCGTGATGGCTATGGAACAACCCCGCCGAAGTCCGACACGAGCGGCCAGGTCACCTTGCACAGTGTCGAATTTCAGGTGCGGCAGGCGGATTACCTCGTGTTACAACGCTTCTATCTGAATGTGCAAAAGCGCGCGCCTTACATCGGAATCGAGAGTTTCACGCTCCAGCCGAATCAGGCTGACACCTCCAAGCTGACGCTGGTCCTCCGCGTTTCCGCCGTGGAAACCGTCCGCTGAAGATGGCAAGATTCGGCCTCATGGGCCTGTATCGCCGGTAGTGAATTTCGCCGAGGTTGACGGGACCAGAGATTGCAAATGAACCGTTACATTTCCTCCGTTGCGTGGTCGTGACGGCTGAATCCTGTAGGCTCTCCAGAACTGACTTATGCTATTCGAGATGAAATCCGTCGCCGTATCCCGGGGCCGCGCCCTTGCACTGTCGTCGCTGCTCATCTGGCTGGCACCGCGCGTCGGGCGGGCTGAGGATGCCGTGCGCTACAAATTTCAGGACTACCGCGAAACGGGCGGCCGCATCGCGGTGAAAGTCAACGCGGCTTCGGTTGAAAAGGATTTCGGCACTGCCACGCACTTGAAGGTCGAGGGCATCATCGACGCCATCACCGGTGCCACGCCCAACGGGCAGCCGGCGCCAGCGGGCAGCGATCAGGTGCCGTTGTCGAAGCTCACGGAGCGGCGCAAGTCCTGGAACGCCGCGCTTTCGCGCCAGTTTCAGCGCGTCAACATCGCGGTCGGCGTCGGCAACAGCCGCGAGAGCGATTACGTTTCGACAGGCTGGTCGCTCAACGCGCTGATCGATTTCAACCAGAAGAATACGACGCTGCTCGCCGGTGTCGCGGGCACCGACGACAATCTCCGGGTCTTTTTCCAGAAGGAGCGCGCGAATAAACGCGGTAACGACCTCATCGTCGGCGTCACGCAGCTCCTCGATCCACGCACGGCGGTGACGGCGAATCTCACGTGGGGCCGGACGGACGGTTACCTCGCCGATCCCTACAAACTCGTGCAGAAAAATACCGAGATTTTTCCCGGGGTTTCGCTCCCGCTCACCTTTGCCGAGAACCGTCCGGCGGATCGCGAAAAATGGATTGTGCTGTTTGGCCTTAATCGCGCGTTTCCCGAGGCGCACGGCGCGATCGATGCGAGCTACCGTTTTTACCACGATACCTACGGCACCGATGCGCATACGCTCGACCTCGCCTGGTTTCAAAATCTGGGCGCGCACTTTTTGCTGCGGCCGGCCGTGCGGTTCTACGAGCAGAACGCGGCGAATTTCTATTACTACAAACTGGATGGCACGTCCGTCGTGCCCGCGGCTGGCAAGCCGCGCGAGAACGGTCCGTTCTATTCATCCGACTACCGGCTCTCTGCCATGAAGACTTTCACTTTCGGTTTTAAGGTGATTTGGAACGTCACCGAGGCGCTGCAATTCGACGCGGCGTATGAGCGCTACGACATGCGCGGCACGGATGGCCTCACGCCGCAGAGCGCCTACTGTCGCGCCAACATCGTCACGGCTGGGGGAAAATTTTCCTGGTAATCCCGATGTCAATTGTCTCCCAGTCTCGTCGCGCGCCACCGCCTCCTGCTCCCGGCCAGGCCTTGGGCGTGCCGTTGCGCCGGCTTTCGTTTCCGGCGCTGGGCACCACGTGCGAGGTGCAATACGCGGCGCCGGGCGGCGCGGTCCAGGCAGCGGATTTTGAGCGCGCCGTGGTGAGTTGGGTGGCCGCGTTCGAGGCGAAATATTCCCGCTTCCGGCCCGACAGTCTCGTGAGCCGTATCAACGCCGCCGCGGGCCGCGACTGGGTCGCGGTCGATCCGGAGATGGAGGGGCTGCTCAAGCTGTGCGATAATCTGCACTTCATGACGCAGGGTGTGCTGGATCCGACGGCCCTGCCGCTAATCACGCTGTGGAATTACAAGGCCGAGACGCCGCGCCTACCGACGGCCGGCGAGATTGAGGCGACCCGCACGCTCGTTGGCTGGCAGAAAGTCCAACGCGCGCCGGGCAAGATTTTTTTGCCCGTGGCCGGCATGGCGCTCGACTTTGGCGGCTTCGGCAAAGAATACGCCGTCGATATCGCGGCGCAGATTGCAACCGATCACGGGCTCCCGAGCGCGCTGGTGGATTTTGGCCATGACCTGCGTGCCGTCGGAGTCCCACCTGACCGGCCGGCTTGGCACATCGGACTCGAAGACCCGCAGAATCCCGGCACGCATAACGCCAGTCTCGCGATCGTCGGGAAGGGCGTGGCCTCGTCGGGGGACTACATCCGTCGCTTCGTCGTCGAGGGAAAGCGCTACGGGCACATCATCGATCCGCGCACGGGCCGGCCGGTGGCCAACGGCTGTTTGCAGGCGACGGTGGTGGCGTCGAGTTGCCTTCAGGCCGGTGTGCTCTCAACCACGGCGTTCGTGCTCGGGGTGCCGAAGGGCATCGACTTCATCCAAGCCTGCCCGGGCGCAGAAGGTTTAATTGTCACGGACAAAGTGCGGGCGCAGACCCGTGGATTTTTTCACCATGTCGCTGCCTAAACTTTTCGTTCGAGGCGTGGCGTTTGCGCTCGCCCTCACTGCAGGGGCGCGCGCCGAGATGAAAGTCGGAGATTTTTTTCCGGCGTTGGCGTCGTCCGGTGTGGCCAACCTCGCCGGTGGCGAGTTACCGGCCACGAGTGGGAAAGTCGTGCTGGTGGATTTCTGGGCGTCGTGGTGCGCGCCGTGCAAGGCGTCGTTCCCCATGATGGCGAAACTGCACGCCGACTACGCGGCCCGCGGACTCGTGATTGCGGCGGTGAGCGTCGACGAAAAAGCGGCCGCCGCGAAAGCGTTCGCCAAGAAACTTGCGCCGCCGTTTCCCGTGCTGCATGACGCGAAACAAAAGCTCGTGCAGCAGGTGGTCGTGCCAGCGATGCCCACCACCTATCTGGTCGGCCCCGATGGTCGTGTGCGCTTCATCCATCAGGGCTATCACGGTGAACCCACCGAGCGCGAACTGCGCCAGCAAATCGAAGCGCTCCTGGCGCCGAAATCATAATTTTCCCCATGAAAACCCGCGTCCTTTTTCTTAGCCTAGTCCTGCCCGCGGCCGCCATTTTCTCCGGTTGCGCCAGCACTGACCTTGCGCGCGTGAAACCGTGGGAGCGGGCGACGCTGGCGAGTTATCCGTTGCGCTCCGACCGCGATCCGCTGCACACGATGATGAACGAGCACACCTTTTTCTCGCGCGAGACGGCCGCGGGTGGACGCGGGGTGGGTGGCAGCGGTTGCGGGTGCAACTGACACGACGGCCATGGCGGTCGGCGCTTGAGGGCGGAAGTCGGGTGATTGCATGCGATGGAATTGGCGAACTGCCAGCGCAGGATGTCATCGGTGGCTTGACGCTGCCTCTGCCGTGGAAATCCTCGCGCCATGGCGCGGTGTCTCTGCCGGGCCATCCGCATGAGAATCCTTGTCATCGAAGATGAGCGCCAGCTGGCCGGTCACGTCGCCCGTGCCCTCACGCGGCACGGCCATACGTTGACGACGCTGCATGACGGTGCGGAAGGCCTGCAGGCTGCGCTCAACGATCCGCCGGATCTTGTGCTGCTGGATTTAAGCCTGCCGGGACTTGATGGTCTCTCGGTGCTCGCGCGGTTGCGCGAGGTGCAGAGTCCAGCGCGCGTGCTGATTCTCACCGCGCGCGGTGAAGTGGAGCACCGCGTGAAGGGCCTGCATGCCGGGGCCGACGATTACCTCGCCAAGCCGTTTTCAATGGATGAACTCGCCGCGCGGGTTGAGGCGCTCGGTCGCCGTGGCGCCACGAGCGGCTCGCCCGATCTGCTGAAGGTCGCGGATCTGCACATGGACATCCGGCACCGTCGCGTGACCCGCGCGGGAAAAATCATCGCGCTGTCCCCCCGTGAGTTCGATGTGTTGCAAGTGCTCATGCAGGAGCCCGGGCGCCCTTTTTCACGCACGGAGCTCTGTGAGCGAGTCTGGCAGCGCGACCACGAATACGACACCCGCACGGTCGAGATTTTCATCACGCGGCTGCGGAAGAAAATCGACTCATCCTTCTCCACGGCACTCATCCATACCCTGCGTGGAGTCGGCTACACTTTGAAGGCTCCGTCATGATTCCGCGTTTCCTGCTCCTGCTGGCGACCCTTTCTCTTCCGGCGGTGGCGGCCACGATCGAAGGCCGCGTCACGCTGCCGAAGGCGCGCGCCACCCCGGTTGTCAACCAGCGTTACGAAATCGTTGCCAAGGCCGGTGTCCTCTCGACCAATCCTCCCGTGGCGATCGTTTACCTTGAGGGAGATTTTCCCCGGCCCGCCGTGCCGGCGGTCGCGCAGATTGTGCAAAAGGACCTCACGTTTCTGCCCTCGTTGCTGCCGGTGCAGGTGGGCACGCGGGTCGAGTTTCCGAACCAGGACGACGCGTTCCATAATATATTTTCGTTCTCGCCGGCGAAACGATTCGACCTCGGGCGTTACCGGGCGGACGAGCGGCCCTTGCCGGCGCAGATTTTTGACGCGGCCGGACTGGTCACCCTGCGCTGCGATGTGCATGAACACATGCGGGCGCTGATTCTCGTCCTGGACACGCCGCACTTCGTGATCACGTCGGCTGATGGCACGTTTCGCCTCACCGGTTTACCGGCCGGTCGCTACACCCTGAAGGCTTGGATCGACAGCAAGCAGACGAGAGCGCGGGCGGTGTTGATCGAAGGGCCCGTGCCGCAGACGGTGGATTTCCCGCCGTGAGCCCGCCGGTCGAGTTGCAGGCCACGCGGGTGGCGGGGTTTCGCACTCGGCTCCTGATGGCGACGATGGTCGTCGTGTCGGTGGTCACGCTGCTCGGCCTTTACTTCGGCGAGCGCAGTCTCGCGAGCAATGTCGAAGACGACCTCCGGCGCGAGTTTCAGGCCGAGCTCGCCGCTCTGCGCAACACCCGCGCGATCCGCCATGCGGGCCTGGTCGAGCGCTGTCGCACGCTGGTGCGCCGTTCGCGAATCCAGTCGGCCTTGGAAGACGACGCGCTCGATCTGCTTTACCCGAGTGCCGAGAATGAACTGCGGGACCTCATGGTCTCGTCTGCCGACGGCTCGGCCGGCGGTTTGCACGCCCAGTTCTACCGGTTCCTCGGGCGCGATGGGGCCGTGATCGCCACGCCCAATCCCCGCGCCGTGGGTGCGCTCAATGCTGCTGAAGTCGGGCGGATTGCGCTGCCCGCGCTGCCCACGGTGCCCCAGGCCGGCTATCTCACGCGCGACGTCGCGGGCGGTGAGGCCGAGGTTTTGGAGATCATTGCGATGCCGATTGTCTCCTCCGATACGGCGGAGCCGATTGCTGCGTTGGTGCTCGGATTCGAACCGTTTGCTGTGGGCGACCGGGATGCGCGCTCAGGCATGAAGAGTGGGGTGCAGGTGGAGGGTCGGCTCCATTCCGCCGCGTTGCCGCTGGCGGCCGAGGCGGTGCTCGCCCGCGAAGTGCGTGAGAATCAGACTACGCCCGTGCGCGTGGAACTCGACGGTGTGCCGCATCTGCTCTTCGCCCAACGCCTCAACCCCGATTCGCTTTATCCCGCCGCCTATGAAGTCTGCGTCTTTCCGCTGGCGGATCTCGAGGCGCGGCGGGCTCAACTGCGCTGGCAGGTGCTCGGCGCGGGCGTGCTGCTCCTGATGGTCGGCCTCGGAGGGAGCCACGTGGTGTCGGCGCGGCTCGCGGCCCCGGTGGAAAAACTCGCCGTCGACTCCGAGGAAAACCGCACGCAACGCGTGCGCGCCGAAGCGGCGTTGGAGATGACGAGTGCGGAACTGCAACGCTCCGCGCGCTTTTCCGCCGATGCTTCGCACCAGTTGAAGACGCCCGTGACCGTGCTGCGGGCCGGGCTCGAGGAGCTGATGGCGAAGGACAATCTCACGCCGGAGGAATGCACCGAAATTTCGGCGCTGATTCACCAGACTTACCGCCTCTCCAGCCTGATTGAGGATCTCCTGCTGTTGTCGCGCATGGATGCGGGCCGGCTCAAGCTGGCGATGGCACCGGTGAACCTCAGTCGGCTCATCGAGGCCTCGCTCGATGATCTCGGGGCGCTGCCCGACGAATTTGAACTGAACATCGAGACGGATTTTCCGCCCGCCCTCCATATCGCCGGGGAGAAACGCTACACGGCCATCATCCTCCAGAATCTCCTCGAGAACGCCCGTAAATACAACCGGCGCGGTGGTCGCATCCGGCTCACCGCGGCGGTGGCGGATGGCGTGGTGCGTTTCGTCGTCGGTAACTCGGGCCGGCCGATTTCGCCCGATGCGCAGACCATGATCTTCGAGCGATTCCACCGTAGTGGCATGGGTGAGAATGTGCCCGGCTATGGGCTTGGTCTCAACCTAGCGCGCGAGCTCGCCCGGCTGCATCACGGTGACTTGCGTCTCCTTCGTTCCGATGAAACCTTGACCGAGTTCGAAGTTTCTTTTCGACATTCCCCGCCGCCCGTTCCTCCCGCCGTCGCGTGAAACCGCTCCGCCTCAGTCTGCTCTTCCTCGGGATCGCACTCCGGGCCGTCGCCGCGGATGAGTTCTTCGATCGGCTGCGGGAGACGCTGACTTTCAGTGCCGACGAGGGTCGGCTCCGGGCCCGCGTCAGTGGCCTGCTCGATCTGGAAGTTTACTCTTTGCAGCAGCCTGGGCCGGGGGTGATCGATACCAAGGACCGGAGGCTTTTTACGCCGCGCCTCACTACGTTTCTTGATGTCCAGCTCGGGCCGCGCACCTACGCCTTCGCGCAGCTCCGCACCGACCGGGGATTCGATCCCGAGGCGTCGGGTGGCCGGGTGCGACTCGATGAATATGCGCTGCGATTCGCGCCCCTGGGCGGCCGGCACCTCAATTTTCAACTCGGCAAGTTCGCCACGGTCGTCGGCAACTGGGTCAGCCGCCACGGCGCCTGGACCGATCCGTTCGTGATCGCGCCACTCCCGTATGATAACCTGACGCCGTTATGGGATACACAGGCTGTGCCGGCGAGCGCCACGCTGCTGCGCTGGGCCCACGTCCGGCCCGGTCTCCAACCCGCGACGGCCGCCGTAGAAAAGGATCGCCGCTTCCCGATCGTGTGGGGCCCGTCCTACGCGATCGGGGCGGCGGCTTCGGGTGATCTTGGGCGTTTCCGTTACGCCGTGGAGGCCAAGCTGGGCTCGTTGTCTTCTCGCCCCGACGCGTGGGCCCACGCGCGGGAGCAGATTAATCATCCGACGACGAGTGTTCGCCTCGGCTACCGGCCGAACCCGATGTGGGATGTGGGGATCTCGGCGAGCGAGGGTGTTTATCTCCGCGAGTTCGCCGGAGCCACCGTGCCCATCGGCCGGAGGCGCTCCGACTACCGTCAGCGCGTGATCGCGCAGGATCTGACGTTTGCGTGGCGCCACTTGCAGCTCTGGGCGGAACTCTACGCGACGCGCTTTGAAATCCCGGGCATTGGCGATGGCGACACCCTCGCTGGCTACGCCGAGGCGAAATATCGTTTTACGCCGCGTTTTTCCGGCGCCGTGCGCTGGGGCCGGCAGATCTACGGGAGCATTCCGAATGGCACCGAGTTTGTGCGCTGGGGCAATCCGGTCTCGCGGCTCGAGCTGGCGCCGGCCTTCCGATTCTCACCCCACCTTCAGCTCAAGCTGCAATTCAGCCTCCAACAGGGCGACAGCGGTGGGCGCGACTACTCGCGCCTGTTGGCGACCCAGCTCACCGTGCGATTCTAACCCGGGTGCGCCACGATGGGGTAACAGCCCGGTTACGGGAGACCGCTTTCGTCGCTTCGGGGCGGGCTTATGAAAGCGCCCCGCTCCTTTTTATTTTTTCATGAAGATGTCTCGCCCGTTTTTTCGTTTCGCCGTTTGGCTCAACCTGCCGGCCACTCTGCTGGTGGTGCTGCTCCAGCGCACGCCGGCTCTCCGCGTTGTCGTTTCCGCCGGGGAATTCGTGTTGAAGTCCCGCCCCGCCGAACTGCTGCGCGCGGGGCTCGCCCTCGGAACCCTCGGCGCGGTGCACTCGCTCACGGGCGCGACGCAGTTCGTCCAAAATCCGATCAATCCTGTGGCCGGCACGGTCGGACTTCCGCTTACCGTGGCTTTCACCATCACGGGTTCGCCGACCCCGCCGAATAGTTTCACGATCGACAGTCCGCTCCCGCCGGGACTGCGCACGATTCCCGAAATGCAAGGCGGTCGGGTCGCCTCCGGTGCCCCGGTAATCACTGGGGTGCCAACCCAGGGCGGAACGTTCACTGTCAGCGTCACGGGCACGGATGGTTCTTACTCACAGACCGACACCCTTGTGTTCGTCATCACCGGTGGTGCGGCGGCGACGGCCCCCGCCATCACGACCCAACCATCGCCACAGGTGGTAACGATCGGCGGCACCGCGACCTTTTCGGTCACGGCCTCGGGC